>NZ_JBQQCA010000006.1:0-167190 GCF_052246635.1 Streptomyces sp. 6N223 | reverse complement strand
CCGCACCCCCGTCCCCCTCACCCCCAGATCCCTCCTCCACCTCCGGGAGCCAGTGATGAGCCAGCACGCTCAGCTGATCACGGCGGACCTGGTCGATCTCGATCTCTCCGCCACCACCAAGGACGCGGCGGCCCGCTCGCTCGCCGAACGTATGACCGCCGTGGGCCGGGTCACCGACCTTGAGGGCTTCCTGGCGGACGTCGCCGCCCGCGAGGCCCAGATGCCCACCGGCCTCGAGGGCGGCATCGGCATCCCGCACTGCCGCAGCGCCCACGTCACCGAGCCGACGCTCGCCTTCGGCCGCAGCGCCGACGGCATCGACTTCGGCGCCACGGACGGGCCGGCCGACCTGATCTTCCTCATCGCCGCCCCGGCGGGCGCCGACGAGGACCACCTGACGATCCTCTCCGGCCTGGCCCGCGAGCTGATGCGCCCCGAGTTCACGGACGCGCTGCGTGCGGGCACCGACCCGGCCAGGGTGGCGGAACTGATCAGGGGAGAGCAGCCAGAGGAGCCGGAGGAACTCGCCGCGCGGAGTGAAGCCGATGCCGAGGACCCGGCCGGGACCCCCGCTCCCGAGCCGTTCACGATCGTGGCCGTCACCTCCTGCCCCACCGGGATCGCGCACACCTACATGGCCGCGGAGTCGCTGGAGCGCGCCGCCGAGGCCGAGGGCGTGCGGATCAGCGTCGAGACGCAGGGCTCCGCCGGGTTCGAGCGGCTGGCGCCGGAGGTCATCGCCGCCGCCGACGCCGTGATCTTCGCGCACGACGTCGAGGTCAGGGAACGGGACCGCTTCGCGGGCAAGCCGGTTGTCGACGTGGGCGTCAAGGCGGCCATCAACCGGGCCGCCGAGCTGATCGCCGCCGCCCGCGCCCGGGCCGCCGACCACGTCCCCGGCGCCGCCGGCGTGGCCCCGGCCGCGTCCTCGCCGATGGACCGCGCCGGGGAGCCCGGCGACGGCTTCCCCACCCGGCTGCGCAAGTGGCTGATGACCGGCGTCAGCTACATGGTGCCGTTCGTGGCCGCCGGCGGGCTGCTCATCGCGCTCGCCTTCGCCATCGGCGGCTACCAGATCAACGAGGCCCCCGCCGTCGCCGACCACTTCGTGTGGACGCAGACCGACAGCTGGGCGGCGTTGTTCTTCCAGATCGGCGGCGCCGCGTTCGGCTTCCTCGTCCCGGTGCTCGCCGGGTACATCGCCTACGGCATGGCCGACCGGCCGGGCCTGGTGCCCGGCTTCGTGGGCGGCGCGATCGCGGTGACCGTCAACGCCGGGTTCCTCGGCGGCCTGGCCGCGGGCCTGCTGGCCGGGACGGTGGTGATGGGCATTCAGCGCGTCGGCATCCCGCCCGCGCTGCGCGGCGTCATGCCGGTCGTCGTCATACCGCTGCTGTCGTCCATCGCCGTCGGCTTCCTGATGTTCATCGTCATCGGCAAGCCCATCGCCGAGGCCCAGTCCGGGCTCACCGACTGGCTGAACGGCCTGAGCGGCACCAACGCGGTGCTGCTGGGCGTCCTGCTCGGCCTGATGATGTGCTTCGACCTCGGCGGGCCGGTGAACAAGGTCGCCTACACCTTCGCCACCGCGGGCATCGCCGTGGCCAACCCCGGCGACACGAACATGGAGATCATGGCCGCGGTGATGGCCGCCGGCATGGTCCCGCCGCTGGGCATGGCCCTGGCCACCCTGGTGCGCGGCAGCCTCTTCGACCGGACGGAGAAGGAGAACGGCAAGGCCGCCTGGGTGCTGGGCGCCTCCTTCATCACCGAGGGCGCGATCCCGTTCGCCGCCGCCGACCCGCTGCGCGTCATCCCCTCGGCCATGGCGGGCGGCGCCGTCACCGGGGCGCTGACCATGGCGTTCGGCAGCACGCTGCGTGCCCCGCACGGCGGCGTCTTCGTCACCGGCCTGGTCGGCAGCCCGGTGCTCTACCTGCTGGCGATCGCCGCCGGCACGGCGGTGACCGCGACGCTGGTGATCGTCCTGAAGGAACGCGCCAGGTCCCACCGCGACCGGGTCGGGGCCGCGGCCGAGACGGCCGCGAGCCCGGCACCCGTCGCCACGGCCACGGCGGCGTAGGACCACGCTCCCGGGCGGCGGCCCGGGAGCCTCCGCCCCCGCCTACCGGGACCTACTCCCCTCCGTACAGGTCCCGGTAGGCGGGGATCAGCGCGCCCGGCGTGTCCACGGTCTCCGCGGCGAGCACCGCCGAGACCACGGCCCGGGTCAGGACGTCCGCACCCGCGGCCAGCAGCTCGTTGAAGCCCGAGGCCGCCTCCAGGCCGGCGACGGGGGAAGGGAGCGGTCGCTCGCCGGTCGCCAGAGCGAAGACCGTGTCGCCGTCGACCATCAGATGCGCCGGACGCACCGCCCTGGCCAGGCCGTCGTGGGCGACGCCCGCCAGCTTCCGCGCCTGAGCCTTCGTCAGCGTCGCGTCCGTCGCCACCACCGCCAGCGTGGTGTTCAGCGGCGAGCTGCCGCCAGCGGGCCCCCGGCGGCCCGTCTCCCGCACCGACTCCGCCAGGCGGCGCATGGCCTCCTCGTGCACGGCGGGCGGCGGCGGGGTGCTGCCGGGTGCCCCGAACAGCGCGCCGGTCTCCCGGTCGAACGGCGAGCCCGCCGCGTTGACCGCGGCGAGCGCGGCGACCGTGACCCCGGAGGGCAGCGCCGCGCTCGCCGTGCCCACCCCGCCCTTGATGCCGCCCGCCTTCGCGCCCGTGCCCGCGCCCACGTTGCCCTCGGCGACGGGCGCGCCGGGCCCGGAGCCGCCCGCCGCCTCGGCCGCCGCCCGGCCCAGCGCCGCGTCCGGCCGCGCCCGCCCGTCACCGCCGCGCCCGAGGTCGAACAGGACGGCCGCCGGGACGATCGGCACCACGTGCGGCCCTATCCGGACGCCGCGGCCCTGCTCCTCCAGCCAGCCCATCACGCCGGTGGCGGCGTCGAGACCGAAGGCGCTGCCGCCGGTCAGCAGCACGGCGTCGACGCGCTCCACCAGGTTGCTGGGGTCGAGCAGGTCCGTCTCCCGGGTGCCGGGGCCGCCGCCGCGCACGTCGACCCCGGCCACCGCGCCGCCCGGCGGCGTCAGCACCACGGTGCAGCCCGTAAGCCAGCCGTCCCCGGTCCGCTGGGCATGCCCCACCCGCAGGCCCGCCACGTCCGTCAGCGCGTTCCGCGGCCCGGCGACGAACGCCCCGCCCGCGCGAACTCCGCGCTCGCCACGCTCTCCGTGCTCTTCCGGCTCGCTACTCGGCTCAGTCATGGCCCATGCGTACCACGCCCGGCTCATCGGCTCATCGGCCGCATCACCCCCACCCGTCTCACCAGCCGCGACGCGACCCGGGCGGGGACGTCCAGCGGACGTTTATCGGACGTCAATCGGGAGGGGCGAGGCTGCCCCGCATGCCGCCAGACGACCATGACCAGCGGGGCCGGGATGACGAGGGCTCCGGAAGAGGAGCGCGGGTCCGGCCCGCCGACGTGCTCGGCCATGCCCAGATGCTGCGGCAGGGGGAACAGGCGGCGGAGGCCCTGGCCCGGCTCGGCGTGCGCGAGGGCGACCCTGTCGCCGTGCTGCTGCCCATGTGCCTGGAGTCGGTGATCGTCACCCTCGCCTGCATCAGGCTCGGCGCGATGCGCATCACCCTCCCCGTCGGAAACCACCTGGGCTTCGTGCGGAACCGGATCCGCTCCTCCGGCGCGCGTGTGGTCGTCAGCGCGGACAGCTGCCGGCAGGACGACGCCGTCCAGGACGTGAAGGCCGTGCTCGACCGGGCCCTGTGGGGATGCCCGGGCGTCCACACCGTGCTGGTGGTGTCGCAGCTCGCCCGGCCCGTCCCCTGGGAGCCCGGCCGGGACCTGTGGTGGCACGAGGCGCTCGCCGCCCGGACCCCGACCCCGCCGGGGGGGCCGTACGCTGGGCTCATGACCAGCACCCCGAACTCCCCGGAGGGCCGGCGTCCGCAGCGGCAGAGGCGGGAGCGTCTGGCCGCCCTGGACTTCGGCGACCCGCTGGACCAGCGCGCGCCGGACGACGCCGACGAGGGCTGGGGCGAGCGGCTTCCCGAGGACCCGGCCCTCGGCGGCGGTGGCGTGGCGGACCTCGCCCGCTTCCTCAACGAACGGCCTCCGCACCACCTCTGACGCCCCGCCGGGCGGGCCACGACGTGCCGCTAGGGCCTGTTCTCCGCCGCCGACTCGTCGGAGCCGGTGCGCTGGGCCACGATCGCGGCGGTGGCGTCGCCGGCTTCGGCCGTCGGCCGCTGGGCGCGCAGCGCGTCGCGGATCTCGATGAGGACCTCCAGCTGGGTCGGCTCGGCGGGCGCCTCGGCCTGGGCCTCGGCCTGTGCCTCGGCCCTGGCCTTGCGGCGCTCCTGGTACCGGTTGATCGGCAGGATCATCAGGAAGTAGACCACCGCGGCGGTGATCAGGAAGGTGAGCGAGGCGCTGATCACCGTGCCCCAGCGGATCGGGATGCCGGAGACCACCTCTCCCGCCTCGTTCACCTCGCAGGGGCCGCGCAGGCAGGACTCGTAGGCGTCCAGGTCCTGGGTGCCGAGGGCGCCGATGAGCGGGTTGATGACGCCCTTCACCACCGCGTTCACGATGTTGGTGAACGCGGTGCCGACCACGACGGCCACGGCGAGCTCCACCACGTTCCCCCGCATCAGGAACTCCTGGAACCCCGACAGCACCCCCTTGGCTCCCGTCACCAGGCTCTTGCCTCGCTCGCTCACCGCGCTCCCTCCGCTCTCTCCTCCACGCCGGACGCGGCTCACGCTGCCCCAGGCGGGCGAGGGCTGTCCAATCCGATGACCACGTGAAGGTGTGGCCACGGGCAGGCGTTCGGATCACCATCGGGCCACCGCCAGTCCGCCGGCGGACGCCGCCCCGGCGAGGTCGGCGGCCGTGCCGGGCGGGACCGTCAGCACGAGCAGGGCGCCGGGCGGGCTTATGCCGCCCTCCTCGGGCTCCATCGGCGGCCTGGGCACCTCGGCCACCCGGGCCCGGTGGGCGATCACGCGGGCGCGCTCGGGCCCGTCGCCGCCCGAGCGCGGCGGGGCCGCCAGCACGTCCACCTCGTCGCCCGGCTTGAGCAGGCTCACCGCGGCCGGGTCGGCGATGCGGACGGCGGTGGCGACGAGACCCTCGCCGCCGGGCTCCCCCGGCCCGTCCGCCGTCCCGGGGCGGGCGTCGCCGGCTCCGGCGGGGGCGCCGTCGGGGCCCTCGCCGCCGCCCCAGGGCGCGGCGGCGGCCAGCGCGACGGCCGTGACCGCCAGCGCTCCGGCCAGCACGCGCCGCCCGCGCCGCCGGCGCCGCAGGACGCGCCGCAGCCGGTGACGCCCGCCGCGCGGGCCGACCGGCGCGAAGTCGGGAACGCGGGATCGGGCGGGTGACGAAACGGGGCCCGGTGCCGGGCGTGGTGCGGAGTTCATGCACCCACCGTGCCCGCTCGCGGCACGTCCCGCCGGGGCCTGTGGACAACTCGGCGCCTGTGGAAAACTCCGTCATCCGTTCGAGGTCGATGTCCGATCTCCGCTGGCGCCGCCGCCGTTCGATCACGGACAGTGGCAGCATGATCCGCTTCATCGCAGCGAGCCCGGATCCGGGCCGCACCGCAGAGCCGTGTTACGCCGTCATGGACTCGCCGCTGGGAGAGCTGCTCCTGGTGGGCGACGACCGGGGGCTGCATCGCGTGGACCTGGCGGCCGAGGCCCGCATAGACCCCTCGTGGCGGGCCGACCCGGCCCCGCTGGCCGACGCCACGGCGCAGCTGGCGGCGTACTTCGACGGTGGCCTCACCGACTTCGACCTCGCCGTCGCCGTCGGCGGCACGCCCTTCCAACGGCGGGTGTGGCGCCGCCTGACGGAGATCCCGTACGGCTCGACGGCCACCTACGGCGACCTGGCGCGGGAGCTCGGCCTGCCCCGGGGCGCCCGCGCGGTCGGCGCGGCGAACGCCGTGAATCCGGTGCCGCTCGTCCTGCCGTGCCACCGGGTCCTGGCGTCCTCAGGCGACCTGGCCGGGTACGGCCTGGGCGGTCCCGAGCGCAAGCGGCAGCTGCTGCGTCTGGAGAGCGGCCAGCTCGCGCTCGCCGGCTAGCCGGCCGGGCCACGGCTGGGCCGGGCCGGGTTCAGGGCAGCTCGATGCCCGGGTCCTGGCCGCCGAGGGCGCTGGTGCACAGGCACTCGCGGTCCTTGGGGAGGCGGGCGACGACGTCGAACAGGACGGTGCGCAGCCGGTCGACGTTCTGCGCGAAGACCTGGAGGACCTCGGTGTGGGAGACGCCGTCGCCGATCTCGGCGCCGGCGTCCAGGTCGGTGACGAGGGAGAGGGAGGTGTAGCACAGCTCCAGCTCGCGGGCGAGGATCGCCTCGGGGTGGCCGGTCATGCCGACGACGGACCAGCCCTGGGCGGCGTGCCAGCGGGACTCGGCGCGGGTGGAGAAGCGCGGCCCTTCGATCACGCACATCGTGCCGCCGTCGACCGCCTGCCAGCCGCTGCCCCGGGCGGTAGCGAGCGCCGCCTCGCGCCCGGCCGGGCAGTAGGGGTCGGCGAAGGCGACGTGCACCACGTTGGGCCGCAGGCCGTCCTGGCGCGGCTGGCCGTCGTAGAAGCTCTGGACGCGGCTCTTGGTCCGGTCCACGAGCTGGTCGGGGATGAGCAGCGTGCCCGGGCCGTACTCGGGCCGCAGCCCGCCGACCGCGCACGGGCCGAGCACCTGGCGGACGCCGAGCGAGCGCAGCGCCCACAGGTTGGCCCGGTAGTTGATGCCGTGGGGCGGCAGGTGGTGGTTCCGGCCGTGGCGGGGCAGGAAGGCGACGCGCCGGCCGGCTATCTCGCCGAGGAAGAGCGAGTCACTGGGCGGGCCGTAGGGGGTGTCCACGGTGACCTCGGTCACCTCGCCGAGAAACGAGTAGAAGCCGGACCCCCCGATGACGCCTATGTCGGCGGCCGTCTCGTCGGCGCTCATGCGGCGGAGGCGGTGCTCGCGGACGAGGACGAGGAGGACGACGAAGACGAGGAGGACGAGGACGAAGACCCGGATGATGACGAGGAGGACGAAGACGACGAGGAGCCGTTCTCGGACTTCTTCGCGGTGGACTTCTCCGAGCTCGACGAGGAGGAGCTGCCGGAGGAGGCGTTGCGGCTGTCGTTGCGGTAGAAGCCGGAGCCCTTGAAGACGATGCCGACCGCCGAGAACACCTTCTTGAGCCGCCCCTGACAGCTGGGGCACTCGGTGAGGGCGTCATCGGTGAACTTCTGCACCACTTCGAGGCCCTCCTGGCATGCGGTGCACTGGTACTGGTACGTCGGCACGAGTTCCTCCCGGCACTGGCACTCTTCCTGAGTGAGTGCTAACGACGCTCCATCGTGCAACATTCCCCGCCCCCGCGTCTACTCACGGCGGCCTCCGGGGGCACGCCGCGGTCACCCCGCCGTCAGCCCGGTGTCAGTCCCGCACCCCGGTGCTTCCGCCCGCGTCGCCGAGCCAGCCGGCGAGCTTGCCGCCCCGGCTGACCGCCAGCAGCCGCCGCTCGACCGCGTCCCGCACCGGGTCGGTGGCCACCACCAGCAGCTCGTCCCCGCGCCGCAGCACCGTCACCGGCTGGGGCACGAAGCTGGTGCCGTCCCGCACGACCAGCGTGACGGCGGCCCCCGGCGGCAGCCGCAGCTCGGCGACCTCCACGCCGTGCATCCGCGAGCCCTCCGGGATGGTGACCGACAGCAGGTGTCCGCGCAGCCGCTCCAGCGGCGCGGACTCGATGTCGACGTCCACCGCCTTCTCCGTCTCGCCCGGCAGCCGCAGCCGCCGGGCCAGCCACGGCAGGGTGGGGCCCTGGACCAGGGTGTAGACGCCGACCAGCACGAAGACGATGTTGAAGATCCGGTCGCTGTCCGGCACGTCGGCGACCACCGGGATGGTGGCCAGCACGATCGGCACCGCTCCCCGCAGCCCGGCCCACGACAGCAGCAGCTGCTCCCGCCAGGGCCGGCGGAACGGCAGCAGGCACACCACCACCGACAGCGGCCTGGCCACCAGGGACAGCGCCGCGCCGATCACCACCGCCGGCCAGAAGTCCCGCCACAGCCCGGAGGGGTCGGCCAGCAGCCCCAGCAGCACGAACAGCCCGATCTGCGCCAGCCACGCCACCGCGTCCGCGAAGCCCCGCGTCGCGGGCCGGTGCGGCAGGCGGGCGTTGCCGAGGAGGACCGCCGCGACGTAGACCGCGAGGAAGCCGGAGCCGTGGGCGAGCGCGCCCGCGGCGTAGGCCAGCACGGTGAGGGCCACCACCGCGATGGGGTACAGGCCGGACGCGGGCAGCGCCACGTGCCGGAGCCCGAGGGCGCCGACCCTGCCGACGACCAGACCGACGACCAGACCGATGGCCAGCTCCACCAGCATCCCGCCGGCCAGCAGCCACCACTCGCCCGGCTCGTGCGCGAAGTCCACGTCGGAGAAGGCGACGACGAGGATGACGACGGGGGCGTCGTTGAAGCCGGACTCGGCCTCCAGCACGCCGGAGAGCCGGCGCGGCAGCCGCACCCGGCGCAGCACGGAGAAGACGGCGGCGGCGTCGGTGGAGGAGACCACGGCGCCCATGACCAGCGCCGAGTCCCAGTCGAGCCCGGCCAGGAAGTGGGCCGCGGCCGCGGTGACGCCGACGCTGATGCCGACGCCGACGGTGGCCAGCACGGCGGCGGCGGGGATCGCCGGGCGCATGTCCTGCCACCGGGTGCCGAGGCCGCCCTCGGCGAGGATGACGACGAGCGCGGCGTAGCCGAGCACGCGCGTCAGCTCCGCGTCGCTGAACTCCACGCCCAGCCCGTCCTCGCCCAGCCCCATGCCGATGGCCAGGTAGATGAGCAGGGTGGGCAGCCCGCTGCGGGAGCTCAGGCGCACCGCGGCGACCGCGACGAGCAGGACGAGGGCGCCGGCCAGCATCAGTTCGTTGAGGCGGTCTACTGTCAGCGGCGGACCCCTCCTCTCTCGTCGTCGCGTCCGGCGGACGTGCCCGCGCGGACGTGCCCGCGCGTGTTCGCGCGTGCGTTCTCGCGCCTGCGGGCATATGGGCCTGTGGAAGGCTGTCCGCGGCAAGACTGCGAGCCGTCAAATTCACCGGCTTTGCGGAGAATTTACCAGCATATGAATGGTGAGGCCTGGGAGCCTGACTCGGAGCCTGACTCCCCGTAGGCACACCCCGGTAGCCGTATGTCTATGGTTGCCTTCGACCGCCGCGCTGCCTTGAGCGCCCTCGAGCGCCCTCGAGCAAGGACTGAGGACAGAGACACCGAGATGCCCCGCGCCAAGAAGCCCAGGCGACGCGCTCGTCTGATCCTGATCGTCGTCGTCATGTTCCTCCTGGCCGGGCTGGGCTACGGGGCCTACTGGAGCGTGAGCACCGTGCGGGCCTCCTTCCCGCAGGTCAGCGGCGAGCTGACGGTCGAGGGCCTGTCCGCCCCCGTCACGGTCGAGCGGGACGGGAACGGCATCCCGCAGCTGTACGCCGACACCGCCGAGGACCTCTTCCTCGCCCAGGGCTACGTCCAGGCGCAGGACCGCTTCTGGGAGATGGACGTCCGCCGCCACGTGACCGCCGGCGAGCTGTCGGAGATGTTCGGCGAGGGCCAGGTGGAGACCGACGCCTTCCTGCGCACCATGGGCTGGCGCGAGGTGGCCCAGCGGGAGTACGACGAGGAGCTGTCGGAGGAGACCAAGCGCTACCTGCGGGCGTACACCGACGGCGTCAACGCCTACCTGGCGGAGCACAGCGGCGCCGGGCTGTCCGTGGAGTACGCCGCCCTCGGCTTCGAGAACGACTACGCCCCCGAGCCGTGGGACCCGGTCGACTCGGTGGCGTGGCTGAAGGCCATGGCCTGGGACCTGACCGGGAACATGCAGGACGAGATCGACCGTTCGCTGCTGGCGGGCCGGCTGAGCCAGAAGGAGATCGAGGAGCTCTACCCGCCCTACCCCTACGACAGCCACGCGCCGATCGTGACCGAGCCCGGCAACGGCACCGAGACGTACTCCGTGCCGGCGGCCGAGGGCTACGAGGACGCGGTCGACGGCGTGAGCACCCAGCTGTCCTCCCTCTCCCGCACCCTCGGCGACATCCCCTCCCTCCTCGGCCCCAACGGCGCGGGCATCGGCTCCAACTCCTGGGTGATCTCCGGCGACCACACCACCACCGGCCAGCCGCTGCTGGCCAACGACCCGCACCTGGCGCCCTCGCTGCCGTCCGTCTGGTACCAGATGGGCCTGCACTGCAACGAGCTGAGCGACGCCTGCCCGTACGACGTGTCCGGCTTCACCTTCGCCGGGATGCCGGGCGTGGTCATCGGCCACAACCAGTCGATCGCCTGGGGCATGACGAACCTCGGCGCCGACGTCACCGACCTGCGCCTGGAGCAGCTCGACGACGGCAACTACCTGCGCGACGGCGAGTGGGTGCCGTACGACACGCGCACCGAGGTCATCGAGGTCGCGGGCGGCGAGACGCGCGAGATCACGGTGCGCTCCACCGACAACGGCCCGATCATCTCCGACCGCGAGGAGGAGCTGACCAACGTCGGCGCGAGCGCCCCGGTGGACGCCCAGGCCCCCGACCGCGGCAGCGGCTACGCCGTCTCCCTCAGCTGGACCGCCCTCACGCCGTCCAACACCATGGACGCCGTCTTCTCCCTCAACGCGGCCACCGACTTCGCCGAGTTCCGGACCGCCGCCCAGGACTTCGCAGTACCCTCACAGAATCTCATCTACGCCGACACCGCCGGCAACATCGGCTACCAGGCGCCGGGCGCCATCCCCATCCGCGGCGAGGGCAACGGCCGTTACCCCTCCCCCGGCTGGGACTCCGCCTACGACTGGCAGGGATACATCCCGCAGGAGGCGCTGCCGTACGAGTACAACCCGGAGCGCGGCTACATCGTGACCGCCAACCAGGCCGTCGTCGACCCGTCCGGGTACGACTACCACCTGACCGAGGACTGGAGCTACGGCACCCGCAGCAACCGCATCGAGGAGCTGATCCAGGAGACGATCGCCGAGGGCGGCAACGTCTCGATGACCGACATGCAGGAGATCCAGCTCGACAACCACAACGAGATGGCCGAGGTCCTCACGCCCTACCTGCTGGACGTCGACATCCAGGACGGCTACGTCCGCGAGGCCCAGGACCTGCTGGAGGGCTGGGACTACTCGCAGGACGCCGACTCCCCCGCCGCCGCGTACTACAACTCCGTCTGGCGCAACCTGCTCCAGCTGGCGTTCGGCGACAAGCTGCCGAAGGAGGTGCGCGTCGAGGGCGAGTGCCTGATGGTGCCGCCCGCCGACGACTCGCAGCCGATCGAGGACCTCGACGGCGACGCCCGGCTGATCAACGAGTGCGGCGAGCGCGACCCCGACACCGCGCAGCCCGACGGCGGGGACCGCTGGTTCCTGGTGGTGCAGAACATCCTCGACGACCCCGGCAGCCGCTGGTGGCACACCCCGGCCGACGCCGACCAGCCCGCCACCGACACCCGCGACGAGCTGCTGCGCCGCGCCATGCGCGACGCCCGCTGGGAGATGACGGCCGAGCTGGGCAAGGACATCGACACCTGGAGCTGGGGGCGGATGCACACGCTGATGCTGAACAACCAGACCCTCGGCACCGAGGGCCCGGGGCCGGTGCAGTGGCTGCTCAACCGCGGGCCGTGGGAGCTCTCCGGCGGCACGGACGTGGTGAACGCCACCGGCTGGAACGCGGCCGGCGGCTACGACATCACGTGGGTGCCGTCGATGCGGATGATCGTCAGCCTGGACGACTTCGACGAGTCGCTGTGGATCAACCTCACCGGCGCCTCGGGGCACGCCTACCACGACAACTACACGGACCAGACCGAGCTGTGGGCGGACGGCGAGTACCTGCCGTGGGTGCACAGCCGTCAGGCGGTGGAGGAGTCCGCCGGGGACACGCTGACGCTCAGTCCGTAGCGGTCCTCAGCGGCCCTCAGCGGCCCTCAGCGGTCCTCAGCGGTCTCGGGGAAACCGGGGGAAAACCGGTGCACCCCCTCCGGCGTGACGGCCACGCCCACCGGCCGGTCGTGCGGCTCGCTGGGCAGCTCGTCGACGACCTCGTGCCCGTACACCAGCGCCACCAGCGCCCGGTCCCCGCCCGCCGCCGCCAGCCGCGCCAGCGCCCGGTCGAAGCTGCCGCCGCCCCGCCCCAGCCGGACGCCGCGCCGGTCCACCGCCACGCCCGGCAGCAGCACCGCGTCGGCCTCGCACACGGCCTGCCGCCCCAGCCGGGGCCCGCGCGGCTCCAGCAGCCGGGCCCCGCCGGCGTAGTCCGTCTCCCGCAGCCGGCCCGCCCCCTCGAAGACCGCCCAGTCCAGGTCCAGGTCGGCCATCAGCACCGGCAGCAGCACCCGTACGCCGCGCGCGCGCAGCGCCGCCAGCAGCCCGGCCGTGCCCGGCTCGCGGCCGACCGACACGTACGCCGCGACGGTCGCGCCCGCCTCCAGCGAGGCCAGCTCCGGCAGTTCGAGCGCGCGCCGCTCGATCGCCCGCGCCGCCTGCGCCACCTCATCGCCCGCCATGGCGGCACGCACCGCCAGCAGGTCGCGACGCACCTCGCGCTTGTGCCGCCGCACTTGCTCGACCTCGTCCGCATCGCCTCGCACGTTCGCCACGCTGCCCACGCGCTCCCTTCACGACCCGTTACACGCTCTTCGACGATCTGTTCCCCGGCAAAACGCTCATAGCCCGACGCTTAACCGCAAAGTGCTCGGCGGCGTCGGCCCCGCTGGATACAGTGACGGCATGACGTCACCGCGCCCCCAGATCACCAAGGCTGTCATTCCCGCCGCCGGTCTGGGCACGCGTTTTCTTCCCGCCACGAAGGCGACGCCGAAGGAGATGCTGCCCGTCGTGGACCGGCCCGCGATCCAGTACGTGGTGGAGGAGGCCACCGCCGCAGGCCTCACCGACGTACTGATGATCACCGGCCGGAACAAGCGGCCGCTGGAGGACCACTTCGACCGCAACTACGAGCTGGAGGAGGCCCTGCACCGCAAGGGCGACGACCAGCGCCTGTCCTTCGTCCAGGAATCCAACGACCTGGCCACCATGCACTACGTGCGCCAGGGCGACCCCAAGGGCCTGGGCCACGCCGTGCTGTGCGCCGCGCCGCACGTGGGCGACCAGCCCTTCGCCGTGCTGCTCGGCGACGACCTCATCGACCCCCGCGACCCGCTGCTGACGATCATGACCGACGTGCAGCGCCTGTACGGCGGCAGCGTCGTCGCGCTGATGGAGGTGGCTCCCGAGCAGATCCACCTCTACGGCTGCGCCGTCGTCGAGGAGACCGACCGCGACGGCGTACGCCGCGTGACCGGCCTGGTCGAGAAGCCGTCCGCCGCCGACGCGCCCAGCAACTACGCCGTCATCGGGCGGTACGTGCTGGACCCCGGCGTCTTCGAGGTGCTGCGCAAGACCCGGCCGGGCCGGGGCGGCGAGATCCAGCTCACCGACGCGCTCCAGGCCATGGCCGCCGACCCCTCCCTCGGCGGCCCGGTGCACGGCGTGATCTTCTCGGGCCGCCGGTACGACACCGGCGACAAGGGCGACTACCTGCGCTCCATCGTCCGCCTCGCCTGCGAACGCCCCGACCTCGGCCCCGACTTCCGCGCCTGGCTCCGGAGCTACGTCAGCGAGGAGATGCCCCGCCTTGAGTGACCTGTGGTCGGTCGACGAGCACCTGACCGACATCCTGCGGGCTGTGCGCCCCCTCGACCCCATCGAGCTGCATCTCGCGGAGGCCGCCGGCTGCGTCCTCACCGAGGACGTCACCGCGCCCTTCGCGCTGCCGCCCTTCCCCAACAGCTCCATGGACGGCTACGCGGTGCGCGTCGCCGACGTCGAGGGGGCCACCGAGGAGTTCCCCGCCGTGCTGCGCCTCGTCGGCGAGGCGGCGGCCGGCGCCGGCGCCGGCGAGCTCCCGGCGGTGGGGCCCGGCCAGGCCGCCCGGATCATGACCGGCGCCCCGGTGCCGCCCGGCGCCCAGGCGGTCGTCCCCGTCGAGTGGACCGACGGCCGCATGACCAGTCACGACGAGGTGGACCTGGCGGGCGAGGTCCGCGTCTTCCGGCCCGCCGACCCCGGCCAGCACATCCGCGAGCGCGGCAGCGACATCGCCGCCGGCTCCCTCGCCGTCGCCGCCGGGGCGGTGCTCGGCCCGCCGCGGCTCGGCCTGCTCGCCGCCGTCGGACGCGCGACCGTCACCGTGCGCCCGCGCCCCCGCGTCGTCGTGGTCTCCACCGGCAGCGAGCTCGCCGCGCCCGGCGCGCCCCTCGCCCCCGGCCAGATCCACGACTCCAACGGCCCCATGCTCACCGCCGCCGCCCAGCGCGCCGGGGCCGTGGCGTACCGCGCCGACGCCGTCGCCGACGAGCCCGCCACGCTGCGCGGCGCCCTCGACGACCAGCTCAGCCGCGCCGACCTGATCGTCACCAGCGGCGGCGTCAGCGTGGGGGCGTACGACGTGGTGAAGGAGGCGCTGAGCCAGGAGAGCACCGTGGAGTTCCGGCGCCTGGCGATGCAGCCGGGCAAGCCGCAGGGCTTCGGCTTCCTCCACCCCGGCCGGGTGCCGCTCTTCGCCCTGCCCGGCAACCCGGTCAGCGCGTACGTCTCCTTCGAGCTGTTCGTGCGCCCCGCGCTGCGCGCCATGGCCGGGCACCCCGCCGAACGCCTGCACCGGCGCCGCGTCACCGCCCGGCTGGAGGCCGACGCGCCCCTCGCCTCCCCGCCCGGCAGGCGCCAGTTCCTGCGCGGCTCGTACGCCGCGGAGACCAACACCGTCCGCCCGGTCGGCGGCGCCTCCTCCCACCTCATCGCCGCCCTCGCCCTGGCCGACGCGCTGGTCGAGATCCCCGAGACCACCACCGAGGTGCGACCCGGTGACCAGGTCACGGTGGTGCTGCTCGACTGAGCGCGGAGTACCGTAGCCCTTCATGAACACCCCGCATCTGACCCACCTCGACGAGGCCGGGGCGGCCCGCATGGTCGACGTCTCCGGCAAGGAGGTCACCACGCGGACCGCGAGGGCCACCGGCCGGGTGCTGGTGACGCCGGAGGTCGTTGACCTGCTGCGCGGCGCCGGCGTTCCCAAGGGCGACGCCCTCGCCACCGCCCGCATCGCGGGGATCATGGCGGCCAAGCGCACCTCCGAGCTGATCCCGCTCTGCCACCCCCTCGCGCTGTCCGGCGTCACCGTGGACCTGTCGGTGGAGGACGACGCCGTGGAGATCGCGGCGAGCGTGCGCACCACCGACCGCACCGGCGTGGAGATGGAGGCGCTGACGGCGGTGAGCGCCGCCGCCCTCACCCTCGTCGACATGGTCAAGGCGGTCGACAAGGGCGCGGTCATCTCCGACATCCGCGTCGAGGAGAAGACGGGCGGCGCCTCCGGCACGTGGAGACGGGACCAGCGATGACGACGTCCCCAGCCGCGTACCGGGCGCTCGCCGTCACCGCGTCCAACCGCGCCGCCGCCGGGACGTACGAGGACACCACCGGCCCGCTGCTCGTCGAGGCCCTGGTCGCGCTGGGCTTCGCCGCCGACGGCCCGCGCGTGGTGCCCGACGGCGAGCCGGTCCTCGCCGAGCTGCGCGGCGCCGTCGACGCCGGGTACGACGTGGTCCTCACCACCGGCGGCACCGGCGTCTCCCCCACCGACCGCACCCCGGAGATGACCCGCCGCGTCCTCGACTACGAGGTGCCCGGCATCCCCGAGGCCATCCGCGCCGCCGGGCAGGCCAAGGTCCCCACCGCCGCGCTCTCCCGGGGCCTGGCCGGGGTGGCGGGCCGCACCCTGATCGTGAACCTGCCCGGCTCCCGGGGCGGCGTCCGCGACGGCCTGGCCGTGCTGGAGCCGCTGCTGCGCCACGCCGTCGACCAGCTCCGCGGCGGCGACCACCCCCGGCCGGTGTCGTGAGCGTCGTGAACCCCGCGAGGTCCCACTGGCCCGTCGAACTGGTGGACGGCGACGTGGGCCTGCGGCCCATCCGGCAGCGCGACCACCGCGCCTGGCGCGAGATCAACCAGCGCAACCGCGACTGGCTGCGCCCCTGGGAGGCCACCATCCCGCCCCCGCCGCCTGGCCACTTCCCGCCGCGCCGCCCCACCTTCCGGCAGATGGTGCGCCACCTGCGGAGCGAGGCTCAGGCCGGGCGGATGCTGCCGTTCGTCGTCACCTACCAGGGGCGGCTCGCCGGGCAGCTGACGGTCGCCGGCATCACCTGGGGCTCGATGTGCTCGGCCCACATCGGCTACTGGATCGACCGCGCCGTCGCCGGCCGCGGCGTCATGCCGACGGCGGTGGCGCTCGCCGTGGACCACTGTTTCGGCCCCCTCGGGCTGCACCGGATCGAGATCTGCATTCGCCCGGAGAACGGCCCCAGCCGCCGGGTGGTGGAGAAACTCGGATTCCGTGAAGAAGGCGTGCGCCCGCGTTTTCTCCACATCGACGGCGCCTGGCGCGACCATCTCGTCTTCGCGCTCACGGCGGAGGAGGTGCCGCAGGGCCTGCTGGCCCGCTGGCACCACCGGAGCTCCGACACGCCGAAGGCACCGCCCGCGCCCCAGAAATAAAATGCGTGTTCGAGCACTTGATAACAATCCGAAGAATTGACGGCCTGGGGCACCGGTTCGGACGACACACCGCCCGTTTTGGCCCACGCTCTCGCGCGAATCCCTCTACCGTGTGAGCGTGAGCAGCAGTGGCCTCATCTTCGCAGTGATCGTCGGCGCCTGGGCCGCGTATCTCGTGCCGATGTGGCTCCGCAGACAGGACGAGCTCAACGAGGCCCGCCCCACGGAGCGGTTCAGCACCGCCCTGCGCCTGCTGACGCGCGGCCGGCGCGGCGTCCCGGCCGAGCCCGCCGACCCCTCCGAGACAGCGGAGGCCGACGAGGCCCCCGCGCCCGCCAACGCCAACGCCCACGCCGACGTACGGGCGTACGCCGAGCCGGTCACCACGGTGCCCCCGCCGGCGTCACCCAAGGCCACCCCCAACCCCCGCGCCGCCGCCCGCGCCAAGGTCCTGGCCCGGCGCCGCCGCACCACGATGGTGCTCTTCCTCGCCTTCACCCTCGGCGGCATCTTCGCGCTCTCCTCCGGCCCCGGCATGCTGTGGCTGCCCGGCATCCCGGCCGTGCTGCTGCTGGCGTACGTCATCCACGTACGCCAGCAGGAGCACCGCCGCTACGCCGTCGAGCTCGACCGCCGCCGCGCCGAGGAGGCCGCGCGGCGGCTCCGCCAGCGCACCCAGGCCAGCGCCGCCGCCCGCCCCGACCCGCCGGCCGCGGCCAAGCCGCGGGCGCCGAAACCGGAACTCCCGGCGCGGGCCGTGGTGGAGCAGACAGACCACGCCGAGTGGGTCAACCGACAGCGCGGCAGCGGCGGCGCGACCCCCGAGGACGGCCCCGACACCTGGGACCCGGCCCCCGTGCCGCTGCCGACCTACGTCAACGCCCCGGTCGCCCCCCGCACCACCCGCGGCGTCGACCTGGACGCCCCCGACACCTGGAGCGCCGCCCGCTCCACCACCGCCGGCGGCACCACCCCCCAGCCCCGCCAGGACCCCGCCACCCCCCGGCGCACCCCCCTCTTCGACCAGTACGCCGACGACGAGCACCCACCGCGCCGCCGCCGCGCCGCCGGCGAGTAGCACGCCGGGCAGCCCGCGTAACCGATTTCGGCCCGCCCCCGCCCGGGTGCTAGAGTTTCTACGGCTTTAGCGGCCACGGGCCTGTAGCGCAGCCTGGTAGCGCATCTCGTTCGCAACGAGGGGGTCAGGGGTTCAAATCCCCTCAGGTCCACACCTGGGCCGTTCACGAGTTAGCTCCTGAACGGTTCACGAGATCCCGTCCGATCATGGTGATCGGATGGGATCTCGGCGTTTGTAGACCTTGTTCGATGCCTGTTCGGGGTGGTCTGTGGTGCTGTGCCGGAGTCGCTCGCCGGCGGGCTGGGCACTGCCACGGTGGGCGAGCACGCCGATGGGCCCCGCAGCGGCGGGGCTGGATAGAGCACTCGGTTGTGGTGCGGCCGGTTCAGAGTTCTCCGGATGGCGGCGATCGTTCGCCGGCTACTGCCGCCGCCGGCGGCAGATCGAGCGGCCCCGGAGCGGAGACGGCTTCGTAGTCCGCCTCGGTGAGGTGGACGCCGGTGCGCTCGTAGAGCCAGGTCTCCAGGATGGCCAGGTTGCCGACCGTGATCATGATGGCGACCAGGAGCGTATGCGCTACCTGGCCGCGAGCGAGGCGGATCTTGGGGTTGCCGATGTCCAGCTCACCGCTCTTGAGGCGACCGTTGATCCCCTCATTGTGGGAGCGGATCGGCTTGTAGGTGGCGTCCCAGACTGGGCTGAGGTAATGGACGTCCTGCCGGTACTTGGCGACGTGCAGGTTCCCGTCCGCGTCGGCGGGGACCTTGATGGCGTGCTCGCCGCAGACCTCAGGCAGCTCCTCCTTCGGCGGCGGGCCGGTCCACTCCTCCTCCGGGAGGATGACGGTGGGCCGGGCGGCGGGGTCGCTGGTGCGTTTCCTGATGTTGCTGAGGTCAATGACCGTCCGCGGCGCTCCGGGTGTCCCTGCCGGCCTGGGAACGAGCCGATTACGGCGGGGGCAGTTGACCGACCGGGAGTCGCCGTGTCCAGGGCACTGGAGGCGGATGGTGCCACGGTGGTCGGGGCCTTGCTTGAGCTTGAGGTGGTACGGTCCGCGGGCGTCGATGGCCTCGCGGAGTTCAGGGCTGCGCACCCGGATGGCCTTGTCTTCCGCGCCCTGGGTGGCGTCGACCAGAGGGACGGGCGTCAGAGGACACATGAGAGAGCCGTCGACCAGCAGGGCTCCCTTCCAGTCCTGCTGGAGTCCCCGTTCTTGGACCTTGTAGTCCAGGGCGAGGCGGTAGCCCAGGCGGCGTGCGGGAATCTGGAAGTTTTCAGCCGCGCATCCGGTGTAGGCCCGGTCGACCGCGCAGTACCCCGGCGGAAGCCCCAACTCCAGCACCTGCTTGAGCACGGTGATGGCGTTGTGCCCGGTACGGACGCTGGGAGTGTCCAGGGCCATGCCCAAACACATCTGCGGGTAAGCCGGGCGCTTGGAGGAACGGCCACCTTGGTGGGCTGCGACGACGAGGGCCGCGCTGTATCCGAAGACACCGTAATCCGAACCACCGCTGTAATGCTCACCTGCGGTGATCTCGACGGAGGCCAGACCGGTGTGCTTACCGTCGGGGCGGGGTTGCACCGGGATGGCGGTGGCGTCGACGCCGACGTCTCCCCGCCAGCCGCGCAGGTAACCGCGTGCCTGGGCAATACGGACGGGGACAAGCACGAGCTGGTTGGCCAGCCGTTGCAGGCGGTCGGCCGCTTCGCGTCCGGCAGGGCCGTCCCATGCGCCGCGGTAGGCACGGGCTTCATCCTGGGACAGCCGCTGCCGCCGGTCGTGGCGGGCGGGGTCCAGCACGGTGGTGGCGCGATCCAGCGCTCGGTAGAGCCGGTTACTGGTCGCCTTGTTCTCCAGTGCCGTACGCGGCGGGTGTTCGTCAATGTCCAGCCAAGCACGGGCCTTGGGTCGGAGGCTGAAGTACAGAAGCCGCCAGGCGTCGGCGATGAGCGGTCTGCCGGTGTAGTAGACGGAGATCATCAGGCCGGCCAGTACCGTGCGCGGCGGCAGCCCGGCCGGTCCGGGGCGCCCGGCCAGCAAGCGGTCGAGTTCCGCTGGGAGGCCAGAGCGGTCGAGCGCTGTCAGCAGTTGACCGACCTTGGAGTCTGGGATCTCCAGGGGAGCTCCGCTGCGTGCCTTCGGTCGTTGCTTTCGCGCGTTCAGCTCCGCCTCCGGCGGTCGCCTCACTGGCGACGTCCCCGCAGCAGGCGGTCCACCTCCTCATCTCTGATCGGAGGTACCCAGCGGTGGTAAGCGGCCAGTCCTGCCGGAGACTTCATCCCAGCGGCCATCGCGACGACGGCTGGGTCGATCCGCTCACGGAGGAGTTCGACGATCCAGGTCGACCGCAGGCGTCGTGCGGACAGCCGGGGCAATCCACCCGACGGGCGGTGTCGGGCTGGCCAGGAGGAGACCAGGTTTTTGGACGCCTCCACTTTGCGTCGCGGGCGGAAGAGGTAGGCGGTGTCTGCGGTGTGGGCGAGGTCGGCCAGTACGTCTTCCCAGGCCATCCGGCAGACGACGCGCCGACCAATCAGTTCCTTGTCCAGCACCGCTTTCCCGGAATGCGTAAAACGGATATGGCTGCCTCGCATCCGGGTCAGCTCTCCTGGGGTACAGCCGCATCCGGCTCCCAGCGCCATCATCGCCAGTCCATCGCGGCGGGCTTGTCCGGGGAGAGCATCCGCCCACGCTCGCAGACGAGCCAATTCGCCTCTCTCATAGGGCGGATGTGGGTCGCGGGAAGAAGACAGCCGGACGTGTGGCGCCTCACCCCGCTCCACCCACACCAGAGCCTCCCGCGTGCGACGCAGCCAGGTCGCGTAGGTCTGTGCAGTCGAGCCCTCCTTATCGGCGCAGCCGGAAAGCACAAAGCGGTCGATGGTCTCCGTTCGCAACCAAACCGCCGGGTCACGGGGCAGTCCAGAGCCGTCCGCCCAGACCGCCAGGCGCCCGACCGCGTGCAGGAGATGCTTCACCTCGTACGAGGTCGCCGGTGCGGCGGCGGCCACGGTCGCCCGTACCAGGTCGGCCACCGGGTCCCATACGCGGTGCGGGAGACAGGGCTTGTAGTCGCGGATGCGCCGCGAGACGTCTGGACTGAGATGCACGCACCAACGGAAACGGCTGGACAACCGGCCAGTCCAGTGATCAAGGAACACGTTCACGCGAAGGAGTGCATTCTGATGGTCGGAGGCATGAACCGGCGCACCCCTCCGCGCAAGCTTGCCCACGATCCGGAAGCCTGGCCCGACTCCAGCATCACCGACCCCGCTGCCGCCGTCGTCCAGCACATCGCCCGCACCCTCCAGGCGGCGATGGAGGAGCGGGGAGGAAGCCTGCGACGCTTCGCCGCCGCCTTGGGCGTCAATCGACAGGTCGTCGCAGACCTCGTCGCTGGACGAAGTTGGCCCGATATCGCCACTGTCGCCCGGCTTGAGAATGTTCTGGATATTCCACTGTATCCGCCCGGTGGCGGAACGCTTCGTACGCACGAAAAATCGGCCTTCCCGCACCCGAAAACCTCTTCGGGCACGCCGAAATAGGCCACACCGCCCTCAAGGCAAGCCAGAATGCTCTACCCTGAGGGGAGCGTGAACCACCACTTGCATGGGTGCACGTGATCGGCCGCCGAAAGATGCCCATCTCAGGCTGACCGAGGGTCCCTCCTCCCCGGACCGTGGGGAGGAGGGACGTCTTATATCCCCGCCCGCTAGGCAGCTCCCTTCGCCGGGGTCGCCGCCTGGAAGAGCCCTGGCTCGGACTCGATCAGGTACCCCTGCTCCACGAGGCGTTTCGCCGTCACTCTCGTGGTCTCTACCGTCGAGCGCGTTACCTCTCGCCCCAGCACCTCGGTAATCTCCCGCGACCGCATCGGCCTCCCGGAGGTAGCCATCACCTGCGTGATCGCCTCGGCGAGTTCACCGGACCGCATCTTTGCTCCATCGATCCGGCCCGGGGTCGGCTGCATAGCGGCCGGCGTGGCCCGGCCGATGTCGCTTGCTTCTACCGTTCCAGTCTCATCCGCCCCTTCGCTCTCCCCCGCAGTCGCTGGCAGTCTCGCGAGCGCTTGCTTGAGGGATTCATTCAGAGCACGGAGGTCAGATCGTTCGGCGTCGAGGCCAGCAAGCACTTTGGACACCTGCTCATATTCCGCGTCCAAATCGGCCAACCTCTGACGATAGAGGGCCATTGCCTCACGCAGCCCAACCATCGCGGCGTCCACATCATAGTCAGACGTCTTCATCACCGAGCCCTCCCCGCACAGACATCCCTGCCAGAAGCCATCCTAGAGAATCTCAGGAGAGGCCGCAGCCAAGCGCCAGCCGCACGGGCGCAGTTATCAGGAACGCATCCGGACCGTACAACATCAAGCCCCTCGATAAAATCCCCGAGAACGGACAATCCGGACGATGTCCAAATCCAGCGCCACCAATGCGGGGACGAGCGCCTGCGTTTGGCCCAACACGACCGGGTGACAGCCCTACACTTCCCGATAGGACATACAAGAAACTCTATTTCTTAAAGATCCACTTCGTCCGAATGGTTCCCCGGACTCTGCAGCGGTCCCCTGCCTGGCAGCCCAACAAGCAGGGGATGCCCCCTGGCTTGGCGACGACGTCGGGCTTGCCAAGGGGAGTCGGCGAGTCAACGCACCACGGTGATGGGTGCGCTATCCGGATGCCCGGTCTGCGTTCGAGAAGCCCGACGCCGCAGTGAGGTATGTTTTCCACTTCCTATCCGGAATCTTCTAGATGGGCTAGATGCTGGCTAGTTCGCCGGGGTCCAGGTGATAGCGGGCGCGGGTAACGGCGACGTAGGCCAAGCGGGCCTCGTCGGGATCGATGGAGGGGGGTGGCTGGCCGTCTTCGTTCGTCTCATCTGACGCTTCCTCGGCGTCGTCGGGGGTGAAGTCTGCCGAGATCCGTACGGTGGGCCACTCACGGCCCTTGGCCTTGTGCGCAGTAGAGACGGTGACCTGCGCGTACTCCTCGGGGGCGAGTTGGTCGACGGCGGCGAGGATGGCGCGGGTGCCGTGTTGTTCAACGACCTCGACGAGGGGGGCGAGGTCGCCGCCGGCGGGGTCGTATTCGGCGTAGTCCTTCAGGTCGCCCCAGCGTTCGAACAGCAGGAGCTCGGGGTGGGTGGTGCGGCGGCCGTGTTGCAGGTCGTCGGCGGCGCGTGCCAACGCTCGTAGGGGTTCGGCTCCTCCGGCCAGGGCGACGCGGCGGCCGGTGGGCAGCAGGTTCATGATCTCGATCATGGTGCCGACGTTAGTGCGGCACAGGATGGCGTCGGGCCGCTCCAGGGGACCGATGCGGGAGGGGATGGTGTCGGTGCCGGTCAGGCGGATCGGAGCGTCGACCAAGGTGAGCCAGCGGTTTGCTTCCTCGGCGAGGGCAGGGCCGAAGCGGAAGGAGCGGGAGAGGGTCAGGGCGGTGCCTTTGAAGTCGGTCATGACGTCCTTGGCGCCGCGCCAGCCGTAGATGGCCTGTGCGGAGTCGCCGACCATGACCAGTTGGGCGCGGTCGCGTTGACGGGTGAAGACCTCCTCAAGGACGGGGTTGGTGTCCTGGGCCTCGTCCAGCAGGAGGTAGTCGGCGTCGATGACGGGGTCGGACAGGGCCCAGATCTTCAGGTAGTGGTCGTGGTTGAAGCGCACAGCTCCCCTGTCGGGATGCTGAACGTCGGCCCATGCCTTCTCGGCGTGGGGCAGGATGGCCTCGGCCAAGCGGCTGTGGCGTTCGGGGGTGTCCAGGCCGCGCAGGTGGGGGACGTGATGGATCTGGAGGGTGGGGTCGGCGGAGTGGCAGAACGTGGTGACGGTGCGCAGCGTGACGGAGGCGAGGATGGGTTGGGGGATGGTGCGGCCGTCGATGGTCAGAGGGCTGGTGAGGTCCAGGTGCATGCCCTGTTTCCAGCTGGGGACGCGGGGGGCGTTCAAGCGGCCGGCGTAGCGGCGGCCGACGGCGGCGAAGGCGAGAGAATGGGCGGTCTTGCAGGTTACGGTCTGAGGGAAGACGGCGGCCGCGGCTTGCGCGATGGACCTGTTGAAAGCAATGTAGCGGCCGCGACGGGGAGTGGATGCGGCAAGCATCGCCAGCGTGGTGGTCTTGCCGGTGCCCGCGCCGGCCTGGAGTACGAGGTGATCTCCGGCGGTGAAGGCATCGGCTGCGGCGGCTTGCTCTTCGGTGGGTTCCAGCACGTTGGTTCCTTGCAACGTCAAAGGGGTTTCACGGGGAGGATGTGCTGAGGCAGCCGGCGTGGACTCGGACGGCACCGGATGCGGTCGATTTGGCGCAGCGCCTAAGCGGGACGAACCGGCCACGGTGAGGGAGGCATGCCGTACGGGGTGCGCGGGGGGGTATCGCCCGTGGCCGGCAAGGTTCAGACGTGAAGCCATGCGGGGAGGATGGCAGGCGACACGCCGCCGACTCGGCACCGATGCCGCTCATCTCACCCGAGCAGCCGCATCAGTGGCGCATGCATGTTCTAGCAGCAGGGATCTGTTCGGTCCGCCGCAGGAGTTGCGGTGGTAGCGCCGCTCCAGTTGTCCCTCGCCCTGTTCCGGGTGACCCAGATCGGCAGCAAGGCCAAGAGATCGGTCCTGGAGAGGGCGGGTGGCATCAGCTGTAGCTCCCGGAGCGCCGAGCCGTTCAACCTGCGGCCGACAGGCAGCTGATCCTGACGGAGCATCAGCTTCGTCGCACGGATAAGAGTTCGTCTGAATGCAGACTGTTCGATGACTGTCACTAGTTCGGGTGCGAATCGCCAAGTTCCCTGAGGTCAGGGAGTGGGCGGAGTAGGTGGCTGGTGCCCTTGGCAAAGGGTATCCATAAGGCTACCGACAGGCGCGCCCAGAGCATGGGCGATGGCGTGCCACGTAGCAAGCGTTCCGATGGTGCGGCCCTGTTCGATCTCGATGAGGGTGCGGCGCGATAGGCCACTGCGGGAAGCGAGTTCGTCGTAGGACCAGCTGCGCTCGGCCCGTAGCCGGGACAGCTCCGTGCGGAGCATCTCCAGGTTGGGCTCCGGCGGCAAGATCGTCACTCAGCTATCGCACGGTGCAGACCCCTGCCCTGTCAGTGCATACCTCTGCCCTACTTGCGCCAGCCTTTCGGCTACCGAGAGGGCAGAGCTCTGCACTATGGTGTGCCGCCGCCGGACGACTTCCCACAACCCGGGAGGACCGCACGGATCACCGGCCAGCCGAAACCCGCTGGAGGAACAACGCCATGCGGCCAGGCCCGCAGCCCCTCTCTCTGCACCGCCGCGTCTGGACGGTCACCATCCACCTTCGCGATGGTGCACCCGCCCTTACCTGCCTGGCCTGCGGTCCTCTTCTTCCCCCTTGCCATGCCGTAGCCACCCGCACCGCAGTGCTGGCGCATCTCGCCCGCCACACCCGCAGCACGCTACTCCCACCCCACCTGCGCATCTGCCAGTGTGGCCATCACGGCTGCCGGTGGCATCCCCGCCACCGCGGCTGCGACGGCCCGATCCTGCTAATCCTGGCCCGCAGCGTCACCGGGCGCACCTGGCGCCTGGCCGACGTCTGTCACGCTTGCGCCGTCGCTACGCCTCACGCGGCGACGGTCCCGAACACGCTCACCACCAGCCGTCCACAGGCATCTTCCCAACTCGCGGCTGCGAGCGGTTCGCCCACCCTGCAGCGTGAACGTGTCTCAGGTAGCGAGGAGGCCGTGCACCTCTTCGACCCGCATGACCACAGCCTTTGGGAATGGACCGACGATGAGTCAGCCACGGCTGGATAAGGTGGTCGGTAGTCGAGGGGGAGTGGGCCCATGGACTTGGTGGACGAATGGCTGCGGGCGGTGGCCCAGGGTGCGGGAGGCGAGACGGCGAGGTCAATCCGGACTGCCTTGACGACGATGGCGTCGCGACTGCTCAGCAGCCGCGGGTCCTTCTCGGAAGGCAACGCCGACGTGGCGACGCTCGCCAGCCTTGCTGGCGCGGTGTCCAGTCAGCCCGACGAAGCCGCCCTGCTCGGCATCCTGAGCGGGTTCGCCCAGGATCTGATGGCTCCCGGGCCATGCTCCCCGGCCTTCCCCCCGTCGGTCCATTCCAACTACTTCACCAACGCGGAAAGGGTGCTGGCTGAGCTGGACCGTGCCGCCGAGCAACCGTACGAAGGCGGCATACGCGGCGCCCTGCTGTACGGCGAGTCCGACAGCGGCAAGACGGCTACCGCCTCCCACTGGGCCTTCCGCAGAACTGCACATCGTTCGTATTGCAAGGCATACGCCGACCTGCGCGACATCGACGCGTCGCAGGAAGCGCAAGCCCGCGTGTACCGGCGGTTACTGAGTCAGCTGGGCATGCGCGGGGAGGACATGCCACCAGGAATGAGAGATCGGGCGTGGCACTACCGTCGTCTGCTGCACGAGCGGCGCGCGGTGCTCGTGCTGGACAACGTTCGTGAGGTCGCACACGTCCAGCCGTTCCTCGTCCCCGAATCCGGTGTTTTCACGATCGTCACCACCACGCGCCTGATGTCGCTCTTCGAGACGCACCTTGAAGTCGAATCGTTGAGTCACGAGGCCACGAAGCAGCTCTTCATCAAGCTCATTGGACCGGACGCCTTCGAACGAACGCTTCGTACCCATCCCACCCTCGTGGAGAGATGCCGGGGACAGGCGGCGGCCGTGCTGCGGACCGTCAAGGATCTGCAAGCCGGAGACGACAGCGCCGACGAGCGGTTCCCCGAGGACACCTACGAGCGGCTGCCGCCGGACCTGGCACGGTTCCTGAACCACCTCACCTTCGTGCCATGGCCGGAGATCACCTCGGGCGTAGCAGCGGCGGCTGCCGAGGTGACGCAGATCGACGCGGCGCGGATGCTAGAGCGCCTTACCGACCTGCAGTTTCTCGTCCACGAACCGGGACGCTCCGACCGCTACCGCTTCCGCCAGGGCTGCGAGAACTACGTCGCATCGATGGCATTGCGCCGGGAGGGGGCGCTGAGGGAGGACGCCGCCGTGACCCGGTCCTTGGAATGGCTGCTCGGCTTCGCCGTCCGCGCCGACTGGGACGCGCATCCGTGGCGATGGCCGGTTAACGACCTGCGGGAACGAATGACGCATCCCCCCTTTGGAAGCAGCGCGCAGGCGCTGACCGCACTCATTGCCGAGCTGGACTCGATCACTCAGGCCGTCGACGTCGCCTCCAAGCGCCGCGAGCCCAAGACCACCTGCGGCCTCTGCGACGCAATGTGGGCAGCTCAACTCAAGGACGGCCGGCGCCAGGAGGTCCTGCCCGCCCTCCGCATCGGCGTCAAGGTGGCGGACGAGCACGTCACCGACAAAGTCATCGTCGCACGGATGCACACGCTCCTCGGTCTGGCCCTGACCGAACTCGGTCCGGAGGGGTGGCGAGAGGCCAAGCGCGAGCTGGAACGCGCTGAACGGATTGCGCGGGCATCGGAGCATATCCTCAGCCTCGCGACGGCCATCGAGTCCCAGGGCCTGCTCAGCCTGCGGCGTGGAGACGGACGCTCGGCGTTGCGCCGTTTCGAGGAGTCCCACAATGTCCTCGCCCAGATACGTGAAGATCACCCCGACTTCGCACACGCTGAACGCGCCCGGGCGTTGCTTCGCCGCAATCAGGGGCGAGCGCTACGCCTTCTCGGCAGGCTTCCAGAGGCACAGGCGCGACTGGCTGCCTCTCTCGAGAACTTTCGCGGGATCAGAGACGAGTACAGCCAGGGACGCACCCTCACCGACATCGCCTGGACCCACTTCGACGCGGGTGACCTCAGGGAGGCACTACAGGCGATCGACCAGGCGATTCCTCTCCTCACTGAAGAGGGCGCCGACTATCACGTGCAGTTGCTCCGCCGGCTGCGCCGCCGTTGCGAGGACAGGCTGGGATGAGGGGAAGCTCACAGGCATCCCTGGCATGCTCGTGATACGTGATCCGCACGCTGGCTGGCCGGTCACAACAACCTCTCTATGCTGATCTGCGTGAGGAACGGCATGCGCGTCGGCTTGATCTCGTTCGGTGTCCAGGAGTTCGCCGCTCTGCACGAGACGTGCGTCGAGGCGGGCCACGAGCCGGTCGTCTACGGCTACTCCCGTTCCATGCGGCCCAGGAGAGCCACCGACGACGGGGTGGCCGAGGTGGTCGGGCAGATCACGGCGGCGCTCCCGGCGGGGATGGATCTGCTGCTGCCGGGCAGCTCCGAAGGACTGGGCGCCGCGCTGCGCGGCTACGACCTCGACCTTGTTGTCTGCTACGGGTTCTCCTGGCGGCTGCCCGCGTCCGTCCTGCGCATCCCGCGGTACGGCGTGGCCAACGTCCACTGCTCGATGCTGCCGAAGTACCGCGGGCCCGCGCCGGTGCCGTGGGCGATCCGGAACGGCGACTCGCACCTGGGGGTGACGGTCCACCGCATGAACGAGTGGTTCGACGCCGGGCCCATCCTCGCCCAGCAGGACGGGATCCCGATTCCCGACGACGTGACCCCCGCACGCCTGTGGCCCAAGTTGTCTCCCGCGCTGCGCCGTGTGCTGGCCCTCGCCCTGGACGGCGTGACGGACCCGGCGGCCGGCGAACCGCAGCCGGCCCAGGGGGTGAGCTACGCGGGGTTGATGGAGCCGGAGTTCTCCGTCGTCGACACCGCGAAGACCGCGCGGGAGGTGCACAACCAGGTGCGCACCTTCCGTTTCATGGGCCCAGGCCTTGGCCCGGTCGCCACTGTCGATGGTCACCGGCTGAAGATCCTGCGCACCAGCCTCACCCCTGCTGACGGGCCGCGTCTGGACTGCGCGGACGGCCCGGTGTGGATCACCGCCTTCGAACCCGTGACCTGACAGCTCACAAGCCATCGCTGCTGTTGAGCCGCGCGGCCACCCGTCGGGCCAGTGCGGTCGCCTGCGGGTCATCGAACGCTCCCACCAGCCGCCTAGCCTCCTCCCACGCGGCCTGTGCCCGCTCGTCCTCGCCGAGCGCGTCGAGGGCATCTCCCAGGTGTGCCAGGGCGTTGGCCAGGCGCCAGTGGGCGTCGACATCGCGGAATGTGGCGATCGCGCGGTGATGCAACTCGGCGGCCTCATCGACGCGGCCGAGTCCCTGGCAGGCCTGACCGGCGCCGTCCAAAGCGACGGCTTCGCGGGCGGCATCGCCGAGGCGTTGCTGTACGTCGGCCGACTCCTGAAACGAGCCCAGCGCCGCCTCGGGATTCCCACGGGCGAGCTCGACGCGCGCGGACTCCGCCAGCCAGTGTCCTTGCCAGAGCTGATTGTCTTCCTCGGCGGCCAGGGTCAGGGCGTCGGCGATCGCGGATGCGGCCGCGTCGGGGTCGCCTGCCTCGCGCCGGGCCCAGCTCAGCAGCCACAGCGCGTTGCCCTCGCCGGAGTGGTCGCCGAGTTCGCGGAAGTCGGACAGCGCCTGCTCGATCAAGGGCGCGGCCTGCTCGCCGTGGCCGAGTTCACACAGGGTCTCGGCGAGGTTGCTGCACATCAGGGCCGTCCAGCGCCGGTCGCCGAGTTGCTGGAAGATCTCCACGGCCTCGGTGAAGTGGGCCGCTGCCTCGTCTAGTCGCCGGCGGCGCAGTCCGATCAGGCCGAGGGCGTTAACGGACACCGCCGTGCTATGCCGGTCGCCGATGCGCCGGCGGATGGCCAGCGCGGCCTGGTGGCACTCCTCGGCCTCCTCCAGCCGCAGCGCCTGGAAGGCGACCTTGCCCAGGTTCTCCAATGCTTCCGCCTGCCCGGCCTCCTCGCCCGAGGCGCGGGCGGCGTCCACGGCGATCCCCGCGGTGGTGCCCCAGTCGTCGAACGCATTGTGGTGCATGTAGATCGCCCGCAACACCACGGCCAGGCGCCAGGCCATCCCGGGGAAACCGGCGTCGGCGGCGGCACGGGTGCAGGTGACCAGATTGGCGGACTCGGCCTTGTACCACTGGAACGCAGACTCGTAGTCCTCGAAGGCAAGAGTGCCCGTCGGGGCGGGGACGTGGTCGTCGAGGACCCAGCGGTCATATGGCGCGATGGCCCGCTGCGCTGCGTCCGCGGTGTGGAGGTACCAGGCGACACACCGCGCGAGGACCGCCGAGCGCTCCTCCTTGTTCTCCTCCCGCCGCACGCGCTCGCCTGCGTACGCCTTCATCAAATCGTGGAACTCATACCGCCCGCCCGGGCGCCGTTGCAGAAGGTGGGCACGGACCAGGGCCTCCAGCAGCGGACGCACACGGGAGGGTTCTCGGCCGGCCAGACAAGCCACTACCGGCAGGCCGAACTCGTTGCCCGGATGCAGGCCCAGCAGCCGGAACAACCGCGCCGCCCCGCTGGGCAGCGCCTGGTAGGACCACTCGAACACGCTGCGCATGGCGTCGGCTCCCTCCTCGGCCTCGTCCTCGGGATCCGCTGTGAGTACGCTCCACCGTGCCGTCTCGTCACGCAGCTCGTCGATCAACTCGCCCAGCGGCACCGTCGGCCAGCCCGCCGCCCGCTCCGCCGCGATACGCAGCGCCAGCGGCAGCCCGCCACACATCAGCGCCAGCTCACTCAGGTCGGAGCCCTGGTCGTCGGGCCGGTCCTCCGCCGTGGCCGCGCGCAGCAACGCGACGGCATCGGGCGTCGGTAACGTCGCCACCCGGACACGTACTGCGTCCTGCTGCGCCACCAGGCTGGTCAGATCGTCCCGGCTGGTGACCAGCACCAGGGACTGGGCGGTCCCCGGCAGCAGTGGTCGTACCTGAGCGCTGTCGGCCGCGTTGTCGAGGAAGATCAGCATGCGGCGGTGCGCCGTGAGTGAGCGGAACAGGGTCTCCCGCCGCTCCCGCGTGACTGGCACCTGAGCGGCGGAGATACCGAGGTCTTCCAGAAAGCGGCCGAGGACCACCTCCGGCGGTGTTGGAGGGTCGGCAGCATAGCCGCGCAGATTGGCGTACAGCTCACCGCCGGTGAAGTGCTCCCGGATGGTGTGGGCCCAGTGCAGTGCGAGCGAAGTCTTCCCGACTCCGGCCGTACCGGTGATGACAGCCACGCGCGACGCGTGCGGCTCGGTGCCATCGTCGGCGACGAGCGCGGAGAGCCGGGCCACTTCCTGTGAGCGGTTGACGAAGTGACGCACACTCCCGCGGAGCTGGTGCGGGATCACCACCAGAGGATGGTCGGGGTGCTGATGGAAGTGCACCCCACCCTGAACATCCCGGGCCTGTACGACACTGTGCGCGGCCGTCTGGCCCTCAACTCGATTGACGTGCCCTGACCCGTCGCCCATCGTCTCGCTAGATCTGTGCCAGCGGAGGCGGCAGGTGCGCGACGTGCTCGGCGAACCAGTCTGCCAGTGGCTCCCCGGCGTGGTACAGGTCCTCGATGAACTTCTGGCACCGCCGGATGAGGTCGCGGTCGATGTACTTCCGCGCGGCCTCCAGCACGCCCCGCTCGTCGTAGACAGCCTCGTACATCACGCGAGAGCCGAGGGTGTAGATCTCCGGCAGTGGCCCGTCGGCCTCGAAGTCGGCGACTTTATCCACGTCGATGACGCGGACCGGGCCCCCGCACTCATCCCGAATCCGCAGGGCCTGCAGTTCCCACTGCATGTAGGCGCTCAGCGGCTCCTGGACCACCCGGATCCGCCGCGGCGTGAAGCCATGTCGCTCGGCCTTGCGGTGGTACCCAGCCATGTCGGAGCGTCCGGCCTCCAGCAGCCGTAGCGACTCCTCCCAGTCCCCGCGGGCGAACGCCACCCAGCTGTCGTAGCCGGGCTCCTTGAAGGTCTGCTGCCGCTCCAGCTTCCAGAACCCCAGGTCGGCGCTGTGCCAGAAGTGTGCTTCGAAGTCGGCGTAGTAGGCGTCCAGCGGCATGAGTTCGCTCGTGGCGCCGTCCAGCAGACTAGACATCCGGGATGTCCGCCTTGGCCGCGACGATCGTCGCCCGCGGAATGATCACCAGCCGCTCGCCCGGGTCGACACTCACACCGTCCGGGAGCCGCCCCTCGTAGTCGGGCGTCAAGTCGGTGCCGATGACAGCTACGTCCCCGTTGTCCAACTCCCATACGTCCGGACAGCTGGCGTTCCCGGAGGTCTGTCCCAGCTCGTGCGACGACTTCCCCAGCCGCCGCGCGAACGACGCCGCCGGATCGGCCTCCCACTTCTCGGCCATGTTCCCCTCCACCTGAAGCTCGGTCGTCGTCCCAGCGTTCAACATACTGAGGCTATCACTTAACGTGTCTGTCCGACCGTGCCTTGTCACGTCCTTGGTGGCTGCCCGATACCTCTCAGCCATCTCAACGCCCCCCTGTGACCTTGCTCTTCCCTGAACGCTGCAGAGTCGATGCGCATCGCAGAATGGCTCTGCCGCGTCGAGGTGCGCCTCCGCTTCAGTGTGCTCAGCGGCTACGACAACACCCTGCCCTGCCCAGTGCGAGCTGGTGGTGGTTATGACCCAGGGGTGCAGCTGGGCCGTAACCACGGACTCGGTGAGTCACATCGCCTGGCGATCGTCTGCCCCGTCAGTTCGGAAGCGGGTTTGGAAGTCTGAACGTCGTCTCATCTTCATCGCGGGCCCTCGCGATGCGGATACGGAGCTGATCGACGTGGTCGGGAGTCAGTTCGTTGCCGATCACGAGGTACGTCAGGAGGTCGGCAGCGAGGTTGTAGTTCTCCTTCTTGGTCAAGATGTTGTAGGCGGAGTTGATCAGAACATCACGCCACAACAAGCTCGTGATCTTCCACTCGACCTGGTAGACGCGCTCGACAGCCTCCCGAAGCGTTAGTTCCTCTTGCGCTTTCAGGATCTGGGACAGCGCCTGAAACAGCACGATGTGGGTGGCGGGCTTGAACAGCAGTCCGAAATCAGAGTCTTTGGCCCGCAGCTCCGGCAGCACCTTGGTGTTGTCCCGGCCGTACTTGAGCTCCGGCATCCCGTCGAGGACGATCGTCCACCAGCCCTGGACGTGCTCGTAGCCCTGATCCAGTGTCTCCTCCGGAGGGCGTACGTGGGTCTTCTTCTCGTTGAGGGCGTCCGCCATGTCGTAGTGCTCCGTGATGATGCGGACGGTCTCGTACACGGCGCTGAGCGTGGTGAGCTGGACGCTGCGGTCAGCGATGGTGTTGGTCTTGTAATTGACCAGTGACTCTCCCTTGTGGTTCTTGCCGGCCAGCGGCCCGTCGTCGTCAGCTAGACGGCGGGTGAGTATCGCGAAGCCGTCGTCCTCGCTGGTGAGAATGTTGTCGCCACGGCTGGTGTTCTTGGCGTACCGGTTGACCTTGTTGAAGATCTTCCGGGTGTGCTGGGTGCTGATGCGCGGGACGATGATGACGGTCAGTTCGTCATCCGCCACATCCCTGGCATAGTTGCCCTCAATGTTCCGTGCGATGACCACCTCGCGCAGGGCGGCGAAGCGGTGCTGTCCGTCGAGGATGATGCGGTCACCACTCTCGATGGTCAGGAAGCCGAATGAGTCCTTGGTCATCGTGGACCGGTATGCCTTCGGCAGGCTCCTAGCCACCTCGCTGAAGGACTCGAACTCGGGCTCCTCATCAGCATCCAACAGAAGGATCACGGCCCCGAAGAACCGATCCGGTGAGTTGGCCAGGTACGGCGCGATCTCGGTTCGTACCCGGGTGTCGTTGAGTTCGCGCTGCAGCCGTTCGGTCAGTCCGCTGGTGGCCCATTCCTCCTGTTCGCTCGCCGGGCGCGCTACCTGGACGAGGTCGCTCGCCTTCATGGTGGTCACGTAGTACGGCGTCGAGCCCATCTTGGCCCTAATCGCCGTGTGAAGCGTAGCCATCTAACCTCCCGAGGCTGTTTGCGGACTGACGCTACATGTTTGCGTATACGTTTGCAAGTTCCAGCGCTCAGTATACGCAAACACCGTGCGTGCGAGAGATGCGCGGCTGTCCAGCGAAGGGGGACGAGAGACAGATGAGGCGTCCAGGATGAGAAGATCGTGGGCTTCAGGAGCTGATGACACATGTCTGCCACCGGCCAACGGTGGTGGATGCAGCTGGCCCAAGGCTGGCCGCGGTCCGAAGCTGTCGAGTGCGGGGACACAGGGGCAGCAGCGAAGCGTCACCGGGCGCCTCGCTGTGCCGCCCGCGGAGACGCTGCTGTTCTGACTCTCTGACGAATCGGCCGAGAGGGCCGGCATAGACTGGCGTCGGGCTGCCGGTAGGCCCGCTGACCTCACGCCATCTGAGCCAGAGGATATCTTGCGTTCTCGGCGGCGGTTGGGGCTCACAGCTGTGCCCTGGCTTGCAGCCGTGTACCTGACACCGGTAGGGGACGTGACCAAGTGGCTCGGGAAAGGTGGGGCAGCGAGCGTCGGTTGACCGCGATCAGCCGAGGTAAGCTGTCGGCTCCCGCCCGCCGGGCAGTCCTGGACCACCAGATCCAGCCAGGAAGCGCCGTGCTGGACTACGGGTGCGGGCGCGGGGAAGATGTGCGGGCGCTGCGGCAAATGGGTTGCGATGCGACCGGTTGGGATCCGTTCTACCGGCCGGAGGGCCGGTTGGAGTCAGCTCCGGTCGTGCTCCTCACCTACGTCCTGAACGTTATCGAAGACCGCGATGAGCGACGACGGGCCCTCCAACAGGCTTGGGAGCTGGCGCACACCGTCTTGATCGCATCCGCCCGCCTGACCTGGGAACGGGCGAAAGTCAACGGGGAGACGTACGGCGATGGCCTGCTGACCCAACGCAGAACCTTCCAGCATCTCTACGGTGCCAGTGAGCTGCGAAGCTACGTGGAGGACGTCACCGGCGTTCGGGCTGTCTCAGCATCGCCGGGGATCATCTATGCCTTCAAGGACGACACCGCGCGGCTTGGCTACCTTGCGCGCCGGATCGTCACCGACGAGGAGTGGCTGGCGTCGGACGACATGGCCTCGGCTCTCGCCGCCCTCGTCGATCACATGGAGCGACGTGGGCGTCTGTCGAGGTTGGAGGAGATGCCTTTGCCCATGGCGCAGAGGCTGGGTCCGATGCGTCCTGCGGAGCTGCAGCGGCTGGTGCGTGAGTCAGCCGATCCAGGCAAGGTCGTTGAGGGTGCCAAGCGCACCACCCTCAACACGCTGCTGTTCCTCGCGCTCGAGTTGTTCAACGGCCGTGGCCCGTTCAGCAGTCTGCCGCTGACCGTCCAGTTGGATATTCGGGCGTTCTTCTCCTCCTACAAGGAGGCCAGCCGACGTGCCGACCGGCTGCTGCTCAAGCTGCGGGACGATACCTACATCCGCGGAGCCATGAACGCCTCCAGCGTGGGGAAGCTGACCCCAACCGCCCTGTACGTTCACAGGCGAGCCGTGGAGCGGATGCCTACGGTGCTGCGGTTGTACGAGCACTGCGCGGCGATCGCCGCCGGTAGGCCGGAGGCGTGGACGGTCACCAAGCTCTGCCACCAGGGGCGGGCAGTGAGCTGGCTCGACTACCCGAACTTCGATACCGACCCTCACCCCCGCCTGCTGACCTCCTACCAGGTGAACCTGAAGACCTTCGATACGTCCCACCGCTCGTACGACGGCAGTGACAACCGGCCGTTGCTCCACCGTAAGCACGAGTTTCTCCACCCCGATGACCCGGACACGGGCAAGTATCGGCGACTGACCGATGCCGAGGTGCGGGCTGGCCTGTACGCGAACCCGCACCTGATCGGTACCGAGAACGGGTGGGAGGGTGAACTCGCACGGTGTGGGCGGGCCCTGCGGGGCCACCGCCTGGTTCGCGTGCACGACTGACCGGGTTCAGGAGTGCCGTCGCAGCTTCACGACGCCGCGAGCGAGCTCGTCAATGTCCAGGTCAGCTGTCTGAGCGGGGATCCAGGAGAAGCGGAGCCCGTTCGAGGCTGCTTCGTCGGGGAGTCCCATGCCGCGGAGCACGTGGCTCGGCGTGTATGAGGCGCTCGTGCAGGCGGAGCCGGTCGCAACGGCCACGAGGCCGTTGAGCCCAGCGAGGAAGGCCTCGGCGTCGACGTCCTCGAAGGAGAGGTTGATGATGTGCGGGACGACGTGGTCCTGGTCGCCGTTGACGTGGAAGCGCGTGGAGGCTAGCCCGGCGAGGAATCGGGAGCGCAAGTCCCGTGCGGCGGCCTCCCACTGGGCGTGCTCGGTTTCGAAGATTCTCGTCGCTTCGGCCAGACCCATGATCAGCGGAACAGGCAGGGTGCCAGGGCGAAGCTTCCGTTCCTGCCCTCCGCCGAACATGATCGGCTCGAGGGGAGGCCGCTCGTCGTCCAACTCCTCGCGGCGGCGGGTGACGAGCGCTCCCACGCCCTTGGGGGCGCCGATTTTGTGTCCGCTGATGCTGATCATGTCGATGGGGGCTGTGAGGTCGCCCGGCACCTTGCCGTAGCCTTGGGCGGCGTCCACGTGGAGGTACGTGGACGTGGAGAACAGCTCGCGCGCCAGATCTGCGACCGGCTGGATGACGCCGGTCTCGTTGTTCACATGCATCAGTGACACCAAGAGGGTGTCCGGGCGCAGACGCTCCATTACCGCTTCGACGGTGATCCTGCCGGAAGGTCCCGGTTTGAGGAAGTCGACCTCGAATCCGCGGTCGGCAAGGTGCTGTAGAGGTTCCAGGACAGCCTTGTGCTCGATGGCGGAGGTGATGATGTGGCGCCGACCGGTGCGCTCGGCGTACGGGGCGAGTCCGAGCAACGCGATATTGTTACTCTCTGTGGCGCCGCTGGTGAAGATCAGCTCGTCAGGCTCTGCCCCGACAGTGTCGGCTAGGTACTCACGGGCGCGTTCCACGCCGCGCTTCGCCCGCGCGCCGTACTCGTGGCGACTGCCCGCGTTGCCATACTCCGTGGTCATCCAGTGCAGCACGACATCGGCTACCCGCTGATCTACACGCGTCGTTGCCGCTGCATCAAGGTACGTCACCATAGGGTCTCAACCACCTCCGTGCGTTATTCTAGCTGTCGTGTACGTCATATCCTTGACGTACGATGGGCGTCAGCAGGTGGGATCGTCGTGGCTTCACAGTCTGCCGAACCGGCTACGTCTGCCGGATTTGAGTACGTCTTCCCAGCCATCCGCGGGATCCAGGCAGGGCGTGAGTTCTACGTGTCCATGTGCCCACTGCGGCTCATCCCGAAGATCTTCCTGTTCGACGAGGACGAGCTGGCCCCGGAGGTACGCGCGCAGCGGATCTTGAACAAGGGGCGCCTGCCGGCGCTGACCCGGTACATCGTTGACAATCCCGACGACTACGTCTTCAGCGCGCTCACCGCCTCCGTCGACGGCGACATCCGCTTCGAGAGCATCACCGACAGCGGCGTGGGGATGCGAGCTGGCCAGGTCCGCATCTCGATGGCCGCCCGGTTCGTGATCAACGATGGCCAGCACCGGCGCGCCGCAATTGAACAAGCGCTCAAGGAGAACCCCGACCTAGGAGAGGAAACCATCGCGGTGGTCTTCTTCCACGACGCCGGACTCGCCCGTTGCCAGCAGATGTTTGCCGACTTGAACCGGCACGCGGTGCGGCCCCCTCGCTCCATCGGAGTGCTGTACGACCACCGCGACGACCTGGCAGCCATCGTGCGGTTGCTGGCCATGCGCACGCCCATCTTCAAGGGCTATGTGGAGATGGAGAACAGCACGCTGGCCCAGCGCTCGCGCAAGCTCTTCACCTTGAGTTCCCTCTACTACGCCACCCAGTCCCTGCTGCAGGGCCTGGAGATCACCAAGGACCAGTCCCAGGAACTCGCCGAAGCCTTCTGGACAGCGATCGACAAGCAGATCCCGGAGTGGCAACAGGTACGACGCCGCGAGCTGTTGGCATCGGATGTGCGACGCGACTACCTCCACAGCCACGGGATCGCTCTGCACGCGCTGGGACGGGTGGGCAACTCACTGCTCAGCACGTCACTGTCACCTCGCAGCTGGACGCCGACCCTCAAACGCCTGTTGACGGTGGACTGGTCACGCACCAATACCGACTGGGAAGGACGCGCATTGGTTGGCGGGCGCGTTTCCAAAAGTCACCACAATTTGACCTTGACAGTCAATTACTTGCGTCAGCATATGAACCTCGAAATGAGCACCGAAGAACGGCGCGTGGAAGCAGCGTACCAGCGAGGAGAGTCATGAGCACCCCCAAGGCGACGACACTTTTCCAGGACAGGTCCCTGGGAGAGGTGGTCGAGGAGTTGACGGAGGAGATCCGCGAGCTCTACATGGCCGATGAGGTGCCCTGGGTGGTCGGGTACAGCGGCGGAAAGGATTCCACTGCTGTCCTACAGTTGGTGTGGCTGGCGTTGAAGGATCTGCCGAACGAGCGGCGAAAGAAACCCGTGCACGTGATCAGCACGGACACCCTGGTCGAGAACCCGGTCGTCGCCGCGTGGGTCGCCCAGTCGCTGGATACCATGGGCATGGCCGCACAGGACCAGCAGCTGCCCATCGAGTCGCACAAGCTGACCCCTGACCTTAAGGACACCTTCTGGGTCAATCTGATCGGCCGTGGCTATCCGGCACCTCGTCCCAAGTTCCGGTGGTGCACCGAGCGATTGAAGATCAAACCGTCGAACGCCTTCATCCGCCGCGTCGTCCGCCGGCATGGAGAGGCGATCCTGGTACTCGGGATCCGCAAGTCGGAGAGTCAAGCTCGGGCGCGAGCCATGGCCCGGCACGAGAAGCGCCGGGTCCGTGACCGGCTCTCCCCTAATGGCAAACTTCCCAACTCCCTCGTCTACAGTCCCATCGAGACATGGTCGACCGAAGAAGTTTGGGCGTTTCTGATGCAGTACCCCAATCCCTGGGGGCACCAGAACAAGGACTTGTTGACGATGTATCAGGGCGCCTCCGACGACTCCGAGTGCCCGTTGGTCGTGGATGACAGCACTCCCTCGTGCGGGGACAGCCGTTTCGGCTGCTGGACTTGCACGCTGGTGGAGCAGGACAAGTCGATGACGGCCATGATCCGCAACGACGACGAGAAGCGGTGGATGCGGCCGCTGCTCAAGCTCCGCAACGAGCTCGACGATGTGAGCAAGGAGGGCCAGACGCGGGACTTCCGCCGCATGAACGGCAAGGTCCAGCTGTTCGGCGACCGGACCATCCCCGGACCATACAAGCAGTCCGCCCGCGAGGACTGGCTTCGCAAGCTCCTTAAGGCTCAGGCCCGAGTTCGTAGGAGAGCCCCTGAGCAGGTCCGTAACATCGAGCTGATCTCGATGGCGGAGCTACACGAGATTCGTCGGATCTGGGTCTTCGAAAAGCACGAGGTCGAGGACTCCCTGCCGAGCATCTACGAGGAGGCGACCGGCGAGAAATTCCCTGGGCCGCCACTAGACGAGCAGCTTGTCCTGGGCGCCGAGGAAATCGGGCTACTCATGGATGCGTGCGAAAAGGACTCGATCCACTTCTCGATGACTCGAGAGCTCCTTGCGATCGAGCGCCAGTACCGGACGATGGCGCGAAGGGCTGGCCTTTTCGAGGCTCTGGAGAGAGCGATCAAGAAGGGGTATTACGAAGACGCGAGCGATGCGGTGCAATTCGCTAAGAAACTACAAGACTTGCGTGACGGCGACCCCGCCCAGATGACGCTGGACGAAAAGACCACTGATGCACCTGCATAACCTCACACTCCATGACTTCGGAGCTTACAAGGGCAGGCAGGCCCTAGATCTGCGCGTCAAGCCGAAGCGTCCGATTGTCTTGATCGGCGGCCTGAATGGCTGCGGAAAGACAACCCTGCTCGACGCGATCCAACTTGTGCTCTATGGCCCTCGGGCTCGCTGCAGCGGACGCGGCAACAGGTCCTACGAGAACTATCTGAGGGAGAGTATCAACCGTACGGCCGACCCCAACCGCGGCGCCGAGCTGCGACTGGAATTCTCGATCACCGTCGAAGGCCGACCCCGAACCTACGAGGTCTCGCGCACCTGGTGTGTGAGCGGCAAACAGGTGCGCGAGAGCCTGTCCGTCGCGGTCGGCGGAAGACATGACGAGACGATCAGCGAGACGTGGGCTGAGCATGTGGAGGAGATCCTTCCCCTCGAAGTCGCTTCGCTGTTCTTCTTCGATGGCGAGAAGGTCGAGCAGCTCGCCGACCCTCAGCGCGCCGCCGGCGTGATCGAAGCCGCCGTCCAGTCGCTCCTCGGGGTCAGAGCTGTCGAGCAGCTACGGACCGACCTCCTAGCCCTCCAGCGCCGTCAGCGGTTGTCACAAGAGGACCAGGGGATCATCGAGCAGATCCGCGAGCTCAAGGCCAAGGCGCAAGCAACAGCCCAAGAGATCTCCGACCATAGCCAGCACCTTGAGCAGGCCACCTCGCATCTGGACGTCGCCCAAGCGCAGCTTGCCAAGGCAGAGCGGGACTTCGAGCGGGCGGGGGGCCGCCTGTATGAGGAGCGGCGCGCACTGGAGGCGGCGAAGGATGCCGCTGCGCAGCACCTAGCCCACACTCAGAAGGCGCTTCGCAACATGGCCGAAGGCCCACTGCCCCTCGTACTCCTGCGCGATCAGCTCACCATGTTGCGAAAGCAAGCCGTACGGGAGCAGGAGGCGAGCGAGGCACGGCAGATCGTCGGCGCGCTACGGACACGCGATGCGTGGCTGATCAATCAACTTCCCGACGGTGTCCCCGACCAGGTCCGCGCGGAACTGAAGAAGAAGCTGGCCGCTGACCGCAAGACTCGCTCGGCCAAGGGCAAGCTAGCCGTTGATCTTTCCCTGCCGAGCGGTCTCGCGCAGAAGCTCTCAGCGTTGGAGGACATGCTGCAGGCGGACACCGCACGCATGGCTGAGCTCCTCCAGACTGCGGACAAGACGGTTCACCAACTGCAGCAGGCCGAACGCCAGCTGGCGGCCGTCCCTGACGAGCACCGGATCAAAGCCCTGATCGAGAAGCGGCAGCTGGCTGCAGAGGCTGTCGTCGTCGCGCGCGCCACTGTCCACCGCCATGCGGCTCAGGTGGAGGAGGCCAAGGCCCATCACAGGCGCCTCGAGGCAGACCTGGAACGCGCGCGGCAGTCGCAGGTCAGAACACTCGTTCGCGAGGAGGAGATTCGACGCGTCATGGCCTATGCCGAGAAGGCCCGCGGCACCCTGGAGCGGTTCGGCGAAGCCCTGCTGCGTAAGCACATCAGCAGCCTTGAGGTGGCGGTCCTGCGCAGCTTCCAAGCACTGATGCGTAAGAACGGGTTGATCAAGGATCTGAGAATCGACACCGACAAGTTCACGCTCTCCTTGACGAACCGTGACGACGAGCCGGTTGACCCAGCCCGGCTGAGCGCCGGAGAACGGCAGCTACTGGCCATCTCGCTACTGTGGGGGCTAGCGAAGGTCGCCGGCAACCGGTTGCCCACGGTGATTGACACGCCATTGGGGCGTCTGGACAGCCGTCATCGCGAACACCTCGTGGACCGATACTTCCCGCACGCTGGTCGGCAGGTCCTGCTGCTGTCGACCGACGAGGAGATCGACGAGTACCTCCTGGGGCGTCTGAGGCCCTCCATCGCCCACAGCTACGTCCTCGCCCACGACGACACCACGTTCACCACCCGCGTAGCGGAGGGCTACTGGTGGACCGAGGGAGTCCTGCATGCCGTCTGAGATCACCATCCGGCTGTCGCAAGCTGCCAAGGATCAACTGGCCTGGCTCAAGCGCCACACCGGACTCACTCAGTGGAACGAGCTGTGCCGGTGGGCCCTGGCGACGTCCTTGCGCGATTCCTCCCCCCCGCTCGTGCAGGACATCACCACCGATTCCAACGTGGAGATCGCGTGGAAGACCTTCGCCGGCGCGCACGGAGACATCTACCTGTCCCTCCTCAAGCAACGATGCGTGGCCGACGGGGAAGAGCCCACGGACAGTGCCGTGAGCAAGACGCTTCACATCCACCTGCACCGCGGCATCGGCTTCCTCGCCGGACGCCAGGACCTGCGCTCCATCCAGGGCCTCCTCGCAATCACCACCGAGTAGAGAGCCGCACTCTGGCCCGCCTCTCCGAACGAGCACCGGGAGGCGGGCACGCCTCCCGGGAATTAACCGGAACATGGCCGTGCCGACGCCCCGTCAAAACCTTCAGCACCGGGCGCAACAAGTACGCCTCCCACCCGACCTCTACGGGTGAGGAGGAGCAACCAGGACCCCAGCAACCGCTGGTCTGGCTGAAGCTCCCTCGCGCATCAGCCTCATCCGCTACGCTGACGCCCACAACTCCATACACCGCTTCACCTTTCGGACGTGTGCCACCGCATGGGGCCCACCACCAGACACCCGGAGCGAACGTGATCAGCCCTCCCATCGCCGGGGCGGTCGAGACTCTGCAGAAGCAGGCCCTCACCAGCCACGACACTTACGAACTCGATCGCATCGACCGCGCCCTCGACGAACTCCTGCGCAACCCGGCGGACACCTCTACCCCGGCGAAGTTCCGCATCCGCTCGGCCATGGGGCACGCCTACGAGGCCCTCGAGCGCCGCCGGGCCATCGCCCCGCGCGTGGCGCTCGACCCCGAGCACCACGATAACGGGCACGATGTCCCCTACGTGACCGTAGAGATCCTCGCATGGCTTCGGACCGAGCCATCGCTCTCCGATAGCGACCGTGTCCTCCTCAATGACCTCGCCCGCGGACACGACGCCGCCTCCATGGCTCAGCGCCACGGCGTGCCGCTTGCCCGTATGCGCGAGCGCATCAGCCGCGCCCGCCGCCGTGCAAGGAAGCTGTGGCTGGCTACGGAGGCGACGTCGTGACACCCATACCCCTACGGCTGCGGGCCTGGCTTGTACGTGCCCTCATACCGCCCCGTCGGATCGGCACCTACGTGCTGTACACGCCCACCGGTCAGCCCTTATACGTCGGTCGCAGTGACACGGACATCCGCCGTCGACTCCTGCGTCACTGTTCCGACCGGCATGGGGACTACTTCACCTACGACGTGCACCCCAGCGCAGTCGGCGCGTACGACGTCGAGTGCGCGCTGTTCCACCTTCTCTCCCCGCAGGTTTCCAACCGCATCCATCCCAGCCATCCCGAGTTTCACGCCACCTCGTGCGCGTTCTGTCTATCCAGCCAGCGTGCCGCACGCCAGGACCGCCTCCGCCAGTTGGTCTCCGAGCACCCCGAGCTTTGCCCACCGACGCGAGCTAAGGACCAATCATGACAAGCAGCCCGCTGTTCCTCTCCCCTGACGACAATCGCGCCGACCTCATCCAGGCAGACCGCGCCCTAGACTCCATGCGCGACGCGGGCTTCGACCTCACGGCCGCCATCGGCGAGCCGCTGGACAACTCCATCGAGGCCGACGCCACGCTGATCCGCGTTCTGCCCGTCTTCGGCCGCGGCAAGAAGACGATCGACAACATCCTCATCACCGACAACGGCGTTGGCATCGATCCCACCCAGATGCACCACGTGCTCTCCATGGGCTACAGCAGCCGCTATGGCCAGCGCCAGGGACTGGGCCGGTTCGGCGTCGGTCTCAAGCTTGCCGGGCTCAGTCTCGGAGAACGCATCGACGTCTACAGCAAGCAGACCGGCAATCCGAAGATCTACCACAGCTACATCGACCTCCAGGAGATCCGGGAAGGTAAGCAGCGCTACATCACAACCAGCGAGGTCGAGGACTGGCCTACGGCAGCTGCCAAGCTCATGACCGGGCGCGATAACAAGGCGCTGTCCTCCGGCACACTCGTAGTCTTCGGGAAGATCGACCGCTTGACCAGCGGCGGCACCTACGGAACCTCCCTGGACCAGAAAATCGCTGAACTACGCAAGTTCATCGCCCGCGCCTACCGGACCTACATTGACACCGGCCGGGTATTTGAGCTCGACGGCAAGGTCATCACACTGCACGATCCGCTCTTTCTGCGAGACAACCCGAGGATCATCTCCCGTTACAAGCCACTCGACCCACGCGGTGAACTCATCGAGGAGACTGACCTGACGATCGACGGCCAAAAGGTCCACGTGGCAGTAGCCATCGTGCCAAAGGAATTCCGCCCGTACCAGGGCGCCGGCGGCGAGTACGACTTCAAAGGCCAGGACATCTCCGAGTTCCAGATCAACGCCGACAACACCGCCAAGATCAGCATTCTACGCAACGGTCGCGAGATCTACTACGACATCGTCCCGCGCCTGCTGGAGAGCGGACGCAACGACAAGGTCCTGCGGTACGTCGCAATCGAGGTGAGCTTCCCCGCCGCGCTGGACGAGTATTTCCAGGTCCGCAACGTCAAGCGGGGTGCGGAGCCGGTCAACAAGCTGCGGGGCGAGCTGCGGGAGTGGCTCAGGGCGCCCGTGAAACAGGCGCTTCGGCAAGTGCGGGCGACGTGGAAGGAGACCGAAACCCAGAAACGGTTCGAGGACGGCGAGCACGGCACGAGCATGGACACCGCCTCCAAGATCGCGCCGGCTCTCCCTAGAGGGCTGGCTGGCCGCGGGGCGACACCGGAGCTGGAAGAGAAGGTTGTCCAGCAGGCCGCCGCAGACATGGGCCTGGACGCCGATGTCGACGCTGCCAAGATCGAGAAACTGCGTGAGCAGATCAATTCCAAGCCCATCACGCTGCTGGACGCCCAGTGGCCCGGCAAGGAATTCCTCGTCATTCACCACCTCAATGGCAAATCCGTGGTCAAGTTCAACCACCGGCACGCATTCTTCGACAAGGTGTACTCGCCGCTGAAGAAGGTCGCCGACAATGGTGCAGAGGGGATTGAACCTGAGGAACTCACCGACCTGGCTCGGCGAGCCGAGGCAGCCATCGACCTACTCTTCATGGGCTACGCGCGGGCCGAGGGCATGTACGAGGACCCGGAGCGCTTCGACGACCTGCGCACGTACTGGGGCATGTTCACCGAGGCACTACTGCGTGAACAGTTCAAGGATCAGTAGACCGGAACGGCGAGGTCAACAGGCATTCCGGACCCCAGTGTCACCGACTCGCTCACCAGCACACAACCTCGTGCCGCCCTTATGCGGTATCACCGTTCCAGAAAGGCTACGTAAAAGATGTTTGGCTCGGGTTCCAAGATCACATTTCGTGACTACGTGCAAGGCACATGGGGAAGTTTCGATACTCCCGCCGGCCGGGTCGACTACATCATGACCAAGGCCCGCCTCGGCGGCGACGCCGATGCCCCCGAGCGGCAGCTCACCAAGAGCCTGGCCCCGGTCCGCGAGGTCATGGACCCCGGCGACCTCGACTTCAACCAGCTGCTGCAGCGCGATCTGGACGACCACCGCGTTGCAGTCAACCTGATCCCCTACCTGCTCAAGCCCAAGGCGACCGGCCCAGCGTTCTACCCACCGATCGTTGCCGCACTCCTGCCCTTCCAGAAGAAGCGACCCACCATTTTCCCCGAGTTGGGAGCACCGATCCCGATCGAACACGACGATGCGCTATGGCAGGAAGAGCGAGCTGGCAATGCCTTCCGTGTCCACCGCCTCCTCGGCCCGGAGGGTGAGTTGCATGGCGCAAACCTGGGAAAGCTGTGGTGGAACCAATCCGAGGCGACCCTCGTCGTGCTCGACGGACAGCACCGGGCGATGGCACTGCTGGCGGTCGAGCGTACACTCTCCCGCACCTGGCAGGGAAGCGGCAGCCAGTTCCGTCCGTTCTACGAGCACCAGGTCGAGCGTCTGCTGGACGAGTACCAGGTCTCGGAAGGGGACCTAGCCAAGATCGAGGTGCCGGTGACCGTGTGCTGGTTCCCCGGCGAGACTGGAGATTCCTCGCGGCCTCACGAGGCAGCACGTAAGTTGTTCGTGGACGTCAACAAGGAGGCGCGTCCGCCGAGCGACTCCCGGATCATCTTGCTGTCTGACGGCGAGCTGAGCAACGTGCTGACCCGCAGCCTCCTGAGCGCCCTGCGGGGTCGCAGCGACACCTACATGCCGCTCTACGCGGTGGAGTACGACAATCCCGAGATCAACACCAGCCGCCCCGCTCGCTGGTCGGTCATGACGAACATTCACCTACTCAAAATGGCCGTCAACCGCTGCATCTTCGGCCCGCCGAAGTACCTCACCAACCTTGCCCAGCCCTTCGGCGGCCGGGAGAGCATCGAGACCCGCGACGGCTTCATGCGTGAGCAGTTGGATCTCCTCAGCCTTCTGCCGGAGTTCATCGACGACGCGGGCTACGCCTACGACCGGGACGGCATCGGCAACCACAAGTTCCCGCTGGGCCGCTCCGAGGCACTGACCCAGAGGTTCATGGACACCTGGGGTCATGCGATCTTGACTCTCCTGACGCAGACCGCACCCTACGCGGCGCACGCGGCCAGCCTCAGCAACTTCAAGGAGAACTGGCACACCACGAACACCCACGCGGCGCTTGCCCACGACGCACTCTTCGGAGGAGTCGGGGTCTACTGGACCCTCCGCGACAGCTACGACCACTACCAGGACGCCATGCGCGACCTGGACGGACCGAAGCCACCGAAATCAGACGTCATTCGGGCATGGGAGGCCCTGAAGGCTAAGGAGACAGAGTTCGACGAGTACCGCGCGCACGAGTACCTCGGCTCGACCCGCCCTCAGGTCATAAGGCGCTGCAAGATCGCCTACGGCGTCCTGAACACCCACGCGTGCCAGCTCGGCATGATCATGACTCTGGCCTCCCTGTGGGAGATGCGCAAGAACCAGCCCGGCGGGGCCCACCTCAAGGATCTCCCCGCCTTCGCCGAAGCGCTGGTCACCGCATGGAACACCTTCTTCCAGATGGAGCACGGCCGTGCGCGAGACCGCAGGTTCGCCTTCAGCAGGGACTGCAGTCATCCGATCAACCAAATCACCAACATGGATACTCCCAATGCGGTGTATTTCAGGTACTTCTGGATGCAGGCTCTCGCCATCCCCTCGGTCTGGCAGCACGTCACACCGTGGCTTCCGGACCGGGACGTCTTCGACGCCGGCCTGAGCAAGGCCCGGCGTCTCTACCTGGACCTGTGCATCAAGCAGCAGTCCAAGGCTCTGGATGTGAGCCAGCCCGAGCTCACACCTGACAAGCGGGACGAGGAGGCCGAGAGGCTGGCAGTCAGCGCGCTCAAGAAGGCGCTCAACTACTGGTTCGAGGTATCGACCGGGGACTTTGAGGCGTGGTGGGCAAACCATTCCTCCCAGACCCGCCAGGTCGAGCTGGAACTGATCGAGGAGGGACCCACAGATGCAGTAGCGGATCCGGACAACCAGTAGCCCTGGTGGGGCGGCCGTTGTGGTGCAGCGCGACTGCCGCCCTTCCCGTTTCCGCGTGTAGGAGGGCCTCCATCACCGGAGGGGGCATCGACAGAGAAGACTGCAGTCCGCCGGTCAGCGAAAGGGTCGGTCTCTCGTCCCAAGAGAGGTCCCGCCCAAGTCGCTCAACCGACCTCACACCGCTGGATTCCTACTGTCCTGCGATAATTGCGGCATGGAGATTTTCAACCTAAGATTTTTCCAACTTCACCGATTAATAGCATTTCTACAAAACGCCTCCAATGAAGGAGTGAAAGCATATACCATGACCACTGAGGCCGGGCTGACAAGAATCCTACAAATAGCCAGGGAGAAAGGCTTCGAGACCGATGAGACAGCATCTGGGGCGAGGATTAGGATCCCATGCTCTCCTATATCCATGCAGATGGATATAGTTGATGACCAAACAATTTTCGCCGCTTTTTATCTGCGTACAACTTCATGGGAATGGCCTGGGGAGAGATCAGATCTTCACGACGCCTTCTCTGTCATCGCAGCGTCCCACCTTGCAGAGAAGGGCATTGCTTCATGTGCCCTTCTGGACGTCCCGCATCCTGCCGCCAGAACCGCCGAGGCTGAAATTTATGCAAGATTTATGGCTATTGGACAGCCAAACGGGGGGTATTTCCACAGCTCGGATGGAGATTTTGCTGGCCTCCGTGAGATAATTGAGCAATTTTATTGGACCGAATACTTTCTTCACAGCGTTTTCCCGATGCATCCTGAGGAGTCCAGTTTAGAAAGTCAGGATGATGAGGAGTTAATCCCTTGGGTCGAGTCAGTCACTCGCAGTCTCGGCAAGTCCGTTGATCCCGTCGAGGATACATACGGCAGCAGAGGTGCGCCAGCATGGTTTTATTACCGATGCGCCTCCGAGGATATCTCCATTTTTCAAGGTGCGGAAATATCGGATGCGTTTGATATGGCCATAAGAAAGGCTAGTCGGCAGCAACTTTCTGGAGTCACGGGGGATGTTAAGCTGCGAGGAAGCTTGCGGAATTATCTTCCCGCGCACACAGTCAGTAGAATGACTGAGCTGCTCGACGCGCTGGCCAGGGAAGAGGCAGACACTACACCTCCGGTGATCGCGCTGGAAAATTGCCTAGTCACAGCCCGAAGCGAGATCGTTATAATAGCGGGTGCGCAGACTGGCTACCGGAAATTCGATGAAGAAAGAGCTAGAATTCTTCGACGACACCAGGACGAGGCATCATTCCTCTTTCCTGTTCAAAAGTTCGTTTGGGCGCCGAAGATCGATGGAGGAAGGTTCCAAGATTTGGTACACGATCTTTTAGTGCGCGAGCCTGGGGTGGAAACAGTTCGAGCCGTCGGATCTGCAAACGAGCCAGATGGAGGTCGCGACCACATTGCTGAATGGTTTACACCAATCCAAGACAACGGCGTAACCGAAGAGAATGCGGCGCGTCTAACCCGCAAGCGAAGGGTGATAATTCAATGTAAAGCCTCGGCGAAATCCGTAGGAAAATCAAAGATCCCAGATGTCCGCGACATTATAGAGCATCACGATGCGCAGGGGTATCTGCTTGCAGCATCCAATGAAGTTGGCGTAACTGCAAGCGACTTCCTTATCCGTCTCCGTGAACGAGGGGACTACTTTACGGATTGGTGGGGAAGGAATGAAATCGAAGATCGCCTGCGCCGCAACCCCGATATTGCAGGTCGCTACCGCGATATCGTTACTGCTGACTCTGATTAATTAGAATCGACGTTCTCACCGGGCTTCATTCCACAAATTTTGAGAATAAGGACTTTTTGGCGATGGCGCCGATCCGGGATTGGTGATCATGAAGCGCCGCAGCGTCCGCCAACGATGTTTGAGCTCGACAGGGGCGAGACGCTGGCGATCCGCCGGGGGAGGACATGTGGGGTCGGTCCGCGCAGCGTCCAGACTGTCGAGTTGACGGTCTAGTTCAGATCTCGTGCACCGCAGCTTGTCATAGTCGAATACGCCTCAGCGGGATTCCACCCCGGCGACGCCCCACCTGGTCCCTGGGGAACGATCTTGGTCGATCTGGGGAACGATCTTGGAAGGGCCGAGAACACGCTGGTCAGAACCACTCGTGAACACCCCACACCTAAGGCCGTTCTTGAGTTAGCTCGGGAGCGGTTGACGAGATCCCACCGATCTTCATGATCGGTCGGGATCTTTGTCGTTTCCGGGGCTTGTTCGAGGTGGTGTCCGAACGGGGATGGGCTCCGGGGCGGTTGCTCGGCGGCCTGTGGGCCGATGACGGAGGCGGTTCCAAGGTGCTGGAGGCGTGCCGGGGCTGCTTCCGGGCGTGCGCATGCCGCCTGGACGGTGCGGGGATGTCAGGGGTTCGGACTGGTATCACTGCCGGGGTGGGGAGAGCCCGTCCGTGGTCGGGGGTGGTGGCGTGTGTCCGGTCGGCTCGGGGGTCGCTTCCGGTTCGGCGATGGGTGTCTGGCCGGTCGCGTTGTGCCAGCTCGACAGGATGTTCACGTTGATGGTGGCGATCATCAGGGCCGGGAGGATCGTCTGGGCGACGCGGCCGTGAGCGAGGCGTTTCCTGGGGTCGGCGATGTCGATGCCGTGGCTCTTGGCCCTGCCGTTGAGGCCCTCGGTGTTCGCTCGGACGGGGCGGTAGACGTCGTGCCAGGACGGGTGGAGGTAGTACCGGTCCTGGCGGTACTTGTCGATCTTGCCCAGGTCGCCGGGGTGGACGGTGATCGTGGTGCGTTGGCAGACCCTAGGCAGCTCGCCTTTGGGCTTCGGTCGCACGCGTTCGGCTGGCGGGATGGGGACGGTGGGCTTGGCCGCCCTGGCCGCGGCGGTGGCTCGCGGGTTGGTGAGGTCCACGACCGTGGGCCGGGGTGCGGTGATGCGGTGGACCTGGTTGAAACGGGGGCAGGTCACCGAGGGCGAGGGGCCGGCGGCGGGGCACTGCAGCCGGATCGCGCCTCGTGTGTCGGGCGACTGCTTGAGCTTGAAGAAGAATGCCTCGCGGGCGGCGATGCGTTCGGCGAGCTGGGCGTCGCGGTCGATCGCGCGGACGGCCTTGTCGTCCAGACCGGTGGTGGCATGGGCCAGGGCGGCGGGCATGGCGGGGCAGGCCAGGGAGCCGTCGACGAGGAGGGCGCCGTGGTGGGTGCAGGCCGACCAGCACAGTCCGCACTGGCAGGCCGGCTGGTCCGGGGCGGCCGGCGAGGTGGGCGTCGATCAGGTTCAGCACGCCCGAGGAGTGCAGCAGCGCATTGAGCTGGCCGACTTTCGAGTCCGGGATCAGGGCCGGGGCGTCGCTGGCCGACCTGGGCCTGCATCGCGTGATCTTCCCCGGGTTCCGCCAGGCCCGGGGCGTGGTCACCGGCCGGTTCCCCGCAGCAGCGTCACGGCAGTGGCATCATCGATCGGTGGCACGTGGTGCTGGTAGCGGGCGAGAGAGGCGGCGGAGGCGAGCCCTGCGGCCTTCACGATGAGGTCGTGGTCGATGCGTGCGGTCATCAGCTCGACGATCCAGGTGGCCCGCCGTCGGCCCACCGACAGCGCGGGCAGGCCAGGCGGGGGCCGGTGCGCCAGGGACCAGGAGCTGATCAGGTTCTTGGCGTACTCGACAGTGCGGCGGGGGCGGAAGAGATAACCGGCGCCCGCGGCTTCGACCAGGGCCTCGAGCACGCGCTCCCAGCCGGCGCGGGCCACCAGCGGAACCAGGCGGTCGACCCCGGTGTGCAGAACCGGCCCGTCGTGCCGCAGGAACCGCAGATGATGACCGCGACTGGCCGCCACCTCTTTCGAGGTGAGCCCGAAACCCGCACCAAGCCCCAGGAGGGCGAGGGCATCAGTGCGCTGCTGGTGAGGCAGATGCGGCCGCCCAGTGCCGCAACCCGGACAGCTCGGTCCGGGTGTAGGGCTGCTGGGTATGCGCTTCGGTGTGCAAGCGGACCGGGGCGGCTTCCCCGCGCTCGCTCCAGGCCAGCGCATCCCGCACCCGCAGCAGCCACGTCCGGTAGGTCCGCACCGACGACGCCCCGATGTCCCCGACGCGGGAGAGGACAAAGGCACCGATGTTCTCATTCCGCAGCCAGACGTCCGGCTCCCGCTCCAGCCCCATCCTCTCTGCCCACAGCGCCAACGCCGCGGTCACGTGCAGCAACCGCCCAACGTCGTAGGAAACCGCGCTCACCGCGGCGGCGACCACGGACCTCACCCGCGGCGCGACCTCGCACCAGGCCGGCGGCGCGTTCCTGGGCCGGTAGCGGGTGATCTTCGCGGACGTGTCGGGATCAAGGATCACGATCCATCCATACCGGCTGGACAAACAGCCATCCCAGGACAGATCCACTTCAACCGATAGGACGCAGCGCATATGGTCGGCGGACACGCCCGCGCACGCTCCCCCAGGCAGATGACCGGAGATCCGGAAGCCTGGCCCGAGACGCCCAGCCCCGACCCCGCTGTCGAGGCAGTCCGCCATCCTTTGGGCCAAAGACCAGACCACCGTAGGGCCGTCAGCCAGAAGATCGCAGGAGCAGACCACCAATGCCCCAAACCGACAACTCCCGCCCAGCAGACGACCGTTACCACACCAGCACCGACCACCCGAGCCCATCCCAGCTCGAAGCGGCCGGATCTTCCACGGCGTGATGGGATACCCGCATGGACGCCGATGCGATCACGGTGGAGACCGGCGGCTATGACGCCACCACCCCCTGGGAGGACCCAGCCTGGAGGAGCGAGGCTCTGCACTGGATCACCCGGCAGCTGGCCCGCCACAACGCACCGCCACAAGGCCGACTCCAGGCACGGCTCAGGCCATGGTCAGTGGTGCTGAGGATCCCGCTGTCGAACGGGCGATTGGCCTGGTTCAAAGCGAACCCGCCCGGGTCGGCCTTCGAGCCGGCGCTCGCCCAAGCGCTCCATACCTGGGTGCCGGGCAAGGTGCTCGAACCACTCGCCGTGGACACCTCACGCGCCTGGTCACTGATGCCAGACGGAGGCCCTCTCTTCGCGCAGACGCTCAGGCACGTCAGCAGCTGGGAGGAGATGATGCGCGAGTACGCCCAAATGCAACGCGCATTGACACCGCACACAGATCAACTGCTCGCCCTGGGCCTACCCGACTTCCAGCCCTCCCGCCTCCCGGAACGGTTCTCGGCGCACCTGCAGTCCACGAGCGCATTCCAACCCAACGAGCGTGCGGCACTGCACGACCGACTCCCGCTGTTCACCGACTGGTGCCAGCAGTTGGCGGCCTCCACGGTCCCGTCCTCCCTCGACCATTCCGACCTTCATGATGGCTCCGTGCTGGCGAGCGGCGGGCAGTACATCTTCTTCGACTGGGGAGACGCCTCCCTCGCCCACCCCTTCACCAGCCTGCTGGTCGCCGCCCGCGTCATCCGCGAACACTTCGGCTCCGCCCGTGCACCCACCGCACTCTCCCGCGTACGCGACGCATACCTCGAACCCTGGACAGAACACGGCAACACCCTGACCGACCTACGACGCCTGGCCAGCATCGCCTGCCGAGTCGCCGTGATCAGCCGAGCCGACACCTGGGGACGTGTCTTCCCCGGCGCCCACCTCACAGCAGCGGACCATGACGCACACGTCGCCCGCTGGCTACGCGAACTGCTTCAGGACCCACCCCTCTGACCCGCCCACTTCCTCCCTGGGAAACGATCGCCCACCAGACGGGAAACGATCATCAAAGGTCGCGTCGTCGCACGTCACCCCTACTCGTCAACGCCCCACACCGGACCGTTCACGGGACCAGGTGTGAACGGTTGACGGGATCCCGTCCGATCGGTCAGATCGGGCGGGATCTCGGCGTTTCCGGGGCGTGTTCGAGGTGGTGTCCGAATGCGAACGCCCGCTGAGGCAGTCACAGTCGGACGCTGGCCAAGGTGGCGGAGGCTGTTTCCACGTTCGGAAAGCCCGTTGGTGCCGCCGCTGGATGTGCGGGATGTCCGTGTGTGGTGCGGAGGTGTCAGGCGTTCGTGCTGGTCACTGCCGGTCTGCATTCGGCGGCGGTCGTCTGGCTGGAAGGCCCCCGCACAGCCGCGCTCCCGGGAGCGGACTCCGAAGTCCCGGGGACCCCTCCCGGGCAGGTCCCTCTATCAAGAGGGATATGAGACGACCCATGACTCTAGCTGCAGCCGTTGCCGCCGTGCTGGCCATCGGCGGCTGTTCCGATGACGGCGGTTCCGCCAGCGACGACAGGTCTGCGGCCACACCGTCACCCACGCCGACGCCCACGTCAGGAGGAGGATCTCCCACACCGAGTCCGAGCAGCAGCCCCAGCCCCACCCCGACCGTCTCCGGCGTTGAGGACCTCGCCGGAGGCTGGATGCCGGCCGACTCGGACCACGGCGCCGTTTACAACCTCCTCATCGACGAGAAGGGGGACGCCGACTCGGTCGGCAGCCCCGGTCCCTACTCCGCTCTTGATGAGGACAAAGTCTGCTTCGGCTCCATCGAGGACGAGAACGACGGCCATTTCAGGGTAGAACTCGACTGCAACAGCCTCGACGACCTCACAGGCCCCCAGGACTCATACCGGGGCACAGCCACCGTCGAGGCCTCACCCGAGTCGGCCGGTTCCATGTGGGAAATTCTTGGCTGCGACGAGGGTCCAGGCGTACTGCTCATCACATGGGCCGACGGGTACCAGGATGCCCTGTGCCGGACCGGCGACTCCGACACCACCTCGGATACTGAGAGCTGAGGCCCCAGCCGTCTCACCGGGCGCAGGCCAAAGGTGCCGACCGGGCTCTTACACCTGCACAACACGTTCGCCACGAAGACCGACGGTGCGCACCCCCGACCGACAACAGGAAACGATCTTCATCGAGCTGGGAACCGATCTCGACGAAGAACGTTCGCCGCATGTCAGACCCACTCGTGAACACCCCACCCAGGGGCCGGTCTTGAGTTAGCTCGGGAGCGGTTGACGAGATCCCGCCGCTCTTCATGATCGGTCGGGATCTTTGTCGTTTCCCGGCGCTTGTTCGAGGTGGTGTCCGAACAGGGACGGGCTTCCGGGCGGTTGCTCGGACAGCACCGTGGTCGACGTCCTCGGCGGACCACCGGAACGCGCCACGACTCACCGATCGCAGAGCGCGGTAGCCTGGGGGCGTGGCGTGATCTCACCGCGGCCGCCGGCCCCCGTCCGGCCGCCGGAACCCGAAGCCGCAATGCCGCTGCCGGTAGCCGACGGCGGCCCATCCGCCATGCGCGAGGAGATCACCCCATGCCCCACGACACCACGCCCGACCGCGCCGACGCCCACACGGCGCACGCCCTTCTCACCGACGCCAACCGCGACCACGGCACCCGATTTCGCCTGGCCCACCGCTTGGACGGCGGGTTCCAGTCAGGAACCTGGCTCCTGACCGACACCTATGGACGGCAAGCGGTCCTCAAGTGGAGTCCGAACACGACCGCGGCGCCTCAGGTCCTCCACGCTGCCGACGTCGTGGCACGGGTCCGCGCCGTGGGGTACCCCACTCCGGCATGGCTCGCCGTCGGCGTCAGCCAGGGCGGGTTCCCCTACCAGATCCAACAGTTCATCCCGGGCCGCCCGGCCAGCCGCGTGGACGCCGGCACCGCCAGGCTGCTGATCGACCTCCTCGAAAGCCAGACCGGCCTCGACCCCAACCCCGACCACTGCTGGTCGCACTACGTGACCACTCGCCTGACGCAGCAGCGCGACGAGATGCGGCGCGAGGTCGCCGCGACCGGCCCGGCCGGGCGGGATCTGCTCGACGCCTGCGAGCGCCTGCTCGCCGCCCACGAGCCGGTGACGTTGCCCACCGGCGACCTGGTCCACGGCGACTTCCGCCCCGGCAACATCCTCCTCGACGCCGGTCGCATCAGCGCTGTCATCGACATCGAGGCTCTGGGCAGCGGCAGCAGAGTCTTCGACTACGCCACCCTCCTCTCAGCCGACGAACTCGACCCCACCGCACAGCGCCTGATCACCGCTGCCGGCCAACGCGTCGCCGGACCAGGCCCCCTGGCCTACTGCTTCGCCGTGGTTGCCCTCGACCTCGCTCTGTTCGTCCATCACCGCAACCTCCGACGCGGCATCGACCACCTGCCCAGGCTGCGCGATCGCATCGAGGCCGTCATCCCATAGACGACACAGCACTCAGCGCCACACTCAACAAAGATGCCCGCTGGGGCCAGGGCCGGACCGTTCGCGAGACCAGGTGTGAACGGTTGACGAGATCCCGTCCGATCACGCCGATCGGGCGGGGTCTTGGCGTTTTGCGGGTCGGTTCCGGCTCGCCTGGGCCGCCGCCTCCCGCGCGCGCATCGCGGCGCCTTACCCCCCGGGGACAGCAATCCGGGTCGTCGGCGGGCCGGAGGGCACAGCTGTCGCGGCGCGATCGGTGTCGCCGTCTACGCGACCGGGTGGCCGCGGTGGCGACAGACGCTCGTGGCCCAAGCGGTTACCGGTGTCCCGTCGTTGAGGTCAGGTCGCTCGTGCCACGCGGAGTGTGCGTACCGACTGCCAGACGAGCAGGATCATTACCACGCCGGTTCCGGTGAAGGCCGCTACCGCGGCGGGGTTCGTCGCCAGCAAGGTGGCCGTGGCTTGTCCGCCTGCCACGTTCATCGCCACCGCGAGGCCGCCGCAGGCCAGGGCGCCCACCGTGCCCGTCAGGCCGATCGCGCTCGTCAGCCTGCGCGGGGAGACCGTACGGCGGAAGGTGATCGCGAGCAGGGCCAGCGCGGCAATGGCGACCACCGCGGTCGCCGCGTCCTCCACGGTGGCCAGCGCCGAAACCAGGTCAGGTGCGGGGCCCGGCTTCCTGGTCACCGTCCCGCTCATCCACAGCAGGTCCCAGCCCACGAGCATCGCCGGGAACAGGATCGCGAGCAGCACCGCCGCCCACCGGCCCTGCCAGGCGATCAGTTCGTCCTGGAACGACGGCGCCACCTCGTGCACCTCGCCGAAGTCGCGCACCGCCAGCTCGGCGGCCCGGTCAGGCGCCAATCCCCCGGCACGGTAGGACTCGGCAGCGTCGCACAGGCCCGCGTGTGCCTCGGCGATCATGCAGCGGCGGGTGCGGCGCGGACCGTGGAGCGCGCGTTCGAGCGCCATGATGTAGCCGGTGATCGGGTCTGCTGTGGTCATGACGCGCCTCCTGCCGGGCGCAGCACCGCGTCGACCACCGACATGAACTCGTTCCACTCCGCGCGCTGCCTCGCGAGCGCGTGCCTGCCCGCGCGGGTGAGCGTGTACGTCCGCCGATTCCGCCCGGCGACGCTGCTCCACGAGCCGGACAGCAGCGCCGCCCGCTCCAGGCGCCGCAACGCCGGATACACCGTGCCCGTCGGCAGGTCGAGCGCGCCACCGCTGCGTGCCTGCAACGCCTCGATGATCGCGTAGCCGTGACGCGGACTGTCCTCCAGCACGGCGAGGATCAGCGCGTCGAGGTGGCCGCGGACGGCTGCGGGTCGCATCAGTAGAAACTCTACCTAACAAACTCAGGGTGCGGATCAGGGAAATCCATGATCCACCAGTAGGCTGTCTACTTATAGCGTCTGCCGCATGAGCACACTTCTCCGGCCCCGGCGAGCGGGCGCCGATCGCAGACCCCGTCTCTCACTGTTGCTCCTCCGGATCGTCACCACGGCGTACCTCGTCATGGCGCTGGCCCAGCCCGTGCTCGCGGGTCAGTTCCTCACCGGCGACGTCGACGCGATCATGGTGCACGGCACCATCGGGTCCTTGCTCGCCGCGATCGGGCTGCTGCTGATCGCCGCGACGCTGGGCTACGTGGTCCGCGGCGGGCGGCTCTGGGTGCTCCCGGTGGTGGTGCTGCTGTTCCTCTCCACCGGATTCCAGATCGGCCTGGGGCACTCCCGCGCGCTGGCTGCGCACATACCGCTCGGGGTCGCGATCGTGACGGCGTCCGTGCTGCTCGCCGTCTGGGTGTGGTCACCGTCCGCCGCCCGCCCGCGCGGTGGTGCCCGGTGAACCGCCGGTCGTTCCTGGGGCACCTCGGTGGCGCCGCCGCGGGTGCGGCACTGGCCGGCTGCGAGCTCGGCGAAGCCGGGCAGACCGGTGAGCAACTGGTCAGCAAACTGCGGCTGCCGAAGCCGTTCCGGGTGCCGCTGCCGGTGCCGCCGGTCGCGCGGCCCGTCGGCACCGACGCGAGCGGCGCCGAGCTTTACCGGGTGACGCAACGGCTGGCACCGGCCGAGATCCTGCCCGGCGTGCGCACGCCGATCCTCGGCTACGACGGTATCTTCCCCGGTCCGACCATCGAGACCCGGCGTGGCAGGCCCGTCACCGTCCGGCACCGCAACGAGTTGTCCGTGCCGACCGTCGTGCACCTGCATGGCGGGCACACCCCGCACGAGCACGACGGGTGGCCGCTGGACCTGGTGCTGCCCGTTGGCGACACGCGCGACTGGACCACCCACCACGGGATGACGGGCGACGTCCGCCGGGACGAGCGCGACTACCGCTACCCGATGGAACAGCGGGCCGCCACGCTCTGGTATCACGACCACCGCATGGACTTCACCGGCCCGGCGGTCTACCGCGGCTTGGCCGGGTTCCACCTCGTCCGCGACGACGTCGAGGACGCGCTGCCCTTGCCCCGCGGCGATCGAGAGCTGCCCCTGATGATCTGCGACCGCGCGTTCGCCGAGGACGGTACGTTCGCCTACCCCGGTCTTGACCAGGAGATGCAGTCGGTGCCGGGCGTCGAGGACGAGTGGATGGAGGGCGTGCTCGGCGACGTCGTGCTCGTCAACGGCGCGCCGTGGCCGGTGCACGAGGTCGACGCCGCCCGCTACCGGCTGCGGCTGCTCAACGCATCGAACTCGCGGCGCTACCGCGTCGCCATGACCGTGCCGGGCAGGCCGGACCTGCCGCTGGTGCAGATCGGCTCCGACGGCGGCCTGCTCGCCGCACCCGTGCGGCACGACGCGATCGAGCTGGCGCCCGCGGAGCGGTTCGACGTGATCGTGGACTTCTCCGTGCTGCCCGCGGGCACCGAGGTCACGATGGTCAACGGTCTGGGCAGTGGTGGCACGGGCCAGGTCATGCGGTTCCGCGTGGTCCGGCCTGCCCGCGACGACAGTCGCATCCCGGACCGACTCGCCGAGTTCGAGCCGCTGACGCCACCCGCGGGCGCACGGATGCGCACCTTCCGATTCACCCGCGGCGCGGTCGGCGACCACCGAGGCTGGACGATCAACGGCACGTCGTTCACGCCCGGCGGCTCGCTCGCCGACAGCCCGCTCGGCGAGGTGGAGATCTGGCGGCTGGTCACCGACGTGCACCACCCCGTACACGTCCACCTCGACCCGTTCCAGGTACTGCGCCGCAACGGCCGCGAGCCGAGCGACTACGACGGCGGGTGGAAGGACACCGTCGACATCCGGCCCGCCGAGGTCGTCGACATCGCGGTCCGGTTCACCGACTACGCGGGCAGGTTCGTCATGCACTGCCACAATCTCGAGCACGAGGACATGGCCATGATGGGGACTGTCCGCACGGTTTGACGACCGACCGTGCCCGCGCGGTCAGCTGCCCGATAAGGCCGTCACGGAGTTCGCCGAGACCTCCTGCGGTGCGAAGTTCCCCAAGGGGGGTCAAGAAGATCACCCGACGACGAGGACGAGCTGCTGGCGTCCGACGACTATCCCGCCGAGCACGGGATCCACCTGCGAACGACGAATCCGATCGAGTCGACCTTCGCGACCGTGCGGCTCCGGACGGAGGCCACCAAGTGTGCAGGCAGCGCGGCCACCGCCCTCGCGCTGGTCTTCAAGCTCGTCGAGTCGGCCGGCGGCTTGCACCTCACGCCGCGTGAGGCAGTAGCGTCCGGAGTGGGTGATCAGATGGACGAGCGACAGTGGAAAGTCGGTGAACTGGCGGACGCGACCGGACTGACCGTGCGCGCGCTGCACCACTTCGACGAGGTCGGGCTCCTGCGACCCGCCACCCGGTCGCCAGCCGGACACCGCCTCTACACGGCCGACGACGTGCGCAGGCTTTACCGGATCATCGCGCTACGCCACCTCGGAATGCCGCTGCGGGAGATCGCCCAGACCCTCGACGGGGACGTCGACGATCTCGAACTGGCAGTACGCGGGCAACTGGAACACGTCGATCAAGTGATCACGCGGCAGCGCCAGGCGCGTCGGCGGCTCCTCGCACTACGGCAGACCATCCACCAGACGCAGGAACCGTCGATCAACCAGCTGATCGACACGATGGAGGCCATCATGCAAGCCAGCTACTTCACGCCCGAGCAACGTGCGCGGGCGCGGCAACGTCACCAGGAACCCGGCTTCGCCGAGGCGTTCACCCGCTGGAAAGCGCGGTGCGCACACCTCGTCGACGAGATCAAAGCCGAGATCCAACGGCACACGGACCCGGCCGACCCGGCGGCGCAGACCCTCGCGCGGCAGTGGAACGAGCTGATGCGGGAGATGACCGACGGCGACAGGCACATCCTGTCGGCGATCTACGCGAAGATCGACGGCAAGGGACCGGAAGCCGCCACACACGGCGTGCTTGACGCCGACGCGTGGGACTACCTCAAGCGGGCGTTCGCGGTGGGATACAACCACGACCAATGACACCAGGGCACCCGCCAGGACAGGCCCCGCCGGGCTCGCCATCGCGCTCCCGGCGGTGCGCGGCGAACGCCGCGAACGCCGCGAGCGCCGCGAGCGCCAGCGGCCGACCGCCCCGGGGCGCGCACGCCAACGTACGGCCGGGCGGCCCGGCCAGGGCCGTCATGACCAGGACGGACGCGCCGAGGCCACCGCAGGCGGAACGGACGCCTCGCAGTCGCGTCGGAAAGGCGGAGGCGGAGGCGGAGACGGCGGCGTTCAGATGCCTCGGTTCGCGTCCGGCTAGTTGATGATGGTCGCCTGCCTTATGTGCCACTGTGCCAGCAGATCGTCGTAGGTGCCGTCGTCGATCAGTGCCTGGAGCGCCCCGTGGACGGCGTCGTACAGCTCGACCTGCCCGCTCGGGATCGCGATGCCCCGGAAGCTTCGCTGGCTGTCGGGGAAGCTGGCGTCCAGCCCGGCGCGCCGGTCCACCACCTCGGCGTAGTAGTCCGCCTGCGTGTAGAGCAGCACCGCCACGTCGGCCCGGCCCTCGACGATCTCGTTCGCCATCTCTTCCTTGCTTCCGACCGGACGCGTGTCGGTGGGCCGGGTGCAGTCCCTGATGTCGTCGTTCACCGACTCCTCGGTGGGGCTGTCTCGGTAGAGAGTGATCGTCAGGCCGCACAGCTCGTCCAGGTCTCCGGAGTAGCGCTCCGGGTCCCGGCTCATCACGGCATAGCCGTCCACGAAGTGATTGACGAAGTCCACGCCGCCCTTGTCGGCGCTTTCTTCGTCGTTGTCCACGAAGCCGCCGACCGCGATGTGCGAGGCGGAGTCGCGGCCCTCCCGGACGGCCGCCCGGCCGGCCACGTCCCCGTCCTCCCCCTCTCTGGCGAAGTCGACGGGCACGCCGAGCTGGGCCCCGATCTCCTCGAGGAGGTCCACCTCGAAACCGGCCAGATCGTTGGTCTCGTCATCGTTGAAGAGGACCGGCTCGTCCGCCTCGGCGGCGTGCACGGTGAGCTGGCCCGCCTCGCGCACGTCCTGCGGGACGAGGTCGGCCAGCGGAGCATCTGGATCCACACCATCCGCCTCGGGACTGGCACCGTCGCCGGTGCCCGTGTCCATCCGCTCGGACGGGCCGTCGCCGGTCCCGGCGTCCTCGCTTGAGCCCGCCGCCTGGTCGTTCCCCTCGCCACCCGCCACGTTGGCCACGATCAGCCAGGAGGACACCGCCAGCGCCAGCGCCCCGGACGCCGCCGCCAGCGCGTAACGCCCCCGGCTCCAGCGCCGCGCGGACGGCGGGTGCTGCGGGCCCGTGGGGGGCGTGTGCGGCGGTACGGGCGGCGGCGGCAGCGACGGCAGCGGCGGGGCGACGGCGGCCAGCGGTGGGGTGTCGCGCGACGGCGGGGTCGGCGCCTCGGATCCCAGCGGCTCCCCGGGGATCTGCGTGGGCTCGCTGTTGCGCCCGGCCGGCTGGGATGACGCCGCCGCCGCGGGCCGCGGTTCCCACGCCGAGGGCGGCCGCGGGCCCCAGGAGGAGGGCGGCCGGTCGGGGTCGTCGAACTCCAGCAGTCCGGAGATGGACTGACCCAGGCGTGCCGTCAGCCCCGACGGCAGCCAGTACTCCATGCCCGCCCGCTTCTCCGCCAGCCCCGGGACCCCGGCCAGGCCCGGCCGGTCCCTCGCGTCCTTCGCCAGGCAGTGCAGCACCAGCGTCCGCAGGTCCCCCTTCAGCCGCCCGTCCTCCGGGCCGAGGTTCGGCGGGTCGTTCAGCACCCGGTACATCACGGTGTGCTCCTGCGCCCCGTCCCAGGAGAAGGGGGCCTTCCCGGTCGCGGCGTACGCCAGCACCGCGCCCATCGCGAAGACGTCCACCGCGCCCGTCAGTTCGTTCTCGCCCCGGATCTGCTCGGGCGGCATGTACCCCGGCGAGCCCACCATCCCGCCCGTGCGCGTCAGCACGCTGGCGTCCACCGACCGCGCGATGCCGAAGTCGATGACCTTCGGCCCCTCCAGCGTCACCATCACGTTCGACGGCTTCAGGTCACGGTGGATCAGCCCGCTGCGGTGGACCGCCATCAGCGCGCTCGCCAGGCCGTACGCCAGCGCCCACACCGAGTTCTCCGGCAGCGGCCCGTGCAGCGTGTCGACGACCTCCCGCAGCGTCGGCCCGGCCACGAACCCCGTCGCGACCCAGGGGACGGCCGACTCGATGTCGTGACCCAGCACGGGCGCCGTCCACATCCCGGTGACGCGCCGCGCCGCCTCGAACTCCGCGCGGAACCGCCGCCTGAAGTGCGGCTCCCGCGCCAGCTCGCTGTGCAGGACCTTGACCGCGACCATGCGTCCGCTGGGCGAGCGTCCCAGGTACACCCGGCCCATCCCGCCCTCGCCCAGCCGCCCCAGCAGCCGGTAGGGACCGATGGCCGACGGGTCCTCCGGATACAGCGCCTCCACTGCTGTCCTCCCCTTCTCAACGCCGCGTTCAGCGTCCCCGATCGCGCTCGCCCCGTCCAGAGTCGGCGGATTACGGATCGTCATCGCGCGTCACCTCCGTGAGGGGTCACCGGCGGGGTGCGGGCGGCGGGGCGCCGGGCGTGAGGAGGGCGTTCTCGCCGGGGGCGATGTCGGGGCGGAGGATCTCGGTGGCGGTGGGGCGGAAGAGGACGATCTCGCCGGGGGCCAGCTCGGAGGTGAGGCGGGCGGCCTCCGGGCCGAGAAGGTAGCCGATGGGCTCGGCGTACTCGGCGCCCAGGGCGAGCACCGCGTCCGGGCGGTGCCAGAAGGCGCCGCCGCGCGGGAGGCGCGGGGCGCGGCGGGTGACGTGCAGGACGGTACGCCACGGGCCGGCGGCCGCGGCGGTGGACGGCGCGCGGCGCTGGTCGCAGACGAGCGCCTGCGGGCCCGCGTCGACCCCGGGCGGGGCGGGGGTCTGGCGCGGCCAGGCGCCCGGGTCCTCGGTGAACGCCAGCCGCCCGCCGACCGCCGCGCGGATGCCGCTCCACCGCCCCGGGTCCTTGGTCGCGGCGGTGACCATGGAGCCGGTGGCCAGCAGGCGCAGCGCGACCACGCGGCCGAACAGCGACTCGCCGAGGACCGCGATGCGGGTGCCCTCGGCCCGGGGGCAGTCCAACGCCACGGGCCGGCCGTCGCGGCCGGTGCCCAGGTGGATCCCGGTGCGGGCGGGCGCCAGCGCGAAGGGCTTGCCGGACTCGTCGTGCCAGGTTGCCTCGGGCAGGGTCGCCAGGTCGGGCGTCGGCAGATCGGGGGGCGGCGCGGGGTCGGTGCTGGTGAGGCCGTCCGGGAGGAGGTGCCTCGCGCTCTGCGCGGAGAGGTCGACGGTGCGCTCTTCGTTGGGGCGGCCGCGGCGCGAGGCCGAGGCCAGGTCCATCGTGGGGGGTTCGGGGGCGAGGTTCATCGCGTTCTCGTGCCTCCTAGGGTCGCGAAGCCGGTGGCCTCGTCGAGGGTGCGGGAGGGGTAGGCGAGCGGCAGGGTGGCGAGCAGTCCGGCGGCCTGGTCCTCGGCGGGCGGGCCGGTGATGCCTGCCGCCTCCAGCCGGTCGCGCTGAGAGGTGGCGTGCTGGGCGAGAGGGCTGACGACGCGCACGGCGGTGCGGACGCGCAGTCCGTCGCCGTTGCCGAGGTCGAGGCCGAGGCCGGGTGCACCCGGGCCGCCGGCCGTGAGGGTCGCCGCGGCGACCACGCGGTCGGCGGTGCAGGCGCGCATGCCGGCCAGCAGGCGGAGCCAGTCGTCCTGGGAGGCGACGTTTGCGGTGAGCGTGGCGTGCGTGGCCGCCGTTCCCGCCCAACTCGACGCCATGGGGCGGCCGTTCGGCTGCGGGTCGCCGAGCTGCCGCAGCAGCTGGCGTACGTCGGCGGCGTCCAGCGGCGTGGTCGGGGCCCCCTGCGCGGCAAGCCGGGCGCGCAGCCGGGCGGCGGCCGCCGCCACGGCGGCACGCGCGCCCTCCTCGCCGCCCCCGCGCCGGTCGGTGGCCTCGGGCGCGTCGAGCGGCTCGTAGCGCACCACCAGCCAGGACCGCGCCGCGACCGGGCCGTTTCCGTTGGGGAGCTGGCGGTAGGCAACCGTGGGCTGGAAGCGGTGGTGGAAGTCCCAGGTCGGCACGCCGAACTGCTCCACCACGATCTGCGCCGCCGCCGGCCGGACCGGGTCCTCCGCCAGCCACCGCGCCACGATCGCGACGGGCAGCATGGGCAGCAGGCCGACGGGGAAGGCGGCGACGGCGGCATGGCCGCGGCCGTCGGAGATCACGCCCAGGCCTCCCCCAGGCCCTTGGGGGCCTGGGAGGTGCCCCCATCGGGTCGGGGTGTTGCGGTCGGCGACCTGCGTCACGGCCAGGGCGGGCAGCAGCGTCCGGGCGACGCCCAGGCCGCGGGTGCGCGTCTCGGGCGGCGAGGTGACGACCAGCTTGCCGCGCCGCAGCCGGGCCAGCACCCGCCGGTCGGCCCACTCGCCGCGGAACCTCACCAACGCCCCCAGCGCGAGCAGCGCGCCCGCGCCGACGAGGACGTATCCCCAGCTGCCCCAGGCCTCTCGGATGGCGAGCCCGGCGGCCACGCCGCCGAGCCCGGCCTCCACGGCCACGAGCCGGGCGCGGCCGAACCGGAGGCGGCGGATGCGGGCGCGCAGCCCGATGCGGCGGAGGCGGAGGCGGGGACGGCCGAGGCGGAGGCGGAAGCGCCGCCGCCGCCTCGGGCTGGGCGGGTTGTTGGTGGTGCTCGGGCTCGGGCTCGGGCTCGGGCCCGCCGAAGTCGTGGTGCTCGTCGTGCTCGGCGTGCCTGTGGTGCTTGTCGTGCTCGGGGTCCTCGTCGTGTTCCTGGTGTTTCTGGTGTTCCTCGTGCTCGTGATGCGTAGCCTCGGGCTCATTGGCTCTCCCCCGGTTGCTCCTTGACCGCCTCCGCCGGGTCCAGCTTGGGCCCGGTCGGCAGCAGGTTCACGTAGGCCGTGGGCATGGCTGGCGCCACGGTCGGGTCGTATCCCAGGCGCAGGACGGCGTCCGAGGAGATGAATTCGAACGCCGTGCCGCTGTCCGTGATCAGGGTGTAGGTGCCGCCCCTGCCGCCGGAGGCGACGGCGCGGACCACGGCGCCCGAGCCGGGCGGCATGTAGATCGCGTCCAGCAGGCCCAGCTTGCCGAAATCGGCGGCGGTGATGGCCTGCGCGTCCTCGGGGGCGGGCATGGTCTGCGGCAGGTGGACCGTCGCCTGCCAGGGGGTGTCGCCCGGCTCGCTGCCGGGCGGGGTGCTGATGCAGACCGGCTGGGCGCGTTCCGGATCGGCGGCCACGGGCACCTCCTCGGGCCACGCCTCGTCGCCGATCTCGCCGCCGGCCTCCGGCGCGTCTTCGGCCTGGGCGAGGCTGATCCGGTGGCCGCCGGTGGTGTCCTCGTAGCTCAGCAGGGCGTAAACCAGCGGGGTGATGGGGAGCAGCCCGTCCGGGCGCACCAGGTAGTGCTGGCGGGCGGCGCCGTCCTCGTAGGTGTGGACGACGTCGCCGACGCGCATCTCCTCCAAGGGCAGCTCGACCGACGGCCGATCCCCGATGCCGGATCCGAGCCCAGGAACCTCGATCTTGGGACCCTCGGGAACGGTGGCGATGATCTGGCTGGGAAGCCGCACGGGCTCCTGACGCAGCTCCAGCCGGACCTGGACGGTCGAATCGATGAGGTAACGCCGGCCCTCCGTCAGCAGCCACAGCCGGTCGTCCTCCGTCTGCACCAGCAGCGTCTCCCCGCCGCTCTCGGCGTCCCCGGTGGGCACGCCAGGCACGGAGACGTACAGGGCGGTGTCGGTCGGCTCGACGACGTTCTCGGCGGGGGTCGCGCACAGCGTCCAGGTGTCGTCCAGCAGGTCGTCGGCGTCCGGCAGCGCGTCGGGGGCGTCGGGGATGCCGACCCTCGGGCCGCGCGGCGCGTCGTTGAGGGTGCCCTCGCGCACCTCGGTGGCGTCGCCCTCGCCGTCGCTGGCCAGGAGGGCGGAGGCGTGGTTGAGCGCGGGGTGCACCACGCCGTCGACGACCACGAAGGAGCTCTCGCCGACCACGACGGCGCCGTCGTTCGGCAGCCCCGGGCCGCGCCCGCCGCCGAGCCAGCCGACGATGCCGAACACGGCCATGATGAGGACGCCGATCGCAATCCCGGCGCCCAGCCCGCGGTTGAGCCGGCGGCGCGGGTCGAAGCGGGCCTCGTCCGTGCCTCGGAGGAGGCTGGTGCTCATGCGGCGGTTGGCGTACGAGTACGCCTCCGACTGTTCGCGTGTGGTGGCCATGGCTAACGTGTCCGATTCCTGGTGGAGTTCACGGTCTGCTGGCTCGTGGCTCCGCCGCCGCCGAGCCAGCCGAGGCTGGCGGCGGGCGGGCCCGTCGCGTTCGCGGGCCGGGGCGGCGGGACGGGTGAGGGGGACTGTCCGGGCGCGGTGCCGGGGCGCCAGCCGCGCCGGGCGGCGCGGCGTACCCCGGGCGCGGCCAGCAGCCCGAGGACCACGGCCAGCAGCAGCCCGCCGCTGACGGCCAGCCCGGTGGATTCGTTGGAGCTGAGCAGCGGCTGGTCCTCCGGCAGCGGGCGCAGGGGGATGCGGCTCTCGGATGCCGCGCCGCCGCCCTCGTCACCATCCCTGCCACCGGTCCCGGGGAGGAGGTAGTTCAGCGCGCCGTAGGGGTCGACGAGGCCGGCGCCGGTGGCGTCGTTGTCCCCGCCACGCAGGGGCGAGGCGGAGTCCTTCAGCCGCTGGACCACGTCCTCGGCCGACATGTCGGGGAACTGCGCGCGGACCAGCGCGGCGGCGCCGGAGACCTGCGCGGTGGCGAAGCTGGTCCCGGGCAGAGCGCCGTAGCCCTCGCCGCCGGCGGCCAGGACCGGGACGTCCTCGCCGTACGCGACGAGGTCCACCCAGGGTCCGGCGTTGGACTCGTCCATCGGCTCGTCCAGGTAGTCGATGGCGCCGACGCCGAGCACCCCGTCGTAGGCGGCCGGGTACATCTTGCCGCCGCTGACGTTGTTGTTGCCCTCGTTGCCCGTCGACGCGACGACCACGATGTCCGCGGCGAGGGCGTCGTTGATAGCGTCCCGGATCCACTCGCGGTCGATGGGGGTGGTGATCGAGATGTTGATGACGTCGACCTCTGCCTCGACGGCGTCCTCGATGGCGCGGGCGAGCAGGAAGTCGGAGGTTTCGCTTATGTCGTCGACGATGCGGACGGGATAGATCGTGGCCTCGGGAGCCACCCCGACCATGCGGTCGTCGTCGCGCTTCGCGGCGATGAGCCCGGCCACGGCGGTGCCGTGGCCCTTGCAGTCCGTCTGCCGCTCGGGGTTGTTCTCCACGTACCCGTCGGGGTCGTCGTAGTAGGTGACCTGGTCGAACTCGCTGCCCTGCTCCACCCGCCCGCCGAAGTCGGGGTGGCGGGAGTCCACGCCGGAGTCGACGACGGCGACCCTGACGCCCTCGCCCATGGACAGGTCCCAGGCGTTGTACAGCCCGAGCCGCTCGATGAGGGGGTGGGGCTTGTTGCCCTCGGGCAGCGGGACGCCCTCGGGCGGCAGCGTGCGGCATCCCTCCTGGGCGGCGGCCGGAGTGGCGGCGCCGGGAAGCACGACGGTGGCCGCGGCGGCGAGGAGCGCGAGCGCGGCGGCGAGGGAACGGCGCCCGGCTCGGGAGGGCTTCGTGTGGTCGCTCATGGCCATGGCCCTCACGCCCTCGCGTTCAGAAGGGCGCTGTAGACCTCCCACACCGCAAGGATCAGCGGGACCACGGCCAGCAGCAGCGTGGTCTCCAGCATGTCCAGCGTCCGCGCCAGCCGCGGGTTCAGGCGGCGGCGCCCGGCCGCGAGCGACACGCCGCCGGCGGCCAGGGCGATCGTCAGGACCACCGGCAGCACCACGCCCAGCAGCGGCCCCGCGTCCGCCGCCCGGTCGGCCAGCGTGAACACCGCCACCCCGCAGGCCGCGGCGAACGCCGTCACCAGCGCCGTCGCGACCTGCCCCTGCTCCTTGAACAGCCGGGCCCGCAGCAGCATCGCCACGGTCAGCACGCCGCCCAGCACCCCCGCCCACAGCTCGGTGGCGGCGAAGAGCCACAGCGTCGCCGCGCCCGCCACGAGGTGGCTGCCGAGGACCATGCCGCCGAGCACCCGCCGCGCGGCGGCGACCCGCTCCGTCAGCTGCTCGTGGGCCAGCTGGCTGGGGAGGGCTTCCAGTTCCTCGGTGGTGGCGGCGAGCTGGGGGGCGGGGATGCGGGCGACGCGCAGCGAGAGGGTGGGCCACAGCGTGGTCAGCGCCAGGGCGAGCGGCCCGGCGACCGAGGCCGCCTCGGCGGCGGTGACGCCGCTCCAGATGGTGCAGATGGCGGCCCCAACCGCTCCCAGCGGGCCGGCGACGATCAGCGTGGCGAACGCCCCGTCACCGCCGCCCACCAGCACCGGCCCCAGCATGCCGAGCACGGCGACGACCGCGCACGCCAGCAGCAGGTGTTCGGGGCCCAGCCCGGACCCGTCGTGCTCGGCGCCCAGCAGCCGGACGGCGCCCACCACGGCGGGCGGCACGGCCAGCAGCCCGGTGAGGGTTCCGGCGTTGGCGTCGCCGAAGCCGCGCGAGGCGAGCGCGCCCGCGCCCAGCGCGAGGGCCGCCGTGGCCAGCGCCAGCCAGCCGGGCGCCGTGCCCGGGGCCACGGCGAGCGCGGCGCAGCCGGTCAGCAGGGCCAGGACCGCGAGCGCGGCGGCGGTGTAGCGGGTGGCCCGTGCGGGCCAGGAGTTGCGGACGCCGTGCTCGCCGATGACCTCGACGACGTCGTCGTAGAGCGGCGGGGTGGCGTCGGCGTTGCCGTGGGCGAGGAAGAGCAGGTCGCCCTCGGCGACGCCCTGTTCGGCGAGGGAGGCGGCGGTGTCAAGACGGGTGCCGTCGTCGCGGCGCAGCACCCAGCCGCCGTGCCGGACCCCGCCGTCGGGCCCGGGGTTCTCGTCGGCGTGCCGCAGCAGCGTCGGCAGCAGGGACGCGATGGGCACGGCCGCCGGGACTGCGAGGTCGGCGCGCCCGGAGGGCCCGGCGAGGCCGATGCGGACGAACGCCGTGCCCGCGGGCGTTCGTCCCGGCGTCGTGGCGGACCGGGTGGCGGCTGGTGTCGGGGCTGCGGGCGCGGATCGCTGGTGGGTGAGGCTGGCACTCATGGCTCATGGGTCCCTACGTGGTCCTACGTGGTCCTACGGGTCAGTCGGCTCTCTGGTCAGGTGGCGGGCGTCGCGGGCCTGTTCGCGGCCCTGGTGGGTGAGTCCTCGCGGGCGATCTGCACGGGCACGTTGCCGAGCCTGCGGTGCAGCAGCAGGCCCCGGCCCTTCGCCCGCTGGGCGGGCCTGACGCCCCAGATCGGCATCTCGTCCTTGGGAACGCTGAGCAGCACGGCGGGGAAGTTCAGCTCCTTCATCCGCCCGAGCACCGGCTCCATCACGGCCCGGGCGGCGCCGCCGGCCTGGCGGGTGACGAAGATGTTCAGGCCCATGGCACGGGCGTGGGGCAGGTAGTCCATCAGCGAGGCGAGCGGGTTGCCCCGGGAGGTGGCGACCAGGTCGTAGTCGTCGACGAGGAGGTATATCTCCGGGCCGGTCCACCAGGAGCGGTCCCGCAGCTGCTCGGGCGTGATGTCCGTACCCGGCACCCGCTTCTTCAGGCCCTCGGCGAGCCCGGCGACGACCTCCATGGAGCGCTCCAGGGTGGTCGAGTAGCCCAGCAGGTGCGGGCCGTCGAACTCCCGCAGCATCGTCATCCGGTGGTCGAGGACGAGGATCTTCGCCTGCTCGGGGGCGTACCGCTCGATGACCTGGCGGGCCACGGCCCGCAGCAGGCCGGTCTTGCCGGTCTCGCTGTCGCCGAGGACGATCAGGCCCGCGTCCTCGCCGGGGCTGAGCATGACCGGCTCCAGGCGGTTGCCCTCCACGCCGATCGCGACGCCGGGCCTCCCCCAGGCCCTGGGGGCCTGGGAGGTACCCCCATTCGCGAACGCCGGAGGCAGCTCGGCCGGGCTCCACGTGGTGGGCAGCAGCCGCACCTTCGGCGCGCGCGGCCCGTGCCACGCCTCGTCGACGCGCCGCACCAGCTCGCTCACGCCGTCGGCGAGGCCGTCGGCGGAGCGTACGCCGTCCACGCGCGGCACGGCGGTCAGGAAGTGCAGCTTGTCCCGGCTGACGCCGCGCCCGGGGCGCCCGGCGGGGACGGCGCGCTGCAGCTTGCGGTCGACCTCGGAGTCGAGGGCGTCGCCGAGCTTCAGCTCCACCTTGGTGCCGAGCAGGTCGCGCAGGCTCATCCGCATGTCCATCCAGCGGTTGCCGGTGACGATGAGGTGGACGCCGTACGTCAGCATCCGCCCGGCCACGCCCATCAGCACCTCTTCGATGTCGGGGTAGCTCTGCCGCAGCACCTGCCAGCCGTCGACGACGAGGAAGACGTCGCTGGTGGTGGTGAACGGCTCATCCCGCAGCCGCCCCTCGGCGCGGGCCGCCCGCACCCCGGCCATCGACTCGACGCCGAGCTCGCGGAAGCGGGTCTCGCGGTTCTGGAGCATCTCCAGCACCTCGGCGACGGTGCGGTTGACCAGCTCGGTGTCGGTGCGGCCGGCGACGCCGCCGACGTGCGGCAGGCCGGCGAGCGGGAAGAGGGTGCCGGAGAAGTCCAGGCAGTAGAACTGCACTTCCTCGGGGGTGTGGCGCAGCGCGAGGGAGGCGATCAGCGCCCGCACCGCCGTGGACTTGCCGCTGAGCGGGCCGCCGACGATCGCGGCGTGGCCGCCCGCGCCGGACAGGTCGATGTCGAGGGGGTCGCGGCGCTGGTGGAAGGGCCGGTCCACGACGCCGACGCGGGCGGTGAGCGCCGGGCGGGAGGTGGAGGTGCCGAAGCCGCGCCGCTCGCGGGCCGCGAGGTCCTCGAGGAGGGCGTCGAGCGGCTCGGGGGCGTCCAGCGGCGGCAGCCACACCTGGTGGGCGCGCGGTCCCTGCCCGGCCATGCGCGCCACCATGACGCTGAACACGGTGGTGCCCAGCTCCTCGTTGTCGTCGAACTCGTCCGGCTCCGGGGCCGGTTCGGGCTCCGGCTCCCGCTCGTCGGCCGGCACGGGCACGTACGCCGCGGGGAACAGGCGTACGCCGAGTCCGCCGCCGAGCGCCGGGCCGCCGCCGTCCTCGCCGCTGCGGTACGGGCCGGAGACGTACGCCGCCCGGAAACGCCGCAGGGTGGCCGTGTCGGTCTTGAGGTAGCCGTGGCCGGGGGCGTTGGGCAGGTGGTGGGCGTCGGGCACGCCGATGGCGGTGCGGCTCTCGGACTCGGAGAAGGTGCGCAGGCCGATGCGGTAGGACAGGTGGGCCTCAAGGCCGCGCAGCCGCCCCTCGTCCAGCCGTTGGGAGGCCAGCAGCAGGTGAAGGCCGAGGGACCGGCCCAGCCGCCCGATCTGCCCGAAGAGGTCGACGAAGTCGGGCTTCTGCGCAAGGAGTTCGGAGAACTCGTCGACGACGATGAACAGGCTCGGCAGCGGCGGCAGGTTCGCCCCGCGCTGGCGGGCGCGCTCGTAGTCGCGGACGGACACCAGGTTCCCGGCGTCGCGCAGCACCTCCTGGCGGCGGTTGATCTCGCCGGACAGGGCCTTCTGCATGCGGTCGACCATGGAGAGGTCGTCCTCGAGGTTGGTGATGACGGCGGCGACGTGCGGCAGCTGCGCCATGCCCGCGAAGGTCGCGCCGCCCTTGAAGTCCACCAGCACGAAGTTGAGGTGATCCGACGGGTGGGTGGCCGTCATGCCGAGGACGATGGTGCGCAGCAGCTCGGACTTGCCGGAGCCGGTGGCGCCGACGAGGAGTCCGTGGGGGCCCATGCCGTTCTGCGCCGCCTCCTTGATGTCCAGCTCCAGCAGCCCGCCGTCGGCCGAGACGCCCAGCGGGGCGCGCAGCCGGTCCCGCATCGGCTTCGGCCGCCACAGCGCCTCGAGGTCGAGCTGCCCCGGATCGGAGATCCCCAGCAGGCTCGGCAGGGAGTTCACCACGCTGGTCAGGTCCTCGGCGTCCGTGGCCGTGCCCGCGTCCATGCGGTACCGCCCCAGCCGGCGCGCCAGCGCCTCCGCCTCCGGGACCGACAGACCGTCGGCCCGCCCCAGCTCGTCCCGGGTCTCCCCCGCCACCACGGCGAGCCTGCCGTCCTCGATCTCCAGCCGCACGCCGTGCCCCTCCACCAGCGGCCCGGCGGCGCGCCCGTTCACATCGATGACGGTGACCGCCTGGAGCCCGCCCGGGTCGAGCAGCGCCTCCAGGCCGGTGACCAGGCCGCCGTCGAGCACGACGAGCAGGTGCGGCAGCTCCGGGTCGGGGTCGGCGTTGCGGTTGAAGCGGGTACGCCGGGTCAGCTCGGGGCCGAGCCACTCCTCCAGCATGCTCAGCGCCGGGTGCATCATCCGCACCGGCCCGACGTGGTCGACCTCGGTGGGGTGGTGCGCGTGGGGCAGCCACTTCGCCCAGGACCACTGCGGGCCCTCGATGACGGGGGTGCAGATCACGACCCGCAGGTCCTTCGGCGAGTGGAAGGTGACGGCGTGCGCCACGATCGCGCGGGCCAGCGCCCGTGCCTCCTCCGGCTCGCCGCCGGCGGTGACGGACATGGCGGCGAAGCGCCGCAGCGCCACCTGGAGGGGGAGGTCCGGCACGACGGCGTGCGTGTCGACGAAGCGGCGCAGCGCCGCCGCGCTCAGCGGATCGAGGTCCTCGACGGGCGCGGTCTCCGCCGCCACCAGCCGGGAGGCGAGGTAGCGGGGCCCGGAGCCGATCCGCACCACCCCGAAGTCCTCGTCCCCGCTGCGCCGCTCCCACATACGCCGGCTCTCGGCCACGCCCCACAGCGCGCGCGGCTCCGGGGCGTTCCACTCCAGCGCCTCGCGCTGCGCCTGCGCCGTCTTCCGCACCTCGACGCGGGTGCGCTCCAGGTAGCGCAGGTACTCGCGCCGGTCGTTGCGCATGACGCTCTTGGTCTTGGCGCGGTGCCAGATGACCGTCCCGATGACCATGGCGATGACGGAGAGCAGGAACATCGCCCCGACGATGTATCCGATGGGCCCGCGCCCCATGGTCAGCATGTACATCACGGAGCCGAGCCCGCTGAGGGCGGGCAACGCCATCATCCAGGCGTTGGCATCCTCCGGCTGCGGCAGCTCCGGCGGCGCCGTGACGACGACGTCCTGTTCGGGGACGGTCGGCTGCGCGGCGCGCGGGGGGCGGCGGAAGAGGGTGGTGGGGGTGGTCATTTCTCAGCTCCTTCCATGTCCGTGAGTCGCCGAGCAGGGCCGGGATCTTCGCGGTTACATGCCGTTGGCTACGGACGTGTCGGCCTGGACCTGGACGGACGCCGCCGCCGCGTTGCCCATGGCCTGGCCGGCGGCGGCGTCCACCTCCTCGCCGATGTCGGCGACGTTGTTGTCCGCAGCGGCCATGTTGTGCCGGCCCTCCGCCGCCGTGGCCACTCCACGCGCCTGCACATCGCGCGTGGTGGTGAGCGCGTTGACGAAGGCGTCGGCCCCGCCCCAGCTCGCGCCGTTGACCTGCACCTGGTTGAGGAGGCGCTGGGTGTTCTCGGCCGCCTCGGCGGTGTCGGTGTTGGCACGGGCGCCCTCGCGGAAGCCCTCGGGGATGTACCACAGGCCGTCTGCGGACATGTTCGTTCTCCCTTCTCGTCGTTGGGCGTTGGGTTGCTCGGTTAGTCGGTTACTCGCCGAGGACGCCCAGGGCGGCGCTCTGGCGGGGAGCCCAGACCTCCGGGTCCTCGGTCAGGTCGGTGAACCGCCGGTTCTGGCCACCCGACCCGCCGCGCCCGCCTCGGCCGCCCGCGCCCATCCCCGCCATCGCTGGCGGGGGCATGAAGGGACGGCCGCCCTGGGCCGCTTCGCGCATCATCATCTGGTTCGCGACGTTCGCCCGCTGGCTCATGTTGTTCATGGCCTGGTTCAGCGCCTGACCACTGGCCGGGCCGGCGTGGGCGATGCTCGGCGGCAGGACGCCGCCGTACAGGCCCGCCATGCCGGCCGAACCGCCGCCGCCTGCCAGGCCCGCGCCGCCGACGCCGAGACCGGCGGGTGAGGCGAGGCCGCCCCCGCCGCCGAGGCCGGCGAGGCGGGTGGCGTACTCCGTGGCCTCACCGAACGGCTTGCCGGTGATCGGGTCGATCCACTTGCCGGTCTGCGGGTCGAACTCCCGCCCGGTGGCGGGATCGACCAGGTGGCCGGTGGAGGGATCGCGGTGCCACCCGGCGAACTCACCCTGCTCCGGCCCCATCGTGCTGGAGCCGGGGTACTCCCCCGCCCCGACGGCCGCGCCGTTGGGAGCCTGGTGGTCGGCGGGCGCCGCCGCGGCCGCCCCGCCTCCCCCGGCTCCCGCGGCCGCCGCGCCTCCCGCAGGGGACGCGGCCGACGCCGGAGCCGCCTCGTTGCCCCCCGGCGCCGTCGGCCCGGTGGCCGAACCACCCGGACCACCGCTCCTGGGCGCCGTCGGCGCTTCGGGGGCCATGATGCCGGCGTACTCCTGGTCCAGCCTGTCGAGGATGCCCTGGGCCTCTTGGGCGAGGGCCATGATCGCGCCCTCGGTTGCCGCCTCGGCCATGGTCGAGCCCATTCCGCCCGAATACGTGGCCATGGCCTGCTTGTACCGCTCCTCGAGCGCGATCGCCTCCTGCTCGGCCATCGCCGTTGCCTCGCTCGCCTTCTGAAGCTGAGCGCCGACCTGCCGCGCCATGTTCGCGGTGTTCGACGTGAAGTCGCCCACCTGGCTCAGCCGGCCGGAGAGTTCACCGAGGCCCTCGCCCGGCTGACTGGCCGCTGCCTCAGCCGCGCCTCTCAGCTGCTGGCCCTCCTCCTCTCCGACACCCGCCAGTTCGAGCCACGCTTCGGAGGCCGTCCGGATCGAGAACTCCTCGGCGCTCTTGATGTCGTTGATCAATTTCTGGAACTGGGCTTGAGCTTCTCCGATGCTCATGCGAGGACCGACCTCCGTGCCTGCGCCAGCGCCTGCTCGGCCGCCATGTCGGACTGCTCGCCGATCTGGGCCGCCGTGGCCGCGCTGCTGCGGATGTCGTCGACGGCCTGCCCGCCTTCGGACGCCTGCTGAGCCAGGCTGGTAACGGCGTCGCGCAGCACCTTCGCGGCCTGAGCCCCGCTGGGCACGTTGCCGAACATGCGGCCATCGGAGGTGGAGTCGAGCTTGCTGGCGCTCGCCCGCAGCTTGGCGAGCTTGTCGCGCTCGGCCGCCTTGGCCTCGACCTCCCCGAGGGCGGCGATGTTCATGATGACGTCCATGCTGTCTCCCGTGTCTCTCAAGGGATCCCGGGTGCCGGTCCCGTCAGGCCGCGCCACCGGCGGCGGCGGCGCGCATCATGGCGCCACCCTCGTTGCCGATGGTCTGGACCTGGCCCACCGCGCGGTTCTGCGCCATGACGCCCTCGTCGTAGAGGGAACCCTGCTGCTGGAAGGCCTGGTTGCGGCGCTCGATGATGTCGCCGAGCGCGGGGTCCACCTGGCCGTCGGCGACGAGGCCCATCATGTGCGTGTACACGTCGTTCCAGATCTGGAGGTACTCGTCCTGCTGGCCGACGGTCTGCTGCTGGATGTCGCTGAGGTTCTGGTTCTGGAACTGGATCAACCCGTTGAACGCCATGGCTTCTCCTACCTCGCTTCTTCTTTGTGATCTGGCGTCAGATGTACGCGGAGATGGACGTGTCGGGGGACACGCTGACGGGCTCGACGCCCTTCATGGTGGCCATCGCCGAGTCGTCGGTCTCCCGACCGGTGTTGGACGTCAGGCCCAGGGCCTGGGAGATCTCGTTCAGGGCCTCCGCCAGCATCCGGCCGGACTGGCCGAGGTTGTCGTAGGTGCCCATGGCGATCTCGGTGCCGGTGCCGTTGTAGGCGGAGCCGATGGTGCCGGCGTGCCCGCCGATGCCCTGGGAGACGCTGGCCATCCGCTCGTTGGCCCCGAAGACGACCGCCTTGACGCCGTCGACCGCCTCGGGCGATATCTGAATCAGCTCAGGCATGGATGCCTCACTTCCGCACGTTTCCGCAGGCCGGACCTTCCGGAGCTGCGTTGTCTGACGGAAGTGATGGAAGCAGCAGGAGTTCGGGAGGGGTGCCGAATCAGAGTGTCTGCGCGCTGTCAGCGCTGATCAGCGCCTTACGCCGCGCTGAGGACGCGGGGCTTGACGCGCAGACACGAACGCCGACCAGGCGTCGGCGGACACGACCAGGGCGGGGGCGTGGGCAGGGTTCTTGCTGTCGCGGACGGGGACGACGCCGGGGAGGCCGTCGGCGACCTCGACGCAGTTGTCGGCTCCGCCGTTGCTGTAGCTGGACTAACGCCAGCGGGCGGCGCTCAGGTCGGGTCGGGGGGCTCGCATGATCCTCTAGCCGTCCTTCATGAGTCTGCGGATGAACTCCAGGGAGCCCTCAGGTGACAGCGCATGGGAGCTGACCTCATCGTAGGAGAGCTTGAACTGCTCCACCTCGTCCGGCTCCTCGATCACCTCGCCGGACTTGCTGCCCTCCAGATAGGCCGCCGAGGTGCCGTCCGGGAGCCACAGGATGGTCAGCGAGCCGCCGAGCAGGCCGTGCACCCCGGTGCTCAACGGCAGCACCCGGATGGTCACGTTCGGCAGCTGCGCGTCGTCGAGCAGGCGTTGCAGCTACCGGTCCCAGGCGTCGCGGTCCCTCAGAGCACGGCAAAACACCGCCTCGTCCAGCACGCCCCGCTCAACGGCCAGGCGGAGGGGACGGAGCGGTGAGCACCTGCGTCCACCTCGGGTACGCAGCGGCGAGAGGTGCCCCCGGTGCAACGAGGTGGTGGGGGCACCGGCGCCGGCGTCAGCGATTCGCTCGGCGAAGAGATCGAACGGCACGGTCCCGTTCCATAGCTGTGTGTCGTGGGCCCAGTAGAAGCGCTCGAGGCCGCAGGCCCGCACCTGCCGCAGGGCGGCGGCCATCATGCCGTCTTCCGAGGTGTCTTCGTACGACTCCGAGCCTTGCTGGCGCCATCCCGGATTCTCTCCCCCCTGGCGGAATCCGTAGTAGTCGGCGATCCGGCTGATCCAGCGGGTCGCCGACCAGTTCTCCACTTCGGAAGAGTCCAGTGGAACGGAGTCGTCATCCGACGTACACAGATCGTCGTCGCCGGACCCGTCCGCGACGGAGGAGATGTAGGCCACGAAGTCCGGGCGTCGTGGAAGCTGTCCGTAGAACTCTGCCCAGGCCGCTCCGACGCCGAGCAGGCCGTCGGGCAACCTGGCTTCGATCGCCTGCTCATATGCTCGCGGCTGCACGCCCACGCCGGGCGTCAGCAGCTCGTACGAGCCGCGAAAGCCCTGATCCGCGAACGTCTGCGCCTGCCACAGCACGACATCCCGAAGTGCCCCGATGTACCAGTCCGCCCAGGCACGGACCTCGTCCGTACTCAGGTCCCCGTCCTGCGGGCGCCATCCTGGGGCAGGGTTCGGCGGCATGCTCGGTGGCATGTCGGCACCGTTCTGGGCATTCTCGTCAAAAGCCCAGTAGGAGCCGCCCTCCGGAAAGAGAATCTCGGCGTTGCCGCCCGAGGTCAGGCGCACCGTGTCGATCCGGGAGAAGTCGAGAACGTCGGCAACCGCCGCGATGTAGCGTTCCGCTCGCACGCGCAGCCGCTGGTTGAAGACGAGGTTCGGTTCGTCCGACGGCTCGCCATCTTGATTGATGAAGCGGCTGTTTGGGAGATCGAAGAGCCACCTTGGAGTATAGTGCAGGCCCAGTCCGAGAGTGACCGATCGGCCGGTCGCGAGCAGATCATCCGCAGTCTGCCGTATTTCCCGGATGTACTCCGAGTTCAATTTTCCTTCTCTTGGCTCGAAATCGCTCCAGTAGAGTTCCACCATGGCGGCGTTGATTCCGGCCTCGGCCTCGGTGGCGGAGTGCTCTGGCAGCGACATCAATGTCCCGAATAACGGCCGTTCCACGTCCTCCTGGGCCGCAGACCTCGTGGACGTGCACGCCCCACACAGCAGGGCGACGACGATCACGAAGAGAGCGGTACGAGTGCTAGTTGGGCGGGGGGATCTCATGTCCATAGGCGTTTCTGTACGTCTGGTAGTAGTTTTCGTAACCGCTGGACTGCGCATTCGTGAGCCACGCTTCCCGCGCGGCCTGGTCGCTCGGCACGGGGCCAAGGCGTTCCACGCCGCCGTACCTCGCACCGGCCGCCGATTCGGCCAGCAGGACACGCTGCTCCTCGTCGCCGAAGAGGAGAGCATGCTGCCGTGCGTTATTCATCGCCTCCGCCGGGTCCGGGAGCGCGTGACGGATGCCCTCGCCGACGAGCAAGGTCCCCCCGATGATGGCGAGCTTCGCTGGGACGGGGGCCGTGGTGTCCTTGATGGCCGCGCCGACCGCGGCGTTGCCGGCGATGGCTGACTGGTGCAGTCGGGTGTTGTCCTCGACCGGGAGGACGCTCCGCGTGTACTCCTCCGTGCCCGCCATGCGGCCGATGGCATCGAAGTAGTGGCCGGCGGTCGGGTCCCCGTTGTTGAGCGCGACGAAGGCGTTGTGCGCGGTGGCGCGCTCCCACGCGCCGAGGTCGTGGAAGAACTCGTTCCCGGCGGCCGGGTGGGACCTGGCGATCGTGTCGAACAGGCCCCGCCGGTCCTCCTGGGTGAGGGTGAATCCCCACCTGTAGTCCTCGCCGAGGAGATTGTGGTGTTCCCCGCTTCTCGCCCATTCGGCCTGCATGGCCGATGCATCGGCCTGCTGGGAGATCTGGGGCAGGTACCGCTCGGCGGTGTTCCCGATGGCGCTCTGCAGCGGATCGTGGTCCGCGGTGCCGTATTCGTTGGGTATCGTCCCGTGGATGGCGTCGGGGTTCTGGGCGGCGTACTTGAGGACCTCGAACCCGGCCCGGTGGTACTGCTCCGCCGCGTCAGCGTTGCGGTCCACGCCCGGCGGGAGTGACGTGCCGCTGTCGACGAGCGCACCGATGCCCTCGCCGGTCTCCCAGCGCTGGCCGAGCAGGCTCTCCCGGGTGGCTTGGTCGGTGAGGAGTCCGGCCGATTCCTCCGTGTTGAGGGCGACGTTCTCCAGCAGAGCGCTGCTGCCGGTGTTCGGGGGCGAGCCTGCGATGTCGGGACGATCGGGGTCGTACTGCTCGCGTGACCGATCCTGCCAGTCGACTGCGGCGGCCGCCTGGTCCCGGGCCATCTGATCGCCGGGCTCGATGGTGGCGCTTCCCACGACGTTGCCGAAGGCGTTGAACCCCTCCAGTTCCTCCTTCGTGAGCGGCGACTCGAACAGCGACTCCCACAGGCCCCCGCTGTTCTGGTCGTAGATGAACGGACGGATGCCCCGCAGCGGGTCCGGGTCGTTCGGTGCGGGCGGTGCCGACGGGTCGATGCCGCCGATCGCGGGGTTGGTGAGCAGGTTGAGGCCGTTGGCGACGTTCCTCCTGGCGGCCTCCGATTCGTCGCCGAGACCGACCCACGCGTCCATGTCCATTCCCGCGTTGAACGCCTTGAGGTACGCCAGCTCGTCCGGATCGAGCTGGCGCCCGTCCTGGCCGGGAACCTCCTGCCCCATGGCGTTGATGCGCTCAAGAGCCTGGGTGAGCACCTCTATTCTGTCCGCGTCCTGCAGATGCTCGGGTTTGGCCAGCTCTTCGCTCAGCATCCTCGCGTCGATCGCCCCTGCCTCGGCGCTGGTCCACAGCCCCAGCGGACCGGCGACGTCGTACCCCAGGCGCGTGAGCTCGTCTCCGTGCTCGTCGAGCCTTCTGCGATACACCTCGATGTGCTCGGCGATCTCGGTGTCCGCCCGTTGCGCGATCTGTACCGCCTGCTGGAGGCGATTGTCCCGAACCTGTGTGGCCAGATTCTCCGGCAGGTCGTACACACCCAGCCGTGCGTGGACCCTCGCGGAATAGTCGAGGTAGGCGACGTCCACGGGGGGCGGATTGAAACGGCGCTCTGCTTCGGGGATCGCGTTGACCTTGGCGACCATGTCCTCGTGCAGGCGCCGCCAGTCGTCCCAGGCCGCGTCCCGCTGCGCCTGGACGGCCGTTTCGAGGGGCGGGATCTCGCTTCTGACGGTCTCATCCGACTCGTAGGCCAGGTTGATGGACTTGGCCAGGATGTCGACGACGTCGAACATCTTCTGGCCGTTGTCCTGCAGTCCCATGCGGGTGGCGTCGGTCCGGTTGTTGGGGTCGATGATGTCGCTGCCGGCTCTGGCCGACGTCTGGTCGGCCCTCTGCGCCAACTGCGCGACGTCAGTGGTCTGGGCCGCTGCCTGGGCGTAACGGTCCGCCGTCTGTTCCATCTGGTCGAGCTTGAGTGAGGCGCTGAACTGCTCCTGCCGCTGCCACGGATCCTTGGGGGCAGCGGCCTGCTTGACCTCGTCGTCGGTGAAGTTCAGGTCCGGTTGCATCCCGGCACCTCCGGTTGGATTCCCTGCTGGCTGTTCGGAGTTGGCGCTGCTGGCCGCGCCGCAGAATCACAGGACCCGCCCGGCAGGGGTACCGATCCCGGAGGGGCAGAGTGGTGTGATTCAGCGACGAACCGGCACGCGGGTCCAGCAGCAGGGCTTGATCAGGTTCCGTGGGTGTCCGGGTCGTTCGCTGATGGCCGGGGAGTCCACGAAAGAGAGGAACCCCGGCCGCCACGGCAGTTCGTTGTAGGGGGTGTCCGGCGGTGTGTCGGGGGGCAGGCCCTGGTAGAGGAACTGCAGGTTGCAGGGGTCGATGGTCATGGTCTGGTCGGGGTTGTGGCGGACCAGGTCACCGTGGCTGATGTGGCTGGTCCAGGTGGCGCCGCTGTTGGCGCTGCCCGCGAAGGGGTTGTCCTCGCTGGTGGCCTGCGGGGTCCACTCACCGTCACGGACGATTGTCTGGGGGCGCCGACGGAGGCGGGCGGTGAGGGTTGCGGACGCCGCTGTGCACCCCAACGGTCACTCTCCGACCAGCCGGACGGCACCGGAACTCGCACCCGCCCTGCCCTGGGCGGGATGCCGCCGTAATACGCGGCGAAGAAGTCACCCGTGGCCCGTTCGAGGAGGGCCCGTACGAGGGGGTCGTGACGAAGTCAGGGCTATACGACCCTCGGTCCAGGCTGGCAGGCGCTTAGCCAGTTTCTTCAGCGACGGACCTCGCACGTGATGCCAATGCACTGCGATCGGCGTGCCGAACAGCGACCAGAAATGGATCGCCAGGCCTGGCCCGGCACCAGTCCCCAGCTCGCTGACTGGGATATCGGGCGCCGGTAGCTCACGAAACGGGTACACGCACAAGGCCTGACGGCCCTCGATCGGTCCGGGAAGAACCGCGACAGCACGGACTTCCATCCATCCCAAGCGAGTAGTCGGCCCACGTCCGTAGGACTCGTGGTACTCGACCCCGTTGGGGTCGAAACGCACAGCCGGGTCACCCGTGCGGCTCGGCGTGGGCCCGCCCAAATACGCGCTGACGGTGCTTGCCAGCGGGTTTTTCGGTCGGTAGAACAACGATTCGTCGCCCACTGTGCAACTCCTTCGGAAGCTCGCCCTCGGGTCTAGTAGTCGGGTTGCCCAGGGATCCCGTTCCGCTCCGCCAGGGAGCGGCCGCACGACCCTGGAACGTGCAACGGCGCTGGTCCAGCAGCTCAAGCAGGCGCTACCTGGGCGTGTTGCCCTGCGCGTAACCCTCCTGCAGCTTGCGGGCGTAGTCGGCGTAACTGCCCTCCGTGTTCCCGGCCCAACCGGCCATATCCTCGGGCCTCAGGGTCGTCGGCCGCAAAGGTGCCGTGATCGCCGCGCCTTGAGGGTTGTCAGGTGTGGCGCCGAATCCGTGATTCGCGGCCGCGTCGGCGACGAGCGTCCTCACGGCCCAGTCGCCGTAGTAGAGGCCGTCGAGCCGCGCCGTCTCCGCGAGGGCGTTCTGATCGGCGAACCCGTAACGGGCCGCCTCGGCGATGGTGACGGCCGTCCCGAGGATGGGAAGCTGCCGGCCAAGGCCCTCCACCGCGGCACCGATCGCGGCAGCACCGTTGTTGACGCCCGCGAGCGTCGAGGCCTGGGCGGTTTCGTCGGTGCGGATGCCGGCCTGGTTCTGCGCGTATTCCACCGCTCCTGCCACGCGCCCGAGGGACTCGAACTCCGTGCCGAGTTGTTGCACGTTTCCGGACCTCTGGAAGGCGCTGTCCGCGACGCCCGCCTCCCATTCGTGGACTCGCTTGAAGAATTCCTGCTGGATCGGTTCGTCGGCGTTGGCCATCACGGTGAACACGTCCTGGCGCTGGACGTCGGTCAGGCCGAACGCATGCGCGTAGCGTTCGCCGAAGATGTTCGGATTCTCGCCGGGGATCATTCCCGGATGCTGGGACTCGTAGGCAATCATGTCCATGTATCGCAGGGCGGTGTCGCCGACGGCGGCCTCCAGATCCCCGTGCTTGGCGTAGCCCGAGCCGTACGTCGCATTGATGTTGTCCGGATTCGCGGCTGCATAGTCGAGGACGTTGTACCCCGCTTCGACGAACGGGCGGGCGGCGGGGTCGTTGTGGCCCAGAGGGCCGTCCAGGATGTCCTGCGGAATGGTCGTGCCGCTCCTGACGACGTCGGCCACGCCCGCGCTGTTGTCCCACTGCGTGCCGAGCAGTTCGTCCCGGAGGGGCAGGTCGTTGAGGATGCCGTTCGACGCCGCCCCGTTGAGGGAGACGTCGTGGAGCAGGCCGCTGCTGCCGGTGTTGGTGATCGGGTCCACGAGGACGGAGGGGTCGGAGACCTGGTGCTGCGTGGCCGACAGCTCCTGACCGCTGATGGCGGCCCGCGTCAGGTCACGCGCCAGTTCGTGGCCCGGCATGACGGTCGCGCTCCCCATGAGATCGCCGAAGGCGTTGAACCGCCCCATGTCGGCTTCGAGGCCCGCGGAGGTGTCCGGGGATTCGTAGAGGAGCGAACGGATGCCCTGCAACGGGTCCGGGACGTTCGGGTCGGGCGCCGCCGCCGGGTCGATGCCGCCGATCGCGGGGTTGGTCAGCATGTTGTAGCCGTTGGCGATGTTGGTCCTGGAGACCCCCGTCTGGTCGGCGAAGCCGAGCGCCATGTTCTGGTCGATGCCCGAGTAGAAGGTCTTGAGGTAGGTGATGTCGTCATCGTCGAGCTGGCCGAGCGCGCCGCCCGGAGGGTTCTCCACGGAGACGCGAATGCCCTGGAGACCCTGGGTGTACAGGTCCAGAAGATCCGCCCGCCGGTCCGCCTCAGGCTTGGCCAGCTCCTCCCGCAGCATCCTGGCGTCGATCTCCGCCACCTCGGAGCCGGTCCACAGATCATTGAGCGGGCCGTCGGCGAGGTCGTACCCCTCGCGCATGAGCTCCAGGCCGCGCTCGCCGAGAGTTCTGCGGTACTGGTTGATCTCGTCGGCGATTTCCCCGTCCGTGGCGGTCGCGTCCTTCACCAGATCCTCAAGGTGACGCCGCCGGATGTCGTCGGCCAGGTTCTGCGGCAGTTGGTACCCACCGGTGGGGCTCGGAGGGACGTCCCACGACAGGTCGCCGTAGTGAATCTTCAGGGTGGGCAGGCCAGGAAACCGGGTGACGCCCCCCTCGCGGCGGGCGTTGATCTCGGCCTGCAGCGCGCGGTCCCAGCCGTACAACTCGGTCAGCGCCTCCTGGTGGCGCCGCCCGAGAGCGCCGTGGAGCCCGGTGATCTCGTTCTTGACCGCCGCATCCTTGTCGATCGCCAAGGTCATGGCCTGAATCAGGACGTTGGCGGTCTCGTCCATGCCTTTGCCGTTGCCCTGCATCCCCAAGTCGGTGTGCTCGATGCGGGGGGCGGGGTCGGCGAGGGGCTTGTCGCCCAAGGCGGCGGCGCGGGACGACACCTCGTCGGCCTTCTGCGCGAGCTCCCCGGTGTTGGCGGCCTCGACGGCCGCCTGCCGGTACGTGGCCGCGGCCTGCTCCATTTCTTCGACGTCCAGCGCATTGCTGAACTGCTCCTGCCGCTGCCACGGGTCGACAGGGGCCGCCTGCACGACGTCCTCCCTGGTGTATGGATTGATCACGCGGTACTCCTCCGGTTCTCGTCGGCGGGCAGAGCAGCCGGGCATCGGCGTCCATGGCGTTAACAAAAGCTGTCGCCGAGGTGGCCATCAAGGGTCGCGGAACCCGTTCGGCAGGGGTACCGAGCCCGGCGGTGCACAGTGGCGGAGGTCCGCGTCGACCCGGCCCGTGACACCGCCGAGAGGGGTAGACAGATGGCGATCCAGCGAGCGCCCGCGCCCGCGGCCTGGGGGGCGCCGGTGGTGCCGCCCGCCCGCGCCGTGCACTTCCCGACGCCGCCCCCGGCCCTGCCCGTGACGTACGCCGCGGCGGTCGACCGCTACCTCGCCGCCGCGCGCATCGGGAAGTCCGCCACGTGGATCCACCGCATCTCGCTCACCACCTGGGGGTGGATGTTCACCGGCCACCCCGCGCCCATCGGGCCGGCCCGCCGCGCGGCGACACCCCCGCCGTTCCCGCTGACCGCGCTCGGCGCGCCGGGCCTGGCGCCCGTCCTCGCCGAACTCGCCGCCACCCGGGCCGAGGCCGTGGACGTCGACACCGTCAGGCGCGAACTGTCCATCGCCCGCAAGGCGATCGCCTGGTGGCACGCCCAGGGCTGGCTCACCTTCGACCCCACCGTCGAGATCGATCGCCGGCCGGCTCTCCCGGACCCCACCAGGCCCCTGGACGGGAGCCAGCTCGAGGCCCTGTGGCGGATGAACGCCGCCGTGCGGGAGATGACGCTCTGGAAGCTGCTCCACGAGAGCGGGGCGCCGGCCGACGAGGTGCTGGCCCTGAACGTGGAGTACCTGAACACCCCGGACAGGTCGGGGATGATCGTCGCCGCGGGCGGCGCGCTCAAGCACATTCGCTGGGCGTCCGGCACCGCCGAGCTGCTGCCCCAGCTCGTCGCCGGCCGCCCCAGGGGGCCGCTGTTCCTCTCCGACCGCCAGGCGTCCGGGTGGATCCCGGACCGGGACCGGTGCCCGATCACCGGGAAGGCCCGGCTGTCCTACCGGCGCGCGGAGGAGATCTTCGAGTGGAGCACCCGGCTGCTCGCCAACCCCCTCGCCCGGGCCAAGGACATCGAGGTGCTGCGCGGATGGGGGCCGCTCCACCGGCTGCGCCGCAGCACGTTCGGCCCCTACGCCCTCACGTGAGGCTCACTTGAGCATGCGGCCCTGGGAGTCGGTGCTGTCGCTCGCGAGGAGGACGATCCCGTCGATCAGGGCCCACACGCCGCAGCCGCCGCAGGTGAGGAGCTGCGCGATGCCCATGCCGACGTGGCCGGTGTAGAAGCGGCCGATGCCGAGGCCGCCGAGGAAGAGCTGGAGCAGGCCCGCCGCGACCTTGGACTTGTTGGAGAGCGGGCGGCCCAGCCGGTCGTAGCCGAAGGGCGCGTACGGCACCGCCACGGGCACGGCCACGGGGTACATGGTGCCGCCGGGATACGCCGGCGCCGGATAGCCGGTGGCGGGCTGGCCGGGGACGGCGGGATAGCCGGTGGCCGGCTGCGGGTACGGCGTGCCGGTCGCCGGGGGCCAGGCCGGGGTCGCGTGCGGCGGCGGGGTGTACCCCCCGGAGGCGGGCGCGGCCGGTGCCGCGGGCGCGGGCGGCGGGGGCGGCTGGTGGTGGTACGGCGAGGACGGGGTGGGGGGCGTGGAGGAGGTCATCGTCGGCATGTTGTGCGGCGGCGCCCCGTCCGCCGGTTCCACGGCCTTGGCCGTGGACGACTCGGGGGCGCCCACCGCGAGGAGCCGGGCGGCCTCCTTGCCCAGTTCGGCGGTCAGCGCCGGCGGCAGCCACACGCCCGCCGCGCCGTCCGGATCCTGGTGCCGCGCCGCCTCCTCGGCTATCTCCGCCGGGAGGGGCCTCGCCCCCGCCTCCTTGGCGAGGCAGCGCGCCACCAGCTCCCGCATCGGCCCGCTGAGGCGGCTCAGGTCGGGCATCTCGCTCAGCACGCGGTGCATCAGGGTGTGCGGGGCGGAGTCGGTGGCGCCGAACGGCCCCTGGCCAGAGGCGGCGTACGCCAGCACCGCGCCGAGGCCGAAGACGTCGCTCGCCTCCGAGGGGTGCTCGCCGCGTATCTGCTCCGGCGACATGTACCCGGGCGACCCCACGGCCACCCCGGTGCGGGTCGCGACGCTGACGTCGGCGGCGCGGGCGATGCCGAAGTCGATGACGCGCGGGCCCTCCAGCGTGATCAGCACGTTCGACGGCTTCAGGTCGCGGTGGGTGACGCCCGCGCCGTGGATGGCCACCAGCGCGCGGGCCAGCCCCTCCGCGAGCCGCCAGACGGAGAACTCCGGCAGCGGCCCGCCGTTGAGCTCGTCGACGACGCGCGCCAGCGAGGGGCCGGGCACGAACCCGGTGGCCAGCCACGGGATCTCCGCCTCGGTGTCGGAGTCGAGCACCGGCATGGTCCACTCGCCCGACACCTGCCGGGCCGCCGCCACCTCGTGCCGGAACCGGCGCCGGAACTCCGGCTCGGCGGCGAGGTGGACGTGGATCAACTTCACCGCCGCCATCCGCCCGTCCGGCGCGCGACCCAGGAACACCTGCCCCATGCCGCCCGTCCCCAGGCGTCCCAGCAGCCGGTACCCACCCAGCTCACGCGGATCCGCGGTCCCCAACGGTCGCACAGCCCCGCCCCCCTACTGCCTCACGACGTTTCACAGTCCGCCGCACATTCTCCTCACCTCGCCGTCCAGGGCCAACCCTGGGGCCGTAACAGTCAGAAGCCGGCCGACGCCAGCTCCTGGAGCAGCCGGGCCTTGGAGCGGGCGCCGACCAGGGTCAGCGCGGGCTCACCGGCGTTGAACAGCATCAGCGTCGGCATGGACAGCACGCCGTAGGCGGCCGTGGTCCGCGGGTTGGCGTCCACGTTCAGGGCGACGATCCGCAGCTCGCCCTCACGCTCGGCGGCCACGGCCGCCAGCACGGGCGCGATCATGCGGCAGGGCGGGCACCAGTCGGCGGTGAACTCGACCAGGACGGGGATCGGGGAGGCGAGCACCTCGGCGGCGAAGTCGTCGTCGGTGATCTCAGCGACGGTGGCGGCGGTCTGCGGCATGGTGGTGCTTCCTCTCGGTCGGGGGGAAGAGCTCGCACGCCGGCTCGGGCGGCGGCGGTGGCGGTGGCGGCTGCCGTACTGCGGGGGCCTCCGCCTCGGCGTGGGCGAGGCGTTCGCGGACGGAGTCCCGGACGGCGGTCAGCTCCGCGATGCAGGCGTCCAGCTCGGCAAGCTTGCCGCGGTAAGCCGCCAGCGAGGCCGGGCAGGCGTCCCCCGTCGGGTTGCCGGCGCGCAGGCACTCGACGAAGGGCCGCGTCTCCTCCAGGCCGAAGCCGACGTCCGTCAGCGCGCGGATCTGCCGCAGCAGCCGCAGCTCCTCCTCGCCGTAGGTGCGGTGACCCCTCGGGTCGCGCCGCGCGGTGAGGAGGCCGCGGGCCTCGTAGTAGCGCAGCGCGCGCGTGGTCGTGCCCGCGCGCGCCGCCAGTTCTCCGATGCGCATCACGTCATCGACGGTATGCCCTGACGCCGACGTCAACGCCAGCGGCCGCCCTCACTGCTCCGCGAGCAGCAGTTCCCCGTCGAAGGAGTCGAGCAGGGCGCGCTCGCCGACGGGCTCGTCGAGCTCGACGGTGACGGGCTCCGTGATCAGCTGGTCGGTGCACATCACGCCCGGCCCGGCCTCGTCGGTGACCAGCCCGGCGAGCACGACGCTGCCCTCGGTCTCGTACACGTCCACGGCCGTGCCGCCGTCGCACGCGCCGCGGCCGGTCATCAGGGTCACGCTCGTGCCGTCGCCCGAGACCGAGACGACGCCCTCCAGCGGCTGCGCCTCGCCCGGATCGCCCTCGACCGGCTCGACCGGGGCGTTCAGCGGCTCGGGGACCTCGACCGCGGCGACGATCAGCGGGGTGTCGTAGCCGTCGAGGGTGAAGTGCCAGGCGGGCACGGTCGCCGGGCCCCGGCTGGTGTGCAGCCGCATCTCGCCCGCCTCGGCGCCGGTCACCTCCAGCGTGGCGCTGTCGGGCCGCTGCCCGGCGCCGGTGTCGACGACGTTGAGGGCCGCCTCGGCGGACATCGCGGTCACCGGCATCGAGGTGCCGTCCTCCCAGCGGACCCGCTCGTCGCGGGTGTGGCCGTCGGGGAGGGCGGTGCTGAGGGTGAAGCCGCCCCGGTCGTACGCCCGCTGGTCCTGCTCCCCGCGCAGGCCGCCGTCGGGGAGCTGGACCGGGCCGTCGACCGGGTAGTAGCCCTCGCTCCAGGCCGCGGCCTCGTCCGAGCCCTGCCAGGCCTCGGCCACCTCCTGCATCCGCGGCCAGGCGGGGCCGGACCCGGCGTTCCCGGCGTTCCCGCTGTTCCCGCTGTTCCCGCCGTCCGATGGGCCGCCGTTGTCGGCGGGCGCGCCCGGGTCCCCGCCGCCCGACTCCTCCGTGCCGCAGCCGAGGACGCCCCCGGCGAGCAGCGCCAGCGTCGCCGCCGCCACGCCGCGCCGTATCCATGGTGTGCGCATCGGTCCTCCTGATCGTGGCTGGTCCCGTGGCCGGGTCCCGTTCCGCCCCTTCGACGCGAGCCCCCGGCGGCGGGTTCCGCTTCCGGCCTCGGAGTACGCCCCGACCGCCCGCGTACGCCGCGTGGAGCAGGCCAGGTGCCGCTCGGCGTACGACGACCCGGACGCGCCCCGGCGGGAGGCTCGCAGGCATAGCGATTCCTGACGCGATTCCTGACGAGAGAAGGGTGGTGACGGGGCATGGACGTCTCGGCACCGGTGATGACGGATGTGGCGGCCCGGGTCGTCGACGCCGTGAAGGTGTACGGCACGGGCGGCACCGAGGTGCGCGCGCTGGACGGGGTGAGCGTGGCGTTCCCGGCCGGGCGTTTCACGGCGATCATGGGCCCGTCCGGGTCCGGCAAGTCCACGCTGATGCACTGCGCCGCCGGGCTCGACTCGCTCACCTCGGGCGCGGCGTTCATCGGCGACGCCGAGCTGAGCGGCCTGGACGACCGCAGGCTCACGCTGCTGCGCCGCGAGCGCGTCGGCTTCGTCTTCCAGGCGTTCAACCTGCTGCCCACGCTGAACGTGGCGGAGAACATCACGCTCCCGATGGATCTGGCGGGAGTGCGGGCGGACGCGGCCTGGGTCGACGCGCTGATCGAGGTGACCGGCCTGGGCGACCGGCTGCACCACCGGCCCAGCGAGCTGTCCGGCGGCCAGCAGCAGCGGGTGGCGGTCGCCCGCGCCTTCGCCGGCAAGCCGGAGGTCGTCTTCGCCGACGAGCCGACCGGCAACCTGGACTCCCGCTCCGGCGGCGAGGTGCTGCGGCTGCTGGCGCGCAGCGCCCGCGAGCTGGGGCGCACGGTGGTGATGGTCACGCACGACCCGGTGGCCGCCTCGCACGCCGACCGGGTGGTCTTCCTGGCCGACGGCCGGCTCGTGGACGAGATGGCGGCGCCGACGACCGACCGCGTGCTGGAGCGGATGCACCGCTTCGCGGGCGTTGCGGACGAGGGGGTGCGGTCATGAGCACGAGGAGCACGGCCGGTACGAGCACGACCCGTTCGAGCACGACCCTTTCGAGCACGGCCCGAACGAGCCTGCGGCTGAGCGCCGCCGGGCTGCGCGCGCACAAGCGCCGCTTCGCGGGCACCTTCGTCGCGGTGATGCTCGGCGTCGCCTTCCTCAGCGGCACGCTGGTGATGGGCGACACGCTGCGCAACGCCTTCGACACGATGTTCACCGACGCGGCGAGCGGCACGGACGCGGTGGTCCGCAGCGCGGACGAGATCAGCGTCGGGGACGAGCAGCCGATACGCCAGCCCGTGGACGCGGGCCTGGCGGAGGAGATCGGCCGGGTGCCGGGCGTGGCGTCGGCCGAGCCCGACATCCAGGGCACCGGGCGGCTGCTCGGCGCGGACGGCGAGCCGCTGGGCGGCGGCGGGCCGCCGACCACCGCCGGGAACTGGATCGCCGACCCGGAGCTGAACCCGTACCGGCTGGCCGAGGGCCGCGACCCGGAGCGTTCCCGCGAGATCGTGATCAACCGGGGCGCCGCCGAGTCCGGGGACCTGGCGGTGGGCGACGAGACGACGCTGCTGACGCCCGACCCGGTGCGGGTGACGGTCACCGGCATCGCGACCTTCGCGGGCGAGAACGGCATGGGCCAGGTCACCTTCGCCGGGATGACGCGGGCCGACGCCGAGCGGTACCTGACCGCCGAGCCCGGCCAGGCGGAGACGATCCTGGTGCGGGCCGGACCCGGCACCAGCCAGGAGGAGCTGGTGGCGGCGCTGCGGCCGGTGCTGCCCGAGGGCGTCGAGGCGATCACGGGCGAGGCGTTCGCGGAGGAGAACACCGACGAGATCGCCGGGATGTTCCTGACCGGCTTCACGATGGGCCTGACGGGCTTCGCGGTGGTGGCGCTGCTGGTGGCGACTTTCAGCATCTACAACACCTTCGCGATCATCGTGGCGCAGCGCACGCGGGAGAACGCCCTGCTGCGGGCGATCGGCGCGACGCGGCGGCAGGTGTTCGGCCAGACCCTGGCGGAGGCGGTGGCGGTCGGCGCCCTGGCCGCGGGCGCCGGGCTGCTGGGCGGCCTGGCCATCGCGGCGGGCCTCCAGGCGCTGTTCCCGGCGGTCGGGTTCCCCTTCCCGGACGGGCCGCTGGTGGTCGGCGGCACGGCGCTGGCGCTGTCCTTCGGCGTGGGCCTGGTGGTGTGCGTCGGCTCGGCCCTGCTGCCGGCCCTGCGCGCCGGGCGGGCGGCCCCGCTGGCCGCCCTCCGCGAGACGGCGGTGGACACGGCGGGCGCGTCCCGCGCCCGGGGCGCGATCGGCGCCGCGCTGGGGGTGGGTGGCGTACTCCTCACTGCGTATGGCGCCACGGCCGGACCGTCGGTGACGCTGACGATCATCGGCGCGGTGGCGACGTTGGTGGCGTTCGTCACCCTGGGCCCGGTGGCGGCGACGCTCGCGCTGGGCGGCGCAGCCGTTGGGCGGCGGCGCGGAGCCTCGGCGCGGCAGCGCCCCCCGGCCCCGGCCGGAGCGGCCGTCGGCGGGGCACCTGCCGACAGGCCGACGGCGACGCAGCACGCGGCGCGGCACGCGGCGCGGCGCGAAGCGCCCGCGACATCTCCCGCCGACCGGCGCGAAGCCGCAGCCGAGGCGGCGGACACCGCAGCCCAGCGCGCGGACGCGGCGCAGCCGCAGACAGCCCCCGGCGGCGCAGCCGCCGACGGGGCGGTGCGCCAGGCGCCCGCCAGGGCCCGGCGCTGGCTCAACGCCTCGCTCGCGCGGCGTAACGCCCTGCGCAGCCCGAAGCGGACGGCCGCGACGGCCACCGCGCTGATGATCGGCGTCGCCGTCGTGTCCCTGTTCACCGTCTTCGGGGCCTCGCTGCGGACCTCCCTCGACGAGTCCGTGTCGCGCTCCTTCGCGGGCGACGTCGCGGTGCGCGCGCCCGGGTTCGCCACCGAGGGGGCGGACCTGAGCCCGGAGCTTGCGCCCGCCATCGCGGAGTTGCCGCAGGTGGAAACCGCGCTGGGGCTGGGCACGGGCGTCGCCGAGGTGTCGGGGACCGGGGAGCGGCTGACCGTGACCGACCCGGGGGCGATGGGCGGCGTGCTCGACCTCGGGCGGGTCGACGGGCGGCTCGGCGGGCTCGGCTCCGACGGTGTTGCCGTGTCGGCGGACGAGGCCGAGGCGCACGGCTGGGAGCTCGGCGACACCGCCCGCCTCGCCTTCACCGACGACGGGGACGGCCGGACGCGGCCGTTCACCATCCGGGCCACCTACGAGCAGGACGACCTCGCCGGCGACTACGTCATCTCGCGCGAGGCGTGGGCCCCGCACGCCCGGCAGGACGCCGACACGCTCGTCGCCGTCACCTTCGCCGACGGCGTCACCGAGGAGGAGGGCCGCGCGGCCGTCGCCGGGGTGGCGCGCGAGTTCGGCAGCCCGGAGGTGCAGACGCGGGACGAGTTCGCCGCCTCGGCGGGCGAGGGCGTCGACATGATGCTGACGCTGGTCTACGCCCTGCTGGGCCTGGCCGTGCTCATCGCGCTGCTCGGCATCGCCAACACCCTCACCCTCGCCGTGCACGAACGCACCCGCGAGCTGGGTCTGCTGCGGGCCGTCGGCCAGACGCGGCGGCAGCTGCGGGCCATGGTGCGCTGGGAGTCGGTGATGGTGGCGGCGTTCGGCACCGCCGGCGGGCTGGCGCTCGGCGGGTTCCTCGGCTGGGCGCTGGTGCGGGCCACCGACTCGGCCGGAACCGGGGCGTTCACCGTGCCGCTCGTGCCGCTGGCGGTGGTGGCGCTGGTCGGGCTCACCGCGGGCGCGCTCGCGGGCTGGCGCCCGGCGCGGCGGGCCGCGCGGCTGGACGTGCTGCGCGCCATCGCCACCGAGTAGATCGCCACCGAGTAGACCGCCACGGAGGAGATCGCCACGGGGTAGGTGCAGTGGAACGCCGGGACGACCGGCAGACGCGGGCCCGTCGCAGGACGGGCCCGCGTCATACCTGAGACGGACAAGACGGAGTCGGCGCCTGAGGTGACGCGGCCGTCGGCGGGACCGTCTACATTGCTGAGCGTGACCGAGAGCCAGAGCCCGCCCGACCCGAGCCTGCGGTCGGAGCTGCGCATCGTCAGCGGCGTCGCCCGCGCGCTGCGCGCCGACCTGTTCAGTGGCGTGCTCAAGCCCCGGCCGCTGCCGCCGCTCTCGGAGACGCTGCCGCCGCTGAAGGCGCTTCCCGAGGCGGCGCGGGCGTACGCGCGGTGGCTGCCTCACGCCGTGGTCCTGGCCGTGGCGGTCGCCCTCGCGGTGCTGACGCTGGACGGCTGGGGCGTCGACATCGACATCGACTTCAACGACAGCGCCAAGCTTCTCGGGGCCGTGGTCGTCTTCGTCCCGCCGCTGGTGGCGCTGATCTGGCCGGTGGCGGCGTTCTGGCTGTCCTTCGCCGGCAACTGGATGCTGGCCTTCGGGGGCCTGCCGGAGGAAATGCCGTGGAGCACGGGCGGGTTCGTCGAGCACATCGTGGTGATGATGGTGGTCGCGGCGAACGCCCGGCCCCGGGTGGCCGCCGAGATATGGCTGATGACGGTCCTGCTCAGCGTGGGGTACGAGATCACCAACGACAGCTGGTACAGCTCCAACACCGTCGCCATGGCCGTCGCCTCCTTCGCCGCGCTGCTGGCCGTCGTGCTCACGCGCGACTGGTCGGAGACGCGGCGGGCGGTGGACGTGCAGGCCGCGGTCACCGCGCGGGAGCGCTCCAAGCGCACGCTGCTGGAGGAGCGCACCACCATCGCGCGCGAGCTGCACGACGTGGTCGCGCACCACATGTCGGTCGTCGCCATCCAGGCGGAGGCCGCGCCCTACCGGGTGGAGAACCCGCCGCCGGAGCTGGAGAAGGCGTTCGCGACGATCCGCGAGAACGCCCTGATCGCGCTCAGCGAGCTGCGCCGGGTCCTCGGCGTGGTGCGCGCGGCGGACTACGAGGCGCCCGACGCGCCCCAGCCCACCCTGGCGGAGCTCGACGGGCTGCTGGACAACGTGCGCGAGGCCGGCCTGGAGGTGGAGAAGGCCGTCACCGGCGCGGTGCGTGAGCTGCCGCAGGGCATCGAGCTGTCGGCGTACCGCATCATCCAGGAGGCGCTCAGCAACGCCATGCGGCACGCGCCCGGTGCGGCGGCGCGGGTGGAGATCTCCTACGTGCTGGGGGGCGTCGGCCTGCGCATCGTCAACGGGCCGCCGACCGAGCAGGTGCCGCCGTCGCCGGGGGCGGGGCACGGCATCACGGGGATGCGGGAGCGGGTGGCCATGCTGGGCGGCGCGATGACCGCGGAACCGACCGGCGACGGCGGGTACGAGACGGCCGTGTTCATACCCGTGCCGGTCGGGGGCGGGCCCGAGGGGGACGGGGGAAGCAAGGGTGGCACGGGTGGCGAGGGGGAGGCGACGTGACGATCAGGGTGCTGATCGCCGACGACCAGATGATGGTCCGCGAGGGCTTCTCGGTGCTGCTGAACGCCCAGCCGGACATCGAGGTGGCCGGGGAGGCCGTCGACGGCCGCGAGGCGGTGGACCGGGCCACCGAGCTGCGCCCGGACGTGGTGCTGATGGACATCAGGATGCCCGTGCTCAACGGCATCGAGGCCACCCGGGGGATCGTCGCCGAGGGGGTGTCGAAGGTGCTGGTGCTGACCACCTTCGACCTCGACGAGTACGTGTACCAGGCGCTGCGCGCCGGCGCCTCCGGCTTCCTGCTGAAGGACGCCTCGGCCCGCCAGCTCGCCGACGGCGTGCGGGTGGTGGCCGCCGGGGAGGCGCTGCTGGCGCCCACGGTGACCAGACGGCTCATCGCCGAGTTCTCGCGGATGGGGGCGGCGCCGAGACCTCCGGCACGCGAGCGGATCGGCGATCTGACGGAGCGCGAGACGGAGGTGCTGGCGCTCATCGCGCAGGGGCTGTCGAACGCCGAGATCGCCGAGCACCTGGTGGTGGCGGAGTCCACGATCAAGACCCATGTCAGCCGCGTGCTGGTGAAGCTGGGGCTGCGCGACCGCACGCAGGCGGCGGTCTTCGCCTACGAGGCGCGGCTGGTGACGCCCTCCTGACGCCCGGCTCCTGACGCCGCCCGGCTCCTGACGGCCTCGCCCGGCAACGGACGGCGACGGCCCTGTACTTACCGCGTACATACTCAGTAGGTAAGGAAGAGACGCGATGGCCCTCCAACGCGAACAAGAACGCGAACGCGAACGCGAAGCACGCTGGGACAACCTCCGCTACGTCGCGGGCACGGGGGTCGTCCTCATACACATCACCGAGACCCTTCCCGAGCCCGACGGGCTGCACTGGCTGTACCTGGCCACCTGGGCGATGCGTATCCCGCTCTTCGCGCTCCTCGCCGGGTACTTCAGCAGCGCCTCACCGCTGACCCGCGGGCGGGCGTGGGGCCTGGCGGTGATGCTGCTCCTGCCCTACTTCACCGTGCAGCTCGTGGCGTGGCTGGAGATCCAGGCGATGGCCGGCGCCGAGGCGTACTGGACGCAGGAGGTCCACAACCCCGGCTGGACGCTGTGGTTCCTCCAGGCGCTGATCCTGTGGCGGCTCGCCCTGCCCTACCTGGTCCGGCTGCGCTACCCGCTGGCGGCCACCGTCGTGGCGGCCCTGGTCGCGGGCTACCTCCCCATCGACCCGATGCCGTTCGCGTTCTCCCGGGCGGTGGTCTTCCTGCCGTTCTTCCTGCTCGGCTGGAAGCTGCGGCGGGGCGACCTCGACGGGTGGCTGCGCGCGAGGTGGAGCCGGGGACCGGCGCTGGCGGTGCTGGCGGTGGCGTTCACGGCCGCCTGGTTCGGCCGCGACCACGTCGGCCGCGACGTGCTGGAGTTCCGCCTCACCTACGCCGAGCTGGGCATGCCGTTCGACGCGCCGCTGGCGTTCGCCTGGCTGATCCGCTGCGCGGTGCTGCTGGGCGGCATGGCCGTCGCGCTGAGCGTCGTCCGGCTGGCGCCGCGCCGCCACCTGCCGGTCATCACCTACCTCGGCTCGGGCGGCCTGTACATCTACCTGCTGCACGGCCTGCTGCTGCGCCCGCTGAACGCCGCCGAGGCGTTCGCCTGGGTCGACAGCTGGACGGACCAGGCGGCGGTCGTCGGCTTCGCGGTCGGCGCGTCGGCCGTCCTCGCCTCGCCGCCCGTGCGCGCCCTGACCTGGCCCATCGTCCAGCCCCGGCTCGCCGGGCGGCTCAGCGCTGACCGCCCTACCCGCCCTGACCGCCCTGACCGCCGGGATCCCGAGCCTCCTCCACGTGCCCGAGGTCTCGTCCGGGTGCCACTCGGTCGCGGACGAGGCGCTTGACGGCGCTGGGCTCCGGAAAGCCCTGCTCGTGCCGGTCCCACACCGTCTCGCCGTCCACCCGCACCCGGAACACCCCGCCGGTGCCGGGCACCAGCGCCACCTCGGCCACGTCCGCCTCGAACGTGCCCAGCAGCTCCTGCGCCAGCCACACCGCCCGCGGCAGCCAGCGGCAGCGCGTGCAGTACTCGATCTCGATCCGCTTCACGGGGCCTCGCCCTCCTTCTGGATCTCGACGACGAGCTGCTTGGTCATCGGCTGATCGCTCTGCGGGCTGAAGTCGCCGAGCGGGGCGAGGGCGTTCATCTCCGGCATGTAGCCCATGGCGCAGCCGCGCGGCAGGTCGTACGCGCGGGCGGTGTAGCCGGTGAGGGTGCGGCGGCTGCCGTCCCTGGCGTGGCTGGTGATGGTGACCGTGCCGGAGTCGGCGATGCCGCGCTCGCGCATGTCGTCGGCGTTCATGAAGACGAGCGTGCGCAGGCCCGCCACGCCCCGGTAGCGGTCGTCGTCGGAGTAGATCGTGGTGTTCCACTGGTCGTGGGAGCGGACCGTGCCCAGCAGCAGCATCCCGTCGGGCACGGACACGTCGGGCATCGCGGCGGTGGAGAACTCGGCGCGGCCGGAGGGGGTGAGGAAGATCCGCTCGCGGGCGGGCTGGTGCAGCCGGAAGCCGCCGCGGCGGCGGGCGCGGGCGTTGAAGTCCGTGAAGCCCTCCAGCGCGCGGGCCATCACGTCGCGGACGCGGTCGTAGTCCTCCACGTACGACTCCCACGGCGTCTTGCTGCCGGGCAGGATCGCGCGGGCCATCCCGGCGATGATGGCCGGCTCGGAGCGCAGGTGCGGCGAGGCCGGACGCTTCATGCCGCGCGTGAGGTGGACCATGCTCATCGAGTCCTCCACCGACAGCTCCTGTTCGCCGCCCGCCTGCCGGTCCTTCTCGCTGCGCCCCAGGCAGGGCAGGATCAGCGCCCGGCGGCCGTGGACGAGGTGGCTGCGGTTGAGCTTGGTGGCGACGTGCACGGTCAGCTCGCAGCGGCGCAGCGCCTCGAAGGTGTACGCCGTGTCGGGCGCGGCCATCGCGAAGTTCCCGCCCATGCCGACGAAGACGCTGATCTCGCCGGCATGCATCCGCTCGATGCTGCGCACCGTGTCGACGCCCTCCTCGCGCGGCGGGTCGATGCCGCACACCTCGGCCAGCCGGTCGAGGAACGCCGGGGCCGGGCGGTGGGTGATGCCGCAGGTGCGGTTGCCCTGCACGTTGCTGTGGCCGCGGATGGGGCAGGCCCCGGCGCCCTCGCGGCCGAGATTGCCGCGCAGCAGCAGGACGTTGACGATCTCGCGCATCGTGTCGACGCCGTGCTCCTGCTGCGTGATGCCCAGGCACCAGGCGAAGATGGCGCGCTCGGCGGTGGCGTAGACGTCGGCGGCCCGGCGGATCTCGGCCTCGGCCAGGCCGGTGGCGGCGGTGATCGCGTCCCACCCCGTGTTCTCGACCAGCGCGGCGTACGCCTCGAATCCGTCGGTGAAGCGGTCGAGGAAGGCCCGGTCCAGGGCGTCGGCCTCGATGGTCGCCTTGGCGATGCCGCGCAGCAGCGCCAGGTCGGAGCCGATGCGCGGCTGGAGGGTGAGAGTGCCGGTGGGCGTGGCCCGGCCCGTGGCCATGCGGCCGAACTCGTGCGGCACGATGGTCCGCCCGGCGGCGGCCTCGATCATCGGATTGACGTGCACGATGCGGGCTCCGCGCCGGTGGGCGTGGGCGAGCTGGGTCAGCATGCGGGGGGCGTTGGAGGCGGCGTTGGAGCCGATGAGGAAGATCGCGTCGGCCTTCTCCCAGTCGTGCAGGTCGACGGTGCCCTTGTTGGTGCCGAGGGAGGCGCGCAGCGCCCGGCCGCTGGCCTCGTGGCACATGTTGGAGCAGTCGGGCAGGTTGTTGGTGCCGAACTCCCGCACCATGAGCTGGTAGAGGAACGAGGCCTCGTTGCTCAGGCGGCCCGAGGTGTAGAAGGTGGCGCGGTCGGGGCTGTCGAGGCCGCGCAGCGTCTCGCCGACGAGGGCGAACGCCGCGTCCCAGCCGACGGGTTCGTACCGGTCGGTGTCCGGGTCGTACGCCATCGGCTCGGTCAGCCGCCCGGCCTCCTCCAGCGCGGTGTCGGTCCACTCCATCAGCTCGGTGACGGTGTGGGCGGTGAAGAACGCCCGGTCGGCCCGCTTCGGCGTCATCTCCCAGGCGGCGTGCTTGACGCCGTTCTCGCAGATGTCGAGGTGCAGGCCGCGCTGGTCGTCGGGCCAGGCGCAGCCGGGGCAGTCGAAGCCCTTGTCGTCGTGGTTCATGCGCAGCATGGCGCGGGTGCCGTTGACCGGCGTCCGGTTGCGCGCCAGCACCCTGCCGACGCTGCGGGCCGCGCCCCAGCCCGCGGTGGGGCGCTGGTGCTGGGGCTGCTGCGGGTTCGGGTTCGGGGTCGGGTTCGGGGGGTCGTCGTCCTTGCTCATCGCATCACCTTCCGGGATCGGTACTCGCGCCATCACAGGATGACGCGTTCCTCCCCCGCGTACACGTTCATCGACTCCCCCCGCAGGAAGCCGACCAGCATCATGCCGGTCTCCGCCGCGAGGTCCACGGCGAGGGAGGAGGGCGCGGAGACGGCGGCGAGCACCGGGATGCCCGCCATCACGGCCTTCTGCGTGAGCTCGAAGGAGGCGCGCCCGGAGACCATCAGCACGGTGTCGGACAGCGGCAGCCGGTCCTGCTGGAGGGCGTGGCCGACGATCTTGTCCACGGCGTTGTGGCGGCCGACGTCCTCGCGCACGTCGATCAGCTCGCCACCGTCGGCGGTGAAGAGCGCGGCGGCGTGCAGCCCGCCGGTGCGGTCGAAGACGCGCTGCCCGGCCCGCAGCCGCTCGGGGAGCGCCGCGAGCGCCGCGGCCTTGACGGGCTGGCCCTGCGGCGTCGGCCAGCGGGAGGCGGTGCGCACGGCGTCCAGGCTGGCCTTGCCGCACAGCCCGCAGGAGGAGGTGGTGTAGACGTTGCGCTCCAGGCTGATCTCGGGCAGCGGGACACCCGGCGCGAGCCGCACATTCACGACGTTGTACTCGTTCCCCTCCGGCCCCTCCCCCGTGCAGTACGAGATCCCCGCCAGTTCCGCCGCCTGTCCCAGCACGCCCTCGCTGACGAGGAACCCGGCCGCCAGCGCGAAGTCGTCCCCGGGCGTGCGCATGGTGATGGCCAGGGCCCGGCCGCCGAGCCGGATCTCCAGCGGCTCCTCGACGACGAGCGTGTCCGCCCGGTGCCCGCCGCCTCCCATGCCCTCCGGGCGGATCCGCAGCACGCGGCGGCGTTGGGTGGGGTGTCTCATGCCCCCAGCCTCTAGCGCAGCAGCGCGGACGTCCAGAGCTCCTCCCTGCGCTCCGCGTAGTCGGCGTCGCCGCGCCAGGCATCCCCATGCCCGGTACGCCAGTGCGTGAGCCAGGGCTCGGTCCCCTGTGCGGCCTGCTCCTTCAGGAAGTCGTGCATGGCGCGGGAGCGGCGGGCGAGGAGGGGGACGAGGCGGTGGCGCTGCGGCTCGTCCAGGCCGTACGCGTCGGCGAGGACCCGGAGGCGGGCGGCGGCCCCGGCGTCGGGAAGCTGCCAGTCGGGGTGGGCGGAGAGCGGGATGAAGCCATGGGCGGCGTAGGCGAGGTCCCACAGGCGGGTGCCGGGGGCGGCGTTGTCCCAGTCGATGAAGACCCAGCTGTCGGTGGGGGGGTCCACGACGAGGTTCCACGGCGCGAGGTCGTGGTGGGCGATGATCTCGTCGCCGCTCTCTGGAAACAGCCTCTGCCAGCGGGCATCGGGCGGCGGCGTGAAGCCCTCGACCGCGTCGTGGTACTCGCGGATGAGGCGCGCGACGCGGGCGAGGCGTTCGTCCGGGGCCATCAGCGCGAACCGCTCGGGGTCGGGCCACAACGCCCGCCCGGGGGCGTAGCTCAGCACCTCCCGCCCGCGCTCGTCGATGCCGAGGGGACGCGGGGCACCGGCGTATCCGGCCTGGTGGAGGTGGGTGAGGAGGGCGTGCACGGCGGGCGTCCAGGGCCCGGCCGGGCGCCTCACGGTGTCACCGACGCGGACGACGCCGTCGGCGACGTTGCCGCCGGTCAGGGGCTCTTCCTCGGTCTCGCTCTTCATGGGTGCACCCTCGCACTTGACGCAGATCTTCGTCACTTAGCAAACTACCTAAGTCATGGTGATGATGGATGTCGATGTGCTCAAGGCGCTGGGCAACGACAAGCGCCTGCTGATCCTGGAGTGGCTGCGCGACCCCACCGCGCACTTCCCGCCGCAGCGGGACGGCGACCTGGTGGAAGACGGTGTCTGCTCGGTCTTCATCGCGCGGAAGCTGGGGGTGAGCCAGCCCACCGCCAGCGTGCACCTGAAGCTGCTCACCGGGGCGGGCCTGCTGCGCGCGAAACGGATCAGGCAGTGGACCTTCTACCGCCGCGACGAGCGGCGCATCGCCGAGGTCAAGCGGATGCTGAGCGAGGATTGGTGAGCGTGGGCGGGTACGAGAAGCTGATCGCGCTGCTGGACGAGTACGGCGCCCGGTACCGGCTGATCGACCACGAGCCGGAGGGGCGTACGGAGGTGGTCAGCGCGTACCGGGGCCACCCGGTCGAACACGCCGCCAAATGCATGGTGGTCATGGTGAAGACCGGCAAGAAGACCCGGCGATACTTCCTCGCCGTCGTCCCCGGCGACGCCCGCGTCGACCTGGGGCGGCTGAAGGCGCTGGCCGGTGGCACGTACGCCTCCTTCGCCACGCCGGAGAAGGCGGAGTCACTGGCGGGCAGCACCAGCGGCACGATCCTCCCCTTCAGCTTCCACGAGGACCTGGAGCTGGTCGTCGACCCGGCCCTGCTCGACGTCAGCCCCGATATCTTCTTCAACGCCGCCCGCCTGGACCGCTCGCTGGCGCTGCGGACCGAGGACTACGCCGCCCACCTGCGCCGCGTCGGCGCGCGGGTCGAGCCGATCACGGCGAAGGGATAGCGAGCCGCGCCCACTCGGCCAAGCGCTGGGCGCGGCGTTGCATGAGGTAGACGCGGTGGTGGGTGCGCTGCACCTCGTGGGCGAGGGCGAAGCCCTGCGTCTCGTAGTAGCGGACGAGTTCGGGGAACATGCAGCCGCGCCGGATCCACTGCCTGCCTTGGCGGGCGGCGCGATCGGTAGCCCAAAGGGCGATGTGAGTACCGGGCTTGTGGGTGCGATAGGCCGGGTCGGTCACGGTCGTGTACAGGTAGTGGGCTGGCTGGGCGAGTTCTTCGGACGTCCAGCCCCAGGGCGGGTGCTCCTCCTGGATGGTCGTGCAGCCGACGAGGCGTGAGTGCGCCGTCTCTTCGAGAATCCACATATGGCCGTCCGGGTTCTCGGCCTGTGCGGCGAGATTGTCCGCGCTGTCGCGCCAGGTGGGCAGGCCGCGTTCTTCGAGCCAGTCGCAGCGCGCGTCGATCATCGCGGCGACGGCGGAGATATCGGCGGCGGTGGCCGGGCGGATAGCGAAGGGCACGGGCGGATTCTCTCCTACAGGAAGGCGCGGACACTGAGGTGGAGGGTGATGACTTCCAGGAGTTGGGCGTCGCCGTTCTCGCGGTAGGTGCCGGTTTCGAGCCGCTGTACGGCTCGACGTAGGGCGCCGGGGTCGATCAGCCTCTCGTCGATGAGCGGTGAGCCGTCACTGAGCATCTGCTCGAACAGTGGCCGTCCGTGTGTCAGCAGGGCGTGCTGGACGACTTCGGCAAAGGATTCGCGTTCCGTGGGGTGGGTGACCTCGTCGCTGAGGCCAAGGGCGGCCAGGCGGCGGCGTTGAGTTGCTTGAGCTGGCGCCAGTCGATGGGGAGCCATTCGCCGAGCTTGACGAGGTCGGGGTCGGTGAAGGGGTGGAACAGACCCGCTCTATGTCGGTGCCGAAGGCCGCGCACTCGTAGTTTGCTTCCAACGCAGCGGGCGAGTTGAGGGCCGGTCGCGGTTCATCGTGTTCCCCCCGGCTCCGCAGGGGCGATCTTGAAGACGATCCACACGGTCTTGCCCACCGTGTGCTGAGTAACGTCCCAGTCGTCGGCCAGTTCCTGGACAAGTCGCAACCCGCGCCCGTGCTCCTCCTCCAGACCGGGCATGCGCAACGCGGGCACGCCGTCGCCGCTGTCGCGGACCTCAACCCGCACGTGGTCCTCGCCCGCTTCGACTCGCACGGCGAACATCCAGCCCGGCGGGACGCCATGCACCAGCGCGTTCGCGGCGACTTCCGAGACGGCGAGTCGTATGTCGTCGTGTCGGTCCGCGATCCCCCACTCCGCGAGCGTCCCGGTGGCGAAGTCGCGCGCGGCGCGAGCGGAGGAAGCACGTTGAGGGAAGTGTCGTTGCCGTGACAAGGGCACGGTGCGTCACCGCCTTGCTCTGGGGGCCTGTAGGCTGAGCACGACCTTAATGGTTTTCGCGAAAGGTGGCAAGAAGTGCCAGAGTTGATACGCACCGTGGGACGCCTACCGTGTAGGGCTGGAGAGACTGGTCGTCGGCCGTGGACGGAGGACAAGGTGAGCGACAGCGAGTGGGTCAGCAGCTCTACGCCGTACCTGACGCCGCGTGGGCTGGGGCAGCCGGATGCCTGGAGCGCCGAGACCGCCTCCCAGGGGCGGCGCGGCACCCAGCGCATCGTTCACGCCGGTGAGGTCCCCGCACCGGCCGAGGTGGCGGACTTGCTGGCGGTGCCCCACGATCAGCCGGTCATCGTCCGGCGACGGATCATGTATCTCGACGACCAGCCATGCGAGTTGACCGACACCTACTACCCGCTGCACATCGCCGGGGGCACCCCTCTCGCGGGCAAGGCCAAGATTCGCGGTGGCGCCGTCACACTGCTCGCCAGGCTCGGCCACGTCGGCGTCCACGTCCGCGAGGACGTGACCGCCGGGATGCCGAATGAGGAGGAGCGTGATGCGCTGCTGACCGGCCAGAACGAGGCCGTGCTGCGGCTGACACGCCTCACGATGGATGACGACAGGCGTCCGATTCAGGTGGACATGATGGTCATGCCCGCGCAGCGTCAGCGGCTGCGCTACGAACGCCGGATGGGATGACCTTGACCGAGACCGAAGCGGACAACGCGGCCGACCCGCGCTCGTTGCATGAGCGGATCGCCGCCGATCTGCGTGACGAGATCATGAGCGGAGACCTGGCGCCCGGCGCCAAGCTGCCGTCCACCGCCCAGCTCACCGCACGGTTCAACGCCTCCAACGCCACCGTGCAGAAGGCACTCCGCCTGCTCAAGGACGAACGGCTGGTTGTCGGACGCCCGGGAGCCGCCGTCACCGTTCGCGACCATCGGCAGCGCACGCTGCGGCCCGCCGCATACCTGGCACCGGCGGGTCCCGGCCGGCGGTACCCGTGGCTCGCGGAGGCGGAGAAGCTCGGGAAGCGGGCACGCAGCACGCTGCTGGAGGTGGGTGAAGACACGCCACCGACGGACGTGGCGATGGCGCTCCAACTCCCCCAAGGCGGGAGAGCGCTGCTCCGCAGCCAGATCCTCCTCCTGGACGAGGAGCCGGTAGAACTCGTCAAGTCGTACTACCCCCTGGAGATCGCACGCGGGACAGCGATGACGCAACGCCGCAGGATCAAGGGAGGCACCCCGAAACTCCTCGCCGGGCTCGGGTACCCCCCACGACTCAGCGTGGACAGGATCTCCGCTCGCGTTCCGACCCAGGAGCAGTACCGCCTGCTCCGCCTCCCCAGCGACCTCCCCGTGCTCCGCACCCTGCGTGTCGTCTACACCGACGAAGACCGCCCCATCGAGGCGACCGTCATGGCCAAGGCCGGGCACCTCTACGAGCTGCAATACGAGGTGGCCCCGGAGGAACCGCACACCGCAAACTGAAATGCTTCCGTCACGTCCCTCGCGGCGCCGGGTGCGCGTCGCCGATCCACCAGCCGGGTGGCGTAACGCCGGGGTAGCACGTCACTCTCCGCCGAGCGCCCGCGCCACCGCCTCCTCCGGCGTCGCGGCCTGGTCCACGCCGGGGATGGGCCAGCCGCCGAGGGAGAGGACCGGGATGCCGCCGCGGCGCTTGGCGAGGGCGATCTCGCTCAGCGTCCCCCAGGAGCCGCCGATCGCGATGACGGCGTCGGCGGAGTGGACGATGATCGCGTTGCGGGCCTCGCCCATGTCGGTGAGGATCACGGCGTCCAGGTCCGGGGAGGCTCCCTCGCGCGTGGCGTCCGGGCGTACGCCGATCACCAGGCCGCCGGCCTCCCGGGCGCCGGCCGCGGCGGCGGCCATCACGCCGCCACCGCCGCCGCAGATCACCACGGCGCCGCGCTCGCCGAGGAGGCGGCCCACGCGGCGCGCCTGTGCCGCCTCCTCGGCGGTGCACGCGCTGGGCCCGCACACCGCCACCTGCGCCGCTCCCGTCACGTCACGTCTCGTCGTCAGCTCTTGCGGGCCTGGTTGAAGCGGAGCATGTTGCCGGCCGGGTCGCGGAAGGCGCAGTCGCGTACGCCGTAGGGCTGGTCCATCGGCTCCTGGAGCACCTCGCCGCCCCCGGCCCGGATGCGTTCGAAGGTGGCGTCGCAGTCGTCCGTCGAGAAGATCACGCCGCGCAGCAGGCCCTTGGCCAGCAGCTCCGCCATCGCCTGCCTGTCCGCGGGCGAGGCGTTGGGGTCGGCCAGCGGCGGTTCGAGGACGATCTCCACGTCCGGCTGCGCGGGTGAGCCGACGGTCACCCAGCGCATCCCCTCGAACGCGACGTCGTTGCGCACCTCCAGGCCGAGAACGTCCCGGTAGAAGGCGAGCGCCTTGTCGTGGTCGTCCACTGCGATGAAACATGTTGAGAGCTTGATGTCCATGAATCCGACGCTACGGGGCGGCGGCGGATCCCGCTTCTCCGTTCCTGACCGGTCGCGTGTGAATCTTCGCGACGCACGCCGGGATCGCGGCGCCCGCCTCGTGGCGGCGGGCCCGGTAGGCGCTCGGGCTCTCGCCGACCAGCTCGGTGAAGCGTGAGCTGAACGACCCCAGCGAGGTGCAGCCGACCGCGAAGCACACCTCCGTCACGCTCAGGTCGCCCCGCCGCAGCAGCGCCTTGGCCCGCTCCACGCGGCGGGTCATCAGATAGCTGTACGGCGTCTCCCCGAAGGCGGCGCGGAAGCTGCGGGAGAAGTGCCCCGGCGACATGAGGGCGACCTTCGCCAGCGCCGGGACGTCCAGCGGCCGCGCGTAGTCGCGGTCCATGGCGTCCCGGGCGCGGCGCAGCCGTACCAGGTCCTCGAGCGTCACGTGCCCCAGCATCGCACGACGGTCTGACAACGCCGGTGGCCCGCCCAGGCCCGCCCAGGCCCGCCCAGGACGGTCTCGCCCGGGACGGTCTCCGTGAGCCGCCCCCGGCCGCCCTGGTCAGGCGCCGACGTAGGCCGCGAGGTGCTCGCCGGTGAGGGTGGAGCGGGCCGCGACGAGCTCGGCGGGCGTGCCCTCGAAGACGATCCGGCCGCCGTCGTGGCCCGCGCCGGGGCCGAGGTCGATGATCCAGTCGGCGTGCGCCATGACCGCCTGGTGGTGCTCGATGACGATGACCGACTTGCCGGAGTCGACGAGCCGGTCGAGGAGGCCGAGCAGCTGCTCGACGTCGGCGAGGTGGAGGCCGGTGGTGGGCTCGTCGAGGACGTAGACGCCGCCCTTCTCGGCCATGTGGGTGGCCAGCTTGAGCCGCTGCCGCTCGCCGCCGGACAGCGTGGTGAGCGGCTGGCCGAGGGTGAGGTAGCCGAGCCCGACGTCGGCGAGCCGGTCGAGGATGCGGTGCGCGGCCGGCGTGCGCGCCTCGCCGGCGCCGAAGAACTCCTCGGCCTCGGTCACCGACATCGCGAGCACCTCGCTGATGTCGTGTCCGCCGAGGTGGTGCTTCAGCACCGACGCCTCGAACCGCTTGCCCTCGCACTCCTCGCAGGTGGTCGCGGTGCCGGCCATCATCCCCAGGTCGGTGTAGATGACGCCGGCGCCGTTGCAGTTGGGGCAGGCGCCCTCGGAGTTGGCGCTGAACAGCGCCGGCTTCACGCCGTTGACCTTCGCGAACGCCTTGCGGATCGGGTCGAGCAGCCCGGTGTACGTCGCCGGGTTGCTCCGCCGCGAGCCGCGGATCGCGGTCTGGTCGACCGACACCACGCCCTCGCTCGCGGGAATCGACCCGTGGATGAGCGAGCTCTTGCCGGAGCCGGCGACGCCGGTGACGACGGTGAGCACCCCGAGCGGGACGTCGACGTCGACGTCGCGCAGGTTGTTCGCCGTCGCGCCGCGGATCGGAAGCCGGCCGGTGGGCTTGCGCACCGTCTCCTTGAGGGCGGCCCGGTCGTCGAGGTGGCGCCCGGTGACGGTGCCGCTGGCCCGCAGCCCCTCCACGGTGCCCTCGAAGCAGACGGTGCCGCCCGCCGTGCCGGCGCCGGGGCCGAGGTCGACGACGTGGTCGGCGATCGCGATCGTCTCCGGCTTGTGCTCCACGACGAGCACCGTGTTGCCCTTGTCCCGCAGCCGCAGCAGCAGGTTGTTCATCCGCTGGATGTCGTGGGGGTGCAGGCCGATGGTGGGCTCGTCGAAGACGTAGGTGACGTCGGTGAGCGAGGAGCCGAGGTGGCGGATCATCTTGACGCGCTGCGCCTCGCCTCCCGACAGCGTGCCCGCCGCCCGGTCGAGCGAGAGGTAGCCGAGGCCGATCTCCACGAACGAGTCGAGCGTGCGCTGCAACGCGGTGAGCAGCGGCGCCACCGACTGCTCGTCGAGTCCGCGGAGCCACTCGGCCAGGTCCCTGATCTCCATCGCGCAGGCGTCGGCGATGCTGATCCCCCTGATCTTCGACGACCGGGCCGCCTCGCTGAGCCGGGTGCCGCCGCACTCGGGGCAGGCGGTGAAGGTGACCGCCCGCTCCACGAACGCCCGGATGTGCGGCTGCATCGCCTCCTTGTCCTTGGACAGGAACGACTTCTGGATCTTGGGGATCAGCCCCTCGTAGGTGAGGTTGACCCCGTTGACCTTCACCTTGGTCGGCTCCCGGTAGAGGAAGTCCCGCATCTCCTTCTTGGTGAACTCGCGGATCGGCTTGTTCGGGTCGAGGAAGCCCGACTCGGCGTAGATCCCCACCGTCCACACGTTGTCCGACTTCCAGCCGGGGATGGTGAACGCGCCCTCGGCGATCGACTTGGCGTCGTCGTAGAGCTGCGTGAGGTCGATGTCGGAGACCTTGCCCCGGCCCTCGCAGCGCGTGCACATGCCGCCGGTGCGGCTGAAGGTCACCTTCTCGGTCTTCGTCTTGTCGGCGCCGCGGTCGACCGTGATCCCGCCGCTCGCCGACACCGAGGCGACGTTGAAGGAGTACGCGCCGGGCGGGCCGATGTGCGGCTCCCCGAGCCGGCTGAAGAGGATGCGGAGCATGGCGTTGGCGTCGGTGGCGGTGCCGACGGTGGAGCGGGGATCGCCACCCATCCGCTGCTGGTCGACGGTGATCGCGGTCGTGAGCCCGTCGAGCACGTCGACCTCGGGCCGCGCCAGCGTCGGCATGAAGCCCTGCAGGAAGGCGCTGTAGGTCTCGTTGATCAGCCGCTGCGACTCGGCGGCGATGGTGTCGAACACCAGGGAGCTCTTGCCCGAGCCGGAGACGCCGGTGAACACCGTCAGCCGCCGCTTCGGGATCTCGACGCTGACGTCCTTGAGGTTGTTCTCGCTGGCGCCGTGCACGCGGATCAGGTCGTGGCTGTCGGCCACGTGCGGCGCCAGCGGCTGCGTGTCCGGTCCCGGTGTCGTGCTCATGGTGTCTCCGTGTCCTGTTTGTGCAGGTCATGACCTTCGATCGTCGCACAGCCGTACGGTGGCTCCGAGCGGATAGCGAGGTCGCTGACGCCCACGCTAGCCGCGGCTCGCCGACCGGTGCTTCTCGATTCCTGATCGGTTTGGTTTCGCCTGCTTCGCCGCGGCTCCCCGGCCGGCCTGTGGCAGGATGCGCGTGATGCGTTTCCATGCCGATCTCCACATCCACTCGAAGTTCTCCCGGGCGTGCAGCAAGGACTGTGACCTGGAGCATCTGACCTGGTGGGCCCGGCGCAAGGGCATCACCCTCGTGGGGACGGGGGACTTCACCCACCCGGCGTGGTTCGCGCACCTGAAGGAGACTCTGGTGCCCGCCGAGCCCGGCCTGTTCCGGCTGCGGCAGGACCTGGACCGGGACATCGCGCGGACGCTGCCGCCGAGCATGGCGGCGGCGCCGGTGCGGTTCATGCTGTCGGTGGAGATCTCGACCATCTACAAGCGCGCGGAGCGCACCCGCAAGGTCCACCACCTCATCTACATGCCGGACTTCGAGGCGGCGGAGGCGTTCAACGCCCGCCTGGGCCGCATCGGGAACATCACCTCCGACGGGCGCCCCATCCTGGGCCTCGACTCGCACGACCTGCTGGAGATCGCCCTCGAATGCGGCCGGGGCGAGGGGTATCTGATCCCCGCGCACGTGTGGACGCCGTGGTTCGCGGTGTTCGGCTCCAAGTCCGGGTTCGACGCCATCGAGGACTGCTACCTGGAGCTGTCCGACCACATCTTCGCGCTGGAGACGGGCCTGTCGAGCGACCCGGCGATGAACTGGCGCATCTCGGCGCTCGACCGCTTCCGCATGGTCAGCAACTCCGACGCGCACTCGCCGCCGATGCTCGGCCGCGAGACGACGCTCTTCGACACCGCGCTCGACTACTACGCCGTGAGGCGGGCGCTGGAGACGGGCGCGGGGCACGCGGGGACCGTGGAGTTCTTCCCCGAGGAGGGCAAGTACCACGTGGACGGGCACCGCAAGTGCGGGGTCCGTATGGAGCCGGTGGAGACGCGGGAGCACGGCGGGCTGTGCCCGGAGTGCGGCAAGCCGCTGACGGTCGGGGTGCTCAGCCGGGTGGAGGAGCTGGCCGACCGGCCCGAGGGGTTCCGGCCGGAGGGCGCGGCGGCGTTCCACAGCCTCGTGCCGCTGCCGGAGATGATGAGCGAGATCCTGGGCGTCGGGCCGAAGAGCAAGAAGGTGCTCGGCGAGATCGACGGGCTGACGGCGGCGCTGGGGCCGGAGCTGGCGATCCTTCAGGAGCTGCCGGTGGAGGAGGTGGCGGCGCGCTCGCCGCTGCTGGGGGAGGCCGTGGCCCGGCTGCGGCGCGGCGAGGTGATCCGGGAGGCCGGGTACGACGGGGAGTACGGCGTCATCCGGCTGTTCGAACCCGGGGAGGTGAAGCGGTTAACCGGCGTGGCCGCGCCGGCGCTGTTCGCGGACGAGGGGCTGTTCGGCGTACCCGGACCGGAGCAGGAGCAGAAGCCGGAGCAGGAGCCGGAGTCGGAGCCGGCGGTTGAGGAGAAGCGGGAACGGCGGCGGCCGGCCGGCGTTCCGGCGCAGCGCGAGGCCCCGGCCGTGGAGCGGGAACGGGCGCCCTCCACCGGGTCGTTGCTGGACGGACTCGACCCGGAGCAGCGGGCCGCGGCCGAAGTGGCGGGCGGGCCGCTGCTGATCGTCGCGGGCCCCGGGACCGGCAAGACCCGCACGCTGACGCACCGCATCGCGCACCTGGTGCGGGAGCGCGGCGTGCCGCCCGAGCAGTGCCTCGCGATCACCTTCACGCGGCGCGCGGCGGAGGAGATGGCCGAACGCCTCGCCGCGCTCGCACCCGGACAGGCGGGGGCGTTGACCGTCGCCACCTTCCACTCCCTGGGCCTGACCATCCTGCGCGAGCAGCACCAACGGGCCGGGCTGAGCGCGGACTTCGGCATCGCCGACGCCTCGCGACAGGCGGACATCCTGGCCGAGGCCGGAGATGCCGCGTACCGGAAGGCGCTGCGCGAGCGGGACCTGGTCGACTTCGACGACCTGATCGCGCTGCCGCTCGCGCTGCTGGAGGAGGACGAGGCGCTGGCCGCCGCCTACCGGGAGCGGTGGCGGTGGATCTCGGTGGACGAGTACCAGGACGTGGACGAGCGACAGTACCGGCTGCTGCGGCTGCTGGCCCCGGCCGACGGCAAAGGCAACGGCAACGGCAACGGCAACCTGACTGCGATCGGCGACCCGGACCAGGCGATCTACCGCTTCCGGGGCGCGGACGTCGGCTTCTTCCTCCGCTTCCAGGAGGACTACGCGGGCGCGCGCGTGGTCCAGCTCACCCGCAACTACCGCTCGGCCGCGCCGATCCTCGCCGCCTCGCTGGCGGCGATCCGGCCCACCAGCCTGGTGCCGGGGCGGGAGCTGCGCCCGATGGGCGAACGCGGCGTGACGGCGTTGCCCGCGCTGCACGCGGCGGCGAGCGAGCAGGCCGAGGCGTCGTTCGTGGCGCGGACGATCGAACGCCTGCTGGGCGGGGCGTCGTTCCACTCCCACGACAGCGGGCGGGTGGACTCCGACGAATCGCATGGCCTGGGCTTCTCGGACTTCGCCGTGCTGTACCGGACCGACCGGCAGGCGCGCGTGCTGGTGGAGACGCTGACGCGGACCGGGCTGCCGTTCCAGAAGCGCTCGCACGACCGGCTGGCGGACCGGCCGGGAGTTGCGGCGGTGCTGGAGGCGCTGGAAGCCGGGTCCGGCGAGACGGTGGTCGAGTTGCTGGGGCGGGCACGGGACGCCCTGCTCGGGCGGACGGCCGAGGACGAGGCGGGCGAGCTGCGTTACGCCGTCGAGCTGCTCACCCCGCTCGCGCGGGAGTGCGGCGAGGACCTGGCGCGGTTCCGCGCCGAGCTGGCGCTGGGGGTGGAGGTCGACACCTGGGACCCCCGGGCGGACCGGATCTCGCTGCTGACGCTGCACGCGGCGAAGGGGCTGGAGTTCCCGGTGGTGTTCGTGGTGGGCTGCGAGGACGGGCTGCTGCCGATGCGGTGGCCGGGCGCGGAGCCGGATGAGGCGGCGGACGCGGAGGAGCGGCGGCTGCTGTTCGTCGGCATGACGCGGGCGCAGCGGCGGCTGTATCTGACGCACGCGGCGGAGCGGTTCCGGCACGGCAAGGTGCGGGGCGCTCGGCGCTCGCCGTTCCTCGACGATCTGAACGATCTGGACGAGGCGCTGTGCGAGCGCGTGGGCCCCGCGGTGCCGCGCCAGCGGCAGCGGAAGGACACCCAACTCCGGCTGCTCTAAGGACCTACGTAGAGGACGCGCCACGGCCCGTGCCGGAGGCGGCGGTGATCGGTGCCCCAAGGAGGGGACCGGACCCCGGGGGCCTGGGATTCCCGGCAAGCTGGTCGCTGGCCTGGAGCAGGTCGTCAACGCCGGCGGGATCCTTGGAGAGACGACCCGTGGCGGCGTTGAGGGCTGCTGGTTCCCACAGGACCTGCCAGGTCACTCGCGCCTCCCTGCCGCTTCCAGAAGGGCGCGGCGCGCCTCGTCGTGCGGAATCGGGGCTTCGCCGCGGCCGAGGGCTCGGTCCCGCTCAAGCCGGGCCAGGGCGAGGGCGTCCTCCACGTCCTCAAGCGCGGGCGGCAGCGTGCCGTCCGCCGTGTGGCCGAGGAAGACGGCCACCGTGGTCGCGGGCCCTTCGTAGACGGGCGTGGCGCTGTGCGCGCCAAAGGGGTTGGCGTTCTCCGCGCGGCGGACGGACAGGCCGTGCGGGCCAGGGCCGAGCGGCACCAGCGCGCTCGTGAGGCCGTCCGCGCGGCGGACGACCCCGTCGCCGTGGCGCGTGGGCGGCTCCGCGTCGGCGATCGTGTGGCCGACGACGCGCGTCCCGGCCGGGACGGTCCGCACCTCCCACGGGCCGTGAAGGGTGCGGCGTTCGACGACAGGCGCGTCGTCGGTCTCGGCGGGCGGCAGGTCGGGCGCCGTGTGCGTCGTGTACGCCGGCAGGGCGTAGAACGGCGCGTACCCCTTGCCGTGCGGCGTGCCGGGCGTGGCCACGCGGATGACGCCGTCGGCGGCCGTGCCGGAGACCTGCCAGCCGGGGGCGGCGATCGTGCGGGTCACGTCGCCGCGCTCCACCGGCAGTTCGGACTCGGTCGCGGTCCACACGGGGTGGTCGGGGGGCAGCAGCAGGCCGAGGAAGCCCTTGCTGGCCCAGTACGGGGAGGCGGGGCCGGAGTAGATCTGGCGGATGGGCTCGAAGCGGCGGTGCCAGCCCAGCGACAGCAGGCCGCCCTCCGCCACGGCGCCCCGGTCGAGGAAGTGCCGCAGCATGCCGCTGGCGACGCGCCGCGTCAGGCCGGGCGCCAGCGGGGTGGCGTCGAAGAGCGCGCCGGTGAAGAACGGGGCGGCGGCGGCGAAGCGGTAGGTCAGGGAGCGGCCCTGGAAGAGCGGGGCGCCGTCGGCGGCCACCAGGTGCTGGGCGTCGTCGAGGAAGGCGCGCAGGCGCTGGCGGTAGCGCTCGGCGAGCGGGCCGTCGGTCTCGCCGGAGATGCGGCAGGTGAGGAGCGGGTACAGGTGCAGGGCCCAGCCGTTGTAGTGGTCGAAGTTGGCCTTGCCGCCGTCGGTGTACCAGCCGCCGCCCGCGTACCAGCCCTCGGTGGCCTCGATGGCGTGCGCGATGTCGTCGGCGGAGTGCGGGGCGCCGACCGAGCGCAGGAACGCCGCGACCACGGCCCGGAACCACACCCAGTTGTTGCGCGGCACCTCCACCCCGCCCATCTCCGACAGCCACAGCACGGCGCGCTCGCGCACGGGCGCGGGCAGGCGGTCCCACAGCAGGGGGCGGGTGAGGTGCAGGGCGAGGGCGATCGAGGCGGCCTCCACGCGGGCCTGCGTCATCTCCGGCAGGCGGGGCCAGCGCGCGTCCGGCGCGGGCGAGGCGGGGTCGGTGCCGGCGGCCAGCCCGGTGGCATAGGGGGCCAGGAGGCGTTCGGCGTGGGCAGGATCGGCGTGGGCGGCGCGGAACGCGGCCAGCAGGAAGGTGCGGGCGTAGCCCTCCAGGCCGTCGCTCCACTCCCCCGAGCCGCTGGCCGGGCCGGGGAGGCGGATGAGGGAGCCGCTGTCGTTGGCGTGGGGGCGGACGGCGGCCAGCAGCGCGTCCGCCGTCCACTCCCAGTGCGCGCGGGTCCAGCCGGTGAGGGGAGACAGCTCACGGTCCTCGGGCGGGGGCGAGGACGGAGACGGGGCCGCGCTCATGGGCTGTCCTTTCCTGCGGCGGTGGCGGTGGCGGCTGCTGAGCCTCCCATCCTCTCCCCGGCCGGAGAGCCCCAGAACCGTGAAGGGGGGTGCCGGAACATGGCCGCCGAGGTGCGGCCGCTGGGACCGGCGGGACCGGCGGGCGGGAGGGCATAGGCTGAAGACAGCGGACGGTCGCACGCGTGTGCGACATGTCTCCGCGGCCTCTGGACCATCCGGCTAGGACAGACCGATGAAGCACCAGCTCACACCGGCGGCCGCGGCGCTCCTCGCCGCCGTCCTCGTCTGCGGCGGCGCGGGAGCAGCCACAGCCGTGCAGCCTTCTTCTGCGATCCCTTCATCACCCTCCGGAGCGGAGAGCGAGAAGAAGTGCCCCCCGGAGAACGACGACAAAGACGGCAAAGACGATGAAGACGGGGAGGAGCGAGGGCTTGACCTAGGCGACAGCGCGAATCTGGACGACCTCGAGGACCAGGTGAGGATGACGGTCGTCGACGTGGTCGATCCGGCGACGCCCGAGGACGAGTTCTCCGCGCCTGCGGCGGGGAACCGGCTGGTTTCCGTGCAGTTCTGCGTGGAGAACACCGGCGGCGGCTTCTTCGAGGACTACTTCCTCGACACGCAGATCATCGACGAGGAAGGGCAGCAGTTCGACGTGGCCTACTTCTTCTACAGCGACGCCGGCCCGCACTTCCCGGACGCCATCCGGGTCTCTCCCGGCGAGGCCGCCCTCGGCTTCATCAGCTACGAGGTCCCGAAGGGCTCGGAGATCGACAAGGTCAGCTACCTCATGCCCTACGGCCTCGGCGGGGGCGACGACCAGGCCGAGTGGGACATCTCCGAGGAGGAACAGCGGGACGCCTCCGAGGAGCGCGACCCGCCTGTCGAGCTCGACCTGGCGCGCCCGTAGCGAGCGCGCGTTGGACACGCCGTCGTCCGCTCACCGTCGCTCACCCGGAACGGGCAGCCCCGGGGCCCACCACGCAGGCCGCCGCCAGGGGTCACGCCCCCACGGCGGCTCAGCCTCGCGGGTAGCGCTCCAGCCAGACGCGGGCCGACTCGCCGGGGCCGTGCAGCGCCGGGCCCTGCGTCATCTCCATCGCGAAGTCGTCGGCCAGCTCCAGCAGCGCGGCGCGGCCCTCCAGCTCGGCCAGCCACGCCGGGGGCAGCGCCGTCTCGCCGTGGAGGGCGCCCAGCAGGTTGCCGCAGACGGAGCCGGTGGAGTCGGAGTCGCCGCCGTGGTTGACCGCCAGCAGCAGGCCGTGGCGCATGTCCTCGGCGACCAGCGCGCAGTACACGCCGATGGCCAGCGCCTCCTCCGCCGTCCAGCCCTCCCCCAGCGACTCGACGCGCTCCGGGCTGGGCAGGCCCTGGCGGACCGCGCCGAGCGCCCGCTTCAGGGCGTCGGTCGTCTCCTCGTGCCCGGGGCGGGTGGCGAGGTGGACGAGGGCCTTCTGCACGGCGGCGTCGAGCGAGTCGCCGCGCACCAGCGCGTGGACGATCGCGGCGAACGCCCCGGCCGCCAGCTGCCCGGTGGGGTGCCCGTGCGTCTGGGCGGCGCACTCGATGCCGAGCTGGAACACCAGCTGCGGCTCCCAGCCGACGAGCAGCCCGAACGGCGCGGAGCGCATCACCGTGCCGCAGCCCTTGGAGTCGGGGTTCTTCGGCTTGTCGACCGTGCCCATCGCGTCGTCGCCCAGGCCCGCCAGGCAGGCCCGTCCCGGCGCCCGCTGGGAGTACAGCCACTCCTGGCGGGCCAGCCAGCCGTCGCCGTCGCGCCGCTCGTCCGGGCCCCACTCCCGCTGTGTGACGAACCAGCGGCGATACGCCTGGTGCACGTCCGTCGGCGGGTGCCAGGCCCCGGTGTCGCGCCGCACGTGGGCGCGTATCAGGCCGTCGACCGTGAACATCGTCATCTGCGTGTCGTCGGTGATGGCCCCGCGCCGCCCGTACGCCGGCACGTAGTCCGTCACGCCCTCCGGGCCGTACTGCGCGCGTATGTCCGAGAGCGAGCTGAACTCGATGCCCGCGCCCAGCGCGTCGCCGATGGCGCCGCCCAGCAGGCAGCCCCGCACCCGGCTGCGGAAGTCCTGCTGCTCCGCGCGGCCCCACACGGCCCCCGCGACCGGCCCTCCCACTGGCCCTCCCACTGGCCCCGTCACCCCGCCACCTCCACCACCGGCAGCAGCTCGGGCAGCTGCCCGTCCGACGCCAGCGCTGCGGCCTCGCGCTCCGCCGGGACGGGGCCGTAGGTGGTGGTGCGCAGCCGGGAGGGGCGGCCCGCGGCGTCGGCGATGGCCCGCAGCCCGGCGACGGAGCGGTAGGAGCCGTACGCCGAGCCGGCCATGCGGGAGATGGTCTCCTCCATCAGCGTGCCGCCCAGGTCGTTGGCGCCCGAGCGCAGCATCTCCGCCGCGCCCTCGGTGCCCAGCTTCACCCAGCTCGTCTGGATGTTCGTGATGTGCGGGTGGAGCAGCAGGCGGGCCATCGCCGTCACCGCCCGGTTGTCGCGGTGGGTCGGTCCCGGGCGGGCGATGCCCGCCAGGTACACCGGGGCGTTGGTGTGGATGAAGGGGAGGGTCACGAACTCGGTGAAGCCCGCCACGCCCTTCTCCTCGTTGGCCCGCTGGATCCGGGCGAGGGTCCGCAGGTGGCCCAGCCAGTGCCGGGGGGAGTCGACGTGCCCGTACATCATCGTGGACGAGGAGCGTATGCCCAGCTCGTGCGCGGTGGTGACGACCTCGATCCAGGTGTCGGCCGGCAGCTTGCCCTTGGTGAGGACCCACCGCACCTCGTCGTCGAGGATCTCCGCCGCCGTGCCGGGGATCGTGTCCAGGCCCGCCTCGCGGGCGGCGGTCAGCCAGTCGCGTATCGACAGGCCGGTGCGGGCGGCGCCGTTGACCACCTCCATCGGCGAGAAGGCGTGGACGTGGATGCCGGGCACCCGCTCCTTCACGGCGCGGGCGATGTCGAAGTACGCCGTGCCCGGCAGGTCGGGGTGGATGCCGCCCTGCATGCAGACCTCGACCGCGCCGACCTGCCAGGCCTGCTCGGCCCGCTCGGCGACCTGGCCGAGGGAGAGGGTGTAGGCGTCGGCGTCGGTGCGGCGTTGCGCGAAGGCGCAGAAGCGGCAGCCGGTGTAGCAGACGTTGGTGAAGTTGATGTTGCGGGTGACGATGCAGGTGACCTCGTCGCCGACGACCGAGGCCCGCAGGTCGTCGGCGGTGCGGCACAGCGCGTCCAGCGCCGGGCCGTCGGCGTGCAGCAGCGCCAGGGCCTGCTCGTCGGTCAGCCGCGTCGGGTCGTCGGCGGCCACCGACAGCGCCGCCCTCACGTCGCCGTCGGTCCTCTCCGGCGCCATGCCGGGGGCGGCCAGCTCGCGCAGCGCGCCCCAGTCGCCGTACACCTCGTCGAAGTCCTCCCGCCGGTCGGCGCCGCGCCCTTCGGTGTCGATGGCGCGGTGCAGGTCGGTGCGCCCGGCGGCCGTCAGCGGCTCGTCGGGCTCCTGCCAGGGCAGCCCGCGCGGCGCCGCGTCCTCCCGGGCCAGGCCGGTGGCCGGCTCGGCCAGGGCCGTGACGTGCGGCAGCAGCCGCGGGTCGAGCCACGCCTCGCCGCGCCGGATGAACTCCGGGTAGATGGTGAGGCGTTCGCGGAGCGTGAACCCGGCGGCGGCGGTGCGCTCGGCGAGGGCGTCGATGTGGGGCCAGGGCCGCTCGGGGTTGACGTGGTCCGGCGTGAGGGGCGAGACGCCGCCCCAGTCGTCGATGCCGGCGCCGATGATCAGGGAGTACTCCTCGTCGACGAGGTTCGGCGGTGCCTGGATGCGGGCGGACGGGCCCAGCAGCAGGCGGGCGACGGCGACGGTGGCCGCCAGCTCCGCCAGCTCCGCGTCGGGCATGGCCCGCATCGCCGTGTCCGGCTTGGCCCGGAAGTTCTGCACGATGACTTCCTGGATGCCGTGGTACGCGCGGGCGACGCGCCGCAGCGCGAACAGCGACTCGGCGCGCTCGGCGTACGTCTCGCCGATGCCGATGAGGAGGCCGGTGGTGAACGGCACGCTGGAGCGCCCGGCGTCCTCCAGCACCCGCAGCCGCACCGCGGGCTCCTTGTCGGGCGAGCCGTGGTGCGGGCCGCCCGGCTCGGACCACAGGCGGGTCGCGGTGGTCTCCAGCATCATGCCCATCGACGGGGCCACCGGCTTCAGCCGCTGGAAGTCCGTCCACGACAGGACGCCCGGGTTGAGGTGCGGCAGCAGGCCGGTCTCCTCCAGCACCCGGATCGCCATGGCCCGCACGTAGTCCAGCGTCGAACCGTACCCGGCGGCGTCGAGCCACTCGCGGGCCTCGGGCCAGCGGTCCTCCGGCCTGTCGCCGAGCGTGAACAGGGCCTCCTTGCAGCCCAGCGCCGCCCCGCGCCGCGCGATGTCGAGCACCTCGTCCGGCGAGAGGAACATCCCGTGCCCCTCGCGGCGCAGCCTGCCCGGCACCGTGACGAAGGTGCAGTAGTGGCAGCGGTCCCGGCACAGGCGTGTGAGCGGGATGAACACCTTCTTCGAGTACGTGATGGTGCCCGGGCGCCCGGCCGCCGCCAGGCCCGCGTCCCGCACCCGTGCCGCCGTGGCGCACAGGCGCTCCAGGTCCTCGCCGCGCGCCCGCAGCAGCACGGCGGCCTCCGCCGCGTCCAGCGCCACCCCGTCCCGGGCGCGGCGCAGCGCGCGCCGCATCCCGTTGGCCGTCGGCGCCGCCGGAGGTCCCTCCGCAGGTGAAGTCATGCCCCGAGGATAAGAGCGAACGCCGACAGCCGAACATGGCAGTGATCACCGGCACTCCCCGGCAGGCACCGGCGCACGCCGTCGCCGAGTGTGCGCCCCGTTCTTGACCTGCCTTCTCCCGCGCGCCACCTCGACGTGTGACGGTACTCACTCCCCGCTCGCTCCCCCGACACCGCCTCGACGAACGGAGTTCCGCCATGCCCTCCAGGCCTTCGGGTGTCAAACGCCGGGATCTGCTCAGACTCACCGCGGCCACCTCGGGCGCGGCGGCCATTACGCTCTCCCCCGTGACGTTCGCCCACGCCGACGGACAGGAAACGGAAACCCGGACCATCACCGGCCATCTGGCCACGGGCGCGCCCGACTTCGTCTACGTCCCCCTCGAAGTGCCGCGCGGCGTACGCCGGATCCACGTCTCCTACACCTACGACCGCCCCACCGTCCCCGCCGGAACGCCCGGCAACGCCCTCGACATCGGCATCTTCGACGAGCGCGGCACCGACCTGCCGGGCGAGGGCTTCCGCGGCTGGTCCGGCGGCTTCCGCACCGAGTTCTTCATCAGCGCCGAGGAGGCCACCCCCGCCTACCTCGCCGGCCCCCTCAACCCCGGCACCTGGCACGTCATCCTCGGCCCCTACACCGTCGCGCCGCAGGGCCTGAACTACGAGCTGTCCATCACCCTCGACTACGGCCGCCAGGGCCGCACCCCCCGCCCCGTCTACCCGCCCGAGCGCGCCCCCGGCCGGGGCCGGGCCTGGTACCGGGGCGACTGCCATCTGCACACCGTCCACTCCGACGGCGCCCGCACCCCGGCCGAGGTGGCGGCCGCCGCCCGCGCCGCCGGCCTGGACTTCATCAACACCTCCGAGCACAACACCTCGTCGGGCCACGCCGCCTGGGAGGGCCTGTGGGACCATCCGGACGGCGAACTGCTCGTGCTGTGCGGCGAGGAGGTCACCACGCGCAACGGCCACTACCTGGCGCTCGGCATCGACCCGGGCACCTTCATCGACTGGCGCTACCGCGCCCGCGACGACGCCTACGACCACTACGCCCGCCGCATCCACCGCGCCGGCGGCCTGCTGGTCCCCGCCCACCCGCACGCCACCTGCATCGGCTGCGCCTGGAAGTTCGGGCTGCTCCAGGCCGACGCCGTCGAGGTGTGGAACGGCCCGTGGACGCCGGATGACGAGGCGTCCCTGGCGACGTGGGACGGCACGCTGGTCGCGAACGCCGCCACGGGCGCGTGGCTCCCCGCCATGGGCAACAGCGACGCCCACCGCGAGCCGCAGGTCGTGGGCCTGCCGCAGACCGTCGTCCTCGCCGACGACCTCAGCCGCCAGGCGATCCTCGCCGGGCTGCGCGCGGGGCGCTCGTACCTCGCCGAGTCCTCGTCCGTCGAGCTGAGCCTGACCGCCACCGACGGGCGCGGCCACCACGCCTCGATCGGGGAACGCCTGGCGGGCGAGGGCGTCGGCCGCGACACCGAGGTCACCGTCCGCGCCGAGGCCGGCGGCGTGCCCGGCGGCAGCATCCGCCTCGTCACCGACCAGGGCCTGATGCGCACCGAGCCGCTGCCGGCGGACGGTTCGGGCGCGGTGGAGTGGCGGACGACGGTCTCGCTGGCGGCGTACGTCCGCGCCGAGGTCCGCCACGCCCCGGCCGACGGCGGCGCCTCCGGGCTGCCCGGGGCGATGGCTGCAATGAGTAATCCGCTCTTCCTTGGGGACAGTCGAAGCCGATAGGCTGTAACGCTCTCGTCTCGGGCTTCCGCTCCCGGCGCGTGCCCGCGCACATCACGCGCCGTCAACCAGGGAAAGGTGGACGCACGGTGACGAGGCGTGTGCCCGCGCGGCGGCACTACGCGCGATGCGCGGCACACCCAACGGCGTGAATCGGCTTCGGAAGCGCAAACAGAAGCAGGGGACACCATGGCGGCCAAGGGTGGGGGGACCGCGGAGGGGCGCACGCCTGCGCCCCTTCTCCGCCTGACCGTGCTCGGCCCGGTCCGGGCATGGCTGGGCGACGAGCTCCTTCCTTCCGGCACACCACAGCTACGCGCGATGCTGGCCGCCCTGGCGCTGAGACGGGGGCGCACGGCGACCGCCCACGAGCTGGTCGACGTGCTGTGGGGAGAGGAGTCCCCGGAACACGCGGTGCCGACGCTGCGCACCTACGCCACCCGGCTGCGGAAGATGTTCGGCCCGCGCGCCGGGGCGCTGGTGAGCGAGGCGGGCGGCTACGCGCTGCGGCTCGGCCAGGGCGACGAGATCGACGCCCACGAGGCGGAGCGGCTGGCCGCCGAGGCGGAGAAGTCCGCGGCGGCCGGCGACCTGACGCGGGCGTACGAGCTGTACGGCACGGCGCTGGACCTGTGGGACGGCGACGAGGCCCTGGCCGGGATCCCCGGCCCCGGCGCCCAGCTCCACCGGGAGCGGCTGGGCGAGCTGCGCCTGACGCTGATCGAGCAGCGCCTCGACGTCGGGCTCCAGACCGGGCTCCACTCGGAGCTGGTCTCGGAGCTGACGGGCCTGACGACGGCGTACCCGCTGCGCGAAGGGCTGCGCGAGCTGCTGATGCTGGCGCTGTACCGCTGCGGGCGGCAGGCGGAGGCCCTCGCCGTCTACGCCGACGCCCGCCGCATCCTCATCGACGAGCTCGGCATCGAGCCGGGCGCGGCGCTGTCCGACCTCCAGCAGAAGATCCTCAACGCCGACGACTCGCTCAACCACACGGGCCAGGCGCCCTCCGCGAGCGCGCCGCCGCCGGTGCGGCCCGCCCAGCTCCCCGCCACCGTCCCGGACTTCACGGGCCGGTCGTCGTTCGTCGCCGAGCTGGGCGCGGAGCTGGCCTCGGCGGGCGGCCGGGTGATGGTGGTGTCGGCGGTGGCGGGCATCGGCGGCGTCGGCAAGACGACGCTGGCCGTGCAGGTGGCGCACGCCGCCCGTGACCAGTTCCCCGACGGCCAGCTGTACGTGGACCTCCAGGGGGCCGGTCCGACGCCGACCGAGCCCGAAGCCGTGCTGGGCTCCTTCCTGCGGTCCCTCGGCACACCCGACTCCGCCATCCCCGAGGGCGTGGACGACCGCGCCGCGCTCTACCGCTCGCTGCTGGACGGCCGCCGCATCCTGATCCTGCTGGACAACGCCCGGGACGCCGCCCAGGTCCGCCACCTCCTGCCGGGCACGGCCGACTGCGCGACGCTGATCACCAGCCGCCACCGGATGGTGGACCTGGCCGGGGCGCACCTGGTGGACCTGGACGTGATGAGCCCGGAGGAGGCGCTGACCCTCTTCACCAAGATCGTCGGCGAGGAGCGGGTGAGCGCCGAGCGCGAGGCCGCCATGGACGTGGTCGGCGCCTGCGGCTTCCTGCCGCTGGCCATCCGCATCGCCGCCTCCCGCCTGGCCGCCCGCCGCACCTGGACCGTCGCCACCTTGGCCCAGAAGCTGGGCGACGAACGCCACCGCCTGGACGAGCTCCAGGCGGGCGATCAGGCGGTCAAGGCAACCTTCGAACTGGGATACAGCCAGCTCAGGTCCGAGCAGGCGCGGGCGTTCCGGCTCCTGGGGCTGACCGACGGCCCTGACATCTCTCTCCAGGCAGCGGCCGCGCTGCTGGACCGAAGCGCCGCCACGACCGAGCAGCTGCTGGAGTCGCTGGTGGACGCCTCGCTGCTGGAGTCGGCGGCACCTGGCCGGTACCGCTTCCACGACCTGGTGCGTCTGTTCGCCAAGGCGTGCGCCGAGCGCGATGAGCTGCCCCCATCTGAACGCGAGGCAGCCCTCTCGCGGTTGCTCGACTTCTACCTGGCGACAACGGCTGCCGTTTATGCCCTCCAGCGTCCGGGCGATCGTTTGATCGACCACCTGCAGCCGACGGCCCAGCGTGGCCTCACCTTCGACTCGCCCACGACGGCCGTCGATTGGCTGTTCACCGAAGCGGACAGTCTCCTGTCCTGCGTGCAGCAGTCCACGCATGCGGCCGGGCGCCGCCGGGCCGCTGATCTGCTGCTGCTGGGAGGGGATCTCGCCGAATCCGGCGTCTTCTCGCTCCAGTACGAGCGAGCGTGCAAGACGCTGTTCGAGGCGGCGCACACCACCGAGGACACACTCGCGGAGGGACGCGTACGCGTCGCCCTGGCCCAGGCCGAGCACATGGCGGACCGGCTTGACTCCTCGGACGAGCACGGTCGGCGGGCCATGCTGCTCGGTGTGGCCGCCGATGACCCCATCGCCCGCGCCCGCGGGGCGAACAACAGCGGCATCATCGCGCTCTATCAGAACCGGCACGAAGACGCTGACGCCCACCTGACGCGCGCCCTCCAGGAGTACCGGGCAGACGCCGACCGGCCGGGGGAAGCCGGCGCCCTGGGAGCCCTGTCCCGGCTCAATTTGCAGCTGGGCCGCACGGACAAGGCCGTGCAGCTCGCTCAGGAGGGCGTCACCATCCTTCGCCGGATGGGTTCGCGGCTGCGTCTGGCGAACGGCCAGTACACGCTGGGGATCGCTCTGGCCGAGGACGGACAGCATGCCGCAGCGCTCGACGAGTTCACCGCGGCGTTGAAGAACTTCCGTTCGAACCGACAGCGTGTGTGGGAAGGGCTCACGCTCTTCCGCCTGGCCGAGATGCACCTGGCCATGGACGACGCCCCCAGGGCCGCAACGCTGGCAGAGGAGGCTCTGGCACAACTGCGCACCGCCGGTGGACCACTGTGGCGTGCCAACGTCCTTACCGTGCTGGGGCGAGCGCTGGACGCCATCGGGCACAGCGGGCGTGCCCGGGCCTGCTGGGAGCAGGCGCTCACTGTCTTCGAGGAGCAGGACAGCCCGGAAGTCGTGGAAGTCCGCAACCTTCTGGCGTCCACCCCCGTCTGAGTCCTTGAACCGTCTCTCCCGGGGCGTTCATCAGACGTTTATCGGCTGCTGCCAGGCTCCACCATCGCGGCCGCTCCCTGGGTAGCGGTCATGTAAAGGGCCGTCCGTGATCATGGGGAGAATCCGAGGGCGGCCGTGCTGGCACTGACATCACATGGGGGTTGACCGTGACCGAGAACCAGGCGCAAGACGACCGACGCCCCGTCAAGCGAACGGAGGTCGGCGAGACCACCGAGACGACGGAGGAGGGCGTCGTCAAGCCCACGGACGCCTGGCCCAAGGACGAGCCCGTCAAGGACGGCAGCATCGTCAAGCCGACCGACGCGTGGCCCAAGGACGAGCCCGTCAAGGACGGCAGCATCGTCAAGGCCACGGACGCCTGGCCCAAGGACGAGCCCGTCAAGGACGGCGGCATCGTCAAGCCGACCGACGCGTGGCCCAAGGACGACAAGCCCGTCATGGACGAGGACTGAGGCTGAGACGTCGAGAGAACTGGTGACCGGCTGTGGCACTCGCATTCCGCCGCAGCCGGTTCTTATTTGGTTGTCGGGGGCATCGATACCAGCAGACGCGGCCGATCGGCGGCGTTGATCAATACGGATAGAACCTCTTCAGGCAAGGAGGCTTCATGGGCAGCGCACGGAGAATTCTGGCCATCTGTGCCGTAGCGGTGGCACTGGTGGCGGGCACGGCGGCACCCGTCTTAGCCGACCACGACAGCACGGCGTCCCCGGCGGTGATCACACCATCCGACGGGTGGCCGAAGTAGACGTGCCCGCATCGGAGACATCCGACTCGTCGTAGGCGAGCCCAGCAGCAAAACGGGCTCGCCTACGACGTTTATTAGGTGTTTATGGCGGCCTGCCATTCTCATCATCAACCGGCCGGACAGGGGTGCCCGGCCGGCCTCCTAGGGAGCCTGTCCGGCGGTCGCGGGGGAACCGCCGGACAGGCCGGGGAAGCCCGGGGGGGAAGCGGGGGATCCCGGGGGGACACCGGGGGGAGCGGGGGAGGCCCGGCCCGGGCGGCACTGGAGGGGAGCTGCCCGGGCCGGTCCTACACAGACAGAGAGACGTCCGGCGAGTGGGGACCCGCCGGACCAGCCGGGGGGCTGGGGCAGACCCGGGCGGCAGCGGGGAACGGCGGCCGCCCGGGTCACCTCATTTCTGCCCCACCACGCCTCACACCGCTTGGCGCGGCACGCGCCGCAGCACCTTCAGCAGGTACTCCCGGCGGTGGAGCGGGTCGTGGTCCGTGCGCGGGCGAGACGGGACCGGGCCCGGGCCGGTGACCGGCGCGTAGTGGTCGAACGCCGACTCCAGGAGCCCCTCCCCCCGCGTCAGCCCCGGCAGCCGCTGCCCCAGCTCGTGCACGGACGCCGCCGGCACGTCCCCCTCCAGCGCGCACGCCGCGCCCCGGGTCACGGACTCCCGCACCACGCCCCGCAGCGGCGCCAGCGCGGCGACGACCGCGCCCACCGTGTCCGCCGGGATGTCGAGCCGGAAGCGGTGCATCGGCTCGTGCACCCGGGTCCCGGCCCGCCGCAGCGCCTCCATCAGCACCAGCGGCGTGAGCCCCCGGAAGTCCGCGCCCGTGCTCGACATGCTCTTGTCGAAGCGGGCGTGGGCGTGGCTCTGGCGCGGCGCGTACCCGGAGTGGGTCATGGTGACGACGCAGTCGATGACCTCCCAGCCGCGCAGGCCCTGCCGCAGCGTCTCCCGCACCGTGTCCTCGACCGCCTTGAAGAAGGCGTACGGCATCGACCCCAGCTCCACCCCCAGCCGGAACGCCACCCCTCCCCCGGCCGGCCCTGGCTCCACCCGCAGCCCCACCGTGGCGAGGAACGGGTTGGGCGCCTGCCCCTTGACCTCCACGGCCTCGCCCATGCCCGTCGGCCGCTCGACGCAGATGGTCGTCGTCTCGCGGAAGCTGACCGCCACGCCGAAGTCGTCGGCCAGCGTGGCCTGGATGACCTCCTTCTGCACCTCGCCGTAGAGCGAGACGGAGATCTCCTGACGGATGTCGTCCTGCCGGAGGTTGATCAGCGGGTCCTGCTCGGCGAGCTGGGTGAGCGCGAGGTGCAGCGCGCCCTTGCCGGCCGGGGTGGCGGGGACGACGACCGTCTCCAGCGTCGGCGGCGCGAAGTGGCGGCGCGCGCCCGTCCCGGCCTTCTCCCCGATGTGGTCCCCGATCCGGATCTCGCCGAGCCCCCACAGCTTCCCGATCTCGCCGGCCGCGACCGAGGAGCGGCGTCCGACCCCGCCCCGGTCGAAGACCCCGATCCCGGTGACCTTCGCCTCCCGCCCGTCCCGCCCGCCGCTCAGCCGCACGGGCTCGCGCACGCGCAGCGTCCCGGCGTACATGCGGGCGTACGCGATCTTCTCCCCGGCCGGGCCGCGCTCGACCTTGAAGACGGTGCCCGCGACCGGCCCGTCCGGCTCGCCCCGCTCGGCGGGCAGCAGCTCGGCGATGCCACTCATCAACGCCGCGACGCCCGCGCCCGTGATGGCCGAGCCGAAGAAGACGGGGTGCACCAGCCCGCGCCGGGACTGCGCCGCGAGCTCGCCCCGCAGCCGGGCGTACGGGAGCGCGGCGCCCTCGTCGTGCACGTACGCCGCGAGCAGCGCGTCGTCGTGCTCCGCGAGCAGCTCGGCCAGCCGGGCCGTGAAGGCGGCGTCCAGCGGGCCGTACGGCGTGACGGCCGGCCGGCGCGTGCCGAGCCCGCGCGCCGCGCCCATGGCGACGACGGCCGGGGTCAGCTTCTCGGCGATCTCCCGCAGCACGGGAGCCTCGCGCGCGCCCGCGCGGTCGATCTTGTTGACGAAGACGAGCGTCGGGATGCCCAGGTGCCGCAGCGTGCGCATTAGCACGCGGGTCTGCGCCTGCACGCCCTCGACGGCTGAGACGACGAGCACGGCGCCGTCGAGCACGCTGAGGACCCGCTCCACCTCCGCGATGAAGTCCGGGTGGCCGGGCGTGTCGATGAGATTCACCGTGACGTCGTCGATGGGGAACGACACCACGGCGGACTTGATGGTGATGCCGCGCTGCCGTTCCAGCGCGAGCGTGTCGGTCTGTGTGCTGCCGTCATCGACGCTGCCGACCTCGTCGATGACACCGGCGGCGTGCAGCAGCCGCTCGGTCAGGCTTGTCTTTCCGGCGTCTACATGGGCCAGAATCCCCAGGTTGAGCGTTCGTGGTGTTCCTTGCACCAGGCGTCATGTCCTCTGTATCGAAGGGTTCCGTTCCGCTGGGACATGCGCGTCTGCCTCATTCTTCTGTTCCTTTCTCCTCGGTTCGTGGGCGTGGTTTCGCCGGGCGGGAGTACAGCAAGTGCGCCCGGCCCGGGCAACCGGATTTTACGGCGTGTGAGATACCGAAAGGCAGCAATCGGTGACCGTGCGTGGTGCTCGCAGCCTGGCTGCGGCTTGCGGGTGCTGGCCAAGGTGGCCGAGGACAGGAAGGCCCTGGAGGACGTGGTGGAGGGCGCGGTCGCGGCGCTGTGAGGGTGCTGGCGGCCCTGCGGTCATGCCCCCGAGCACGCCGAAGCGGTCAGAGCAGGTGGTCGACCTTGCCGGCCTTGATGTCGCGGATCAGCGCGGCCAGCGCCTCGCGCGAGTCCCGGATGGCGTTGCCCTCGTCCCCGGCGACGGCGAGATAGGCGTTGCCTTCGGCGTCCGTGCCGATCCGGAAGCAGTTGTTTCCCTCAGCGCAGAACGGGTCTTCCCACACAATCGGTGACATGACGGGCTCTCCTACGCCTAGCCGACTACAACTGCTCGATGATCCGCTGGATGAAGTCACGCGACTCCGCTTCCGGCAGCGCTGTCTCGTCCATCCAGTCCAGATGAGAACGGTACTTCGCCAACTGCGACTCGGCGAACGTGAATTCCGGCCCATGAGCCGAGTCCAACTGCGCCGTGTCGAGACGCGGCACCTCCCCGTGGGCGTAGAGGAGGGCGTGCCCGGCCCCGGGAAACGCGCCGATCGCGACTGGTAGCACACGCACGCTGATGCGGTCCGCCTCCGACATGGCGGCGATGTGCGTCAGCTGCCTGCGCATGACGGCGCTACCGCCGAACCGCATCCGCAGCGCTGCCTCGTGGATGAACGCCACGTACTCCGGCGGCTCGCTCCGCTCCAGCACGCGCTGCCGCTCCCTGCGGTGCGCGGTGCGGCGTTCGATCTCCTCCTCCGGCAAGGGCGGCAGGGCCGCCCGGAAGATAGCCGTCGCATAGTCCTCGGTGTGCAGCAGACCGGGCACGTGCACCGTCTGGGCCGTGCGCAGGCGCGTTGCATGCCACTCCAGTTCGGCGATGTCGAGCAGCCCGGAGGGCAGGCTGCCCCGGTAGCTCTCCCACCAGCCACGCGGGGCCCGGCCCGCCATGGCGGCGAGAGCGTCGATGTACGCCTCGTCCGAGCAGTCGTAGTTGCAGGCCAGGATGCGCAGCCGCTCCGGCGTGATGCCCCGGACTCCCGCCTCGATGTTGGAGATCTTCGTCCGGTCGAGCCCGAGCAGCCCGGCCGCGTACTCCGTGGACATCCCCGCCTCCGTGCGCAGCCTGCGCAGTTCGGCGCCAAGTCGCTTCTGACGCTGTGTCGGCGTCGTCCTCGTGGGCATGTTGCCTTCCCCTCCATATGTGAGCTTGTGGCACCAGTGCCACTTTATACGCTACTCTGGGCGAGGCGCCGAACACGGCAGGCTAGCCACTCTCCTTGGCCTGCGCTCCCCCCAACTCCCTTCCGCAATCGTATGAACGGAGCTCCGCCATGTCCGGTTACGCCTTCCCATTCCCTCCCCCGCCTCCTCCCCCCGGCGTGGACTGGTGGTACCGCATCCAGGTCCCGGCCCAGCCCTGGGCCGTGGGGCAGGTGCGGGACTCGGTGCGGTCGGCGTTGTGGCGGCACGGGTGTGGCGTGCGGGCCGACGAAGCCTGTCTCCTCGCCTCCGAGCTGGTCACCAACGGCATCGTGCACGCCAAGTGCCCCGTCTCCGCCTGCCTCTCGGGGCGCTGCGGCAGCATCGTCCGCATCGAGGTCTACGACCCCGCGGCCACGCTCCCGCAGACGCGGCGGGCCGGCGCCGACGACGAGGCCGGGCGTGGACTGGCGTTGATCGACGCCCTGGCCGCCGCCTGGGGGACGCGACTGCACCCGCGCGACGGCGGCAAGTCGGTGTGGTGCGAGCTCAGCTGGCCGTGCTGAGCCGCCGCACAGCCCCGGTATCCGTCACGGCAGAACATGCCGACGGCCACCGGCGGGCGTGGTCCAGCGAACTACGACAGGTGACGGACCGAGGCGATCTCCACCACCCCGCGCCCTGCTGGCTCCAGCATGGTCAGCGCGCACGACGGGACCCCACGGCGTACCAGCTCCGGATCCACGGCGTACTCATCGCCGAGCAGGGTCCGCAGCGCGTCCACCGTCACCCCGCCGTGGGTGACGACCGCGAACGGGCCGCCGCCGGGTCGCGGCTCGGTCAGGCATGCCAGGAACCGCTCCGCCGCCCGGCGGGAGGAATCACCGATTCGGGGGGCGAAGTCCCGGTCGCGCACGGTCCTCTCCCAGTCCGCGAGGAAGTGCGCGAACGGCAGGCTCCCGTCCCAGTTCATCCGCTCGCGCAGCCGAGCGTCCTCGCGGACGGCGAGCCCCGTCTCCGCCGCGATGGCCTCGGCCGTCTCCCGGGCCCGCCGCAGCGGGCTGCTCAGCAGCGGCCCGCGCAGACCGAGCGACGCCAGCCACCGCCCGGTGAGCGCCGCCTGCCGCCGCCCGAGCGCGGTCAGGCCGGGGTCTCCGGCCGTCTTCTCCTTCTCGCCGTGCTGGACGATGTACCAGCGAGCAGCGTTCATGACGCGATGGCGGCGGCGAGCGCCGCGACGTCGACCGGGCGGGTGGTGTCGACCCGGTGCAGCGGGCTGCCCAGCGCCAGGGGCTCGGCCACGGTGGCCCAGAACTCCCAGGCGGTCTCGACATGTATCGCGTGCCTGCGTGCTGCCCGCTCCTCGTAGCGGCGGCGCGCGACGGCGAGCGGCACCTCGCACCACACCTCGTGCACCGCGTGCGCCTCCCGCACCCCGGCCCGTTCCAGCCCGGCCGCCACGATGGGCCGCAGGTGCGCCAGAAAAGGGCTCTCCAGCACGGCCCCGGCGGGCGCGTCCGCCAGCAGCGACCACAGCGTCTCCCCGGCCGCCCGCCCCAGCGCCCGGCTCCACTCCCGCGTCGGGTAGGTCCCGAACGCGTCGGCCAGCGTCTCCTTGACGATGTCCTTGCTCAGCAGCGGCAGCCCCAACTCCCGCGCGAGCGCCCGCGCCAGGGTGGTCTTCCCGGCCCCCGGCAGCCCGTTCACCAGCACGGCGATCATGGGCCGATTCTCCCGAACTCCCGGAGTCGATGGCGAGGGGATATCACCTCGCGATCAGAAGGCTGCTCACCGCCGCCGCCACGAACGCCCGCACCCGCTCCGTCTCCGACGCCGCGCGCCACACCAGGGCGTAGTCGTACGCCGGCGCCTCCGGGAACGGCACATACACGACATCCGGCCGCGCGTAGTACGCCGCGCCCTGGGCGCCGAACTGCGCGATGCCCTGGCCCGCGCCGACGACCGTCAACAGCTCCTGGCAGGTCGTGAAGGTCTGCTCGCGGCGCAGCGGCATGCCGCACGGCAGGTGGGAGGGGCAGCGGTGGTCGCGCCAGTACGCCGGGAGGCCCGCCGCGTCCAGGACCGTCTCGCCCGCCAGGTCGCGGTACGTCACCGAGGCGCGCCGTGCCAGGCGGTGGCCGGTGGCGACAGCCAGGACCGTCGGCTCGGAGAAGACCACCGGGCCCACCACCAGGCCCGGCTCCCGCACCGGGAGCGGCACGGCCAGGACGTCGACCTCGTCGGCCAGCAACGGGCCCAGCAGGTTCCCCAGGTGCGTCTCGCGGACCGTCACCTCCGTGCCCGGCCGCTCCGCGCGGAACGCCTCGGCCGCCGCCATCAGGACCTGGCCCACCGCCGGGCTCAGGAATCCGGCCCGCAGCACCCCACCGGCGCCCCGCGCGGCGGCCACGGCGCGCGCGAGGCCCGCGTCGATGCGCTCGCGCGCCGGGCGCAGGTCCTCCACCAGCCGCCGCCCTATGGGGGTGAGGGCGACCCGGCGGCTGGTGCGCTCGAACAGCGGCGCGCCGATGCGGCGTTCCAGCTTCCTGATCGTCTGGCTGACCCTGGCCTGCGAGACGAGCAGCCGCTCGGCGGTGCGGCCGAAGTGCAGCTCCTCGGCGAGCGTGAGCAGGATCTCCATCTCCCGGCGTTCCACCGTCCGGCTCCCCTGTCTGTTGGCGATAAGCGCTGCTTATGGATCGTTGCGTGATCGGTCGTTGTTCCCGGCATCGACGGGGCCGATCGTGGGGGCATGATCGACAACGCCAGCGACCTGCCGCGCGTCGCCCACCGGTTCGCCGAGGTGGACGGGCTGCGGATCTTCTACCGTGAGGCGGGACCGGTCGAAGGGCCCGTCCTCCTGCTCCTGCACGGCTTCCCCTCCGCCTCCCACCAGTTCCGGCGCCTGATCGACACGCTCGGCCGCCGCTACCGCGTCATCGCGCCCGACTACCCCGGCTTCGGGCACAGCGACGCCCCGCCGCCCGAGGAGTTCGCCTACACCTTCGACGCGCTGGCCGACGTGATGGAGGGCTTCTGCCGGGCGCTCGGCCTGAGCCACTTCGTGGCGTACCTCTTCGACTTCGGCGGACCCGTCGGCTTCCGGCTGGCGACCCGGCACCCCGAATGGATCGCGGGGCTGGTGGTGCAGAACGCCAACGCCTACGAGGAGGGCCTCAGCGAGGCCGCCCGCGCCTTCGTCGCCGAGGAGGACGAGAGCCGGATCCGGGACTTCCTGACGCTGCCCGCCACGCGCGGCCAGTACGAGGACGGGGCGGGCGACGTGGAGGCCGTCGACCCGGACGCCTGGACGCTCGACCAGCACTTCCTCGACCTGCCGGGCCGCAGGGAGATCCAGGTCCGGCTGGCGCTGGACTACCGGGGCAACCTCGCCCTCTACCCCCGCTGGCAGGAGTGGCTGCGCACCCACCAGCCGCCGGCGCTCGTCGTCTGGGGGCGCGGCGACGGCATCTTCACGGAGGCGGGCGCGCGGGCGTACCTGCGCGACCTGCCGCGCGCCGAGCTGCACCTGCTCGACGCCGGGCACTTCGCGCTGGTCGAGCGGCTGCCGCAGGTCGCGCCGCTCGTGGGGCGTTTCCTCGACGAGCTTCCGCGCGTCGACCGCACGGAGGTCGTCGACGCGCTCCACCGCTTCGCCCTCGGGCAGGACCGCAAGGACCGGGAGCTGTTCGCCTCGGCGTTCGCGCCCGACGCCGAGGTGGACTTCCGGCCCGCGGCGGAGCGCATGGGGGTCGGGAGCGAGCTGATGCGGGGGCGGGAGACGATCGTCGACACCATCCTCGGGCTGTTCGCGGGGCGCGTGGACACCACGCACCAGGTCACCAACGCGCGCGTGCGGCTGGTCGGCGCGGGCACGGGGACCGCCGAGCTGACGGCGTTGGTGGAGGCGCAGCACCTGCTGAGCGCGGACCACTCCCGCCACGTGCTGCTGAAGAACCACTACGTCTGCGAGGTGGTCCGGGACGGCTCCCGCTGGCTGCTGCGGCGGGTCCGCATCGAGAACGCCTGGTACACCGGCGATCCTCGCGCGATCTTCGGCGATGTCACAGACTCGGGGGCCGCGTCGTCCTAGGGGCATGAGCAGCACGGACAACGCGAGCGAAGAGAGTGAAGAGAGCGAAGAGGGCCAAAGGGGCGAACGGAACGCGAGGAAGACGATCGCCGTCGCCGGCGGCACGGGGACCCTGGGGCGGCGGGTCGCCGCGGAGCTGGCGGCGCGCGGCCACGAGGTACGGGTCCTCAGCCGCACCTCGGGGGCGTGGCGGGTCGACCTGAGCACGGGCGAGGGGCTGGCGCAGGCGCTGGCGGGGTGCCACGTGGTGGTGGACGCGAGCAACGAGCGCTCGGCGAGGCGGGCACGGCGGACCCTGGTCGAGGGCTCGCGGCGGCTGCTGGACGCCGAGTGGTACGCGGGCGTGGGCCACCACGTGTGCGTCTCGGTCGTCGGCTGCGACCGCGTGCCGATGGGCTACTTCCGTGTGAAGCACGAGCAGGAGCGGGTCGTGGAGGAGGGGCCGGTGGCGTGGAGCATCGTGCGGGCCACGCAGTTCCACGAGCTGGTGGCCGAGCGGTTCGCGGCGGGCGGGCGGTGGCGGGTGCTGCCGCTGCCGCGCGCCCGCCTGGCGCCCGTGGCCTGCGCCGAGGTGGCGCGGGTGGTCGCGGAGGTGGCGGCGGGCGAGCCGCTGGGGAAACGCCGTGAGGTGGCGGGCCCGGCGGTGGCGGAGCTGCGGGATCTGGCGCGCGGCTGGCGTTCGGCGACGGGGCGGCGCGCGCTGGTGCTGCCGGTGCCGTTCCCGGGCCGGGCCGGGCGGGCGCTGCGCGCGGGCGTGGCGACGGCGGAGCGGCCCGAGGTGTGGGGGACCACCTCGTTCGCGGCCTGGCTGGAAGGCCGCGAAGGGCTTCCCCGCTAGTCCGGCCTCACCGTCTAACCGTCTAGTCCAGCCACACCGTCGTCGTCAGGGGCAGGTGGTCGGAGGCCCCGGCCGCGGGGAGGTCGTCCGCGTCGAGGATGCGGAAGCCCTCGAACGCCACCGCCCGCGCGCCGAAGATCCAGTCGACGCGGCGGCGCGGGTCGAGGTGCGTGAGGCGGCCGGGGTCGCCCGCCTCGTCCTGGGCGCTGGTGAAGCCGGACTGGAGGACGGTGTCGATCTCCGCCGAGTCGGGCTCGGCGTTGAAGTCCCCGGCGAGCACGGCGTGGTCGGGGTGCTCGGCCTCGCCGACGGCGGCCAGCACGGCGTCGAGCTGGGCCAGGCGGGTCTCGGCCGCGTCGGGGTCGCCCTCCAGGTGGGTGGTGGCGATGGCGGCGGTCTCGCCGTCGGTCAGGCGGACGGTCACGGAGGCGTAGGAGCGGTCCATGCCGCCCCCGGCCAGGGGCAGGGTCTCGGTCGTGGAGTCGACGACCGGCAGGCTGGTGAGGATGAGGTTGCCGAACTGCCGGTCGGCCGCCGGGGCCCAGACGGCCTCGGCGTCCAGGCGGCGTTCCAGCCAGGAGGCCAGGTCCAGGCCGCCCGCGCTCTGCCAGCCGCGCGGCACCTCCTGAAGCAGCACGACGTGGGCCTCGGAGCGGCGGATCACCTCCAGGATGTCGTCGGGGACGACCTCGCCGTCGCCGTCGACGGCGTGGTGCACGTTCCAGCTCAGCAGCCGGTAGGTGGCCCCGGCGGTGTCGGTGGGCAGCGGCTCGGGCGCGGAGCGGGTGGCGTCGGCGAGCGGCGGGAACGCCAGCAGGCCGGTCGCCAGCAGCACCGGCAGGAAGGGGCGGGGCAGGCGCTGCCCGGTCGTGGTCGTGGTCGTGGTTGTGGTTGTGGTTGTGGCCGCGATCGTGGTCCGGTCGAGCGCGCCCGCGGCGAACCACGCGGCGACGCCCAGGCCGAGCGCGCCGAGCACGGGCCACCACGCGGGGACGACGCGGAGCTGGCCGGGCAGCACCAGCACGAGGTAGCCGAGGCCGCAGCCCGCGCCCGCCACGGCCAGGTCCGCGAGCGTGCCCCGGCCGGTGGCCCAGCCGGCGCCGAGTGCGGCGCGCAGCACGGCGGGCAGCGTGGCGAGCCCGGCGATCGTCGCCAGGCCGGTCAGGGGCGCGAAGCCGGGCAGCAGCAGGAGGGTCAGCACGGCGGCGGCCAGCAGGGCGGGCGGCGCGGGCGAGGCCCAGTCGGGCAGCCGCTCCGGCAGGCGCGCCGAACCCCGCAGGGGCAGGCGTTTGGGCCGCGTCGCCAGAAGCCCCCAGACGCCGGCGAGCGTCCCGGCCGCGATCCACAGCCCGGCGGCGGTCAGCGAGACGCCGCCCTGCGAGGCGACGAGGCCCGGCGAGGCGAGGAACGCCCCGTACAGCGCGAGCGCGGGCCCCAGCAGCGCCGGCTCGACGCCGCCGCCCGCCGCGGCCGGCGTACGCCTGTGGGAGTCCCAGGCCAGCGCGCCCAGCAGCCCGGACAGCGCCAACGCCGTCAGCCAGCCCAGCGCCCCGCCCCGCCACACCGGGTCCCACAGGTCGAGCGGCAGGCGCAGCGCGGCGTCCGCGCCCACGGCGAGCGCGATCGCGACGGCCGCCCGGGCGGGGTCGGTGCGGCGTACCGCCAGCACGAGGGCGGCGAGCGCGAGGGCGACCGCCGCGGCGACGACCGGGTGGGTGCGGAGGGCGGGGAGCTGCACCAGCAGCCGGGCCAGGGCCAGGCCGCCGACGGCCACGGGCAGGGCGCGGCGTACGCCGAGCCACCACACCAGCGGGCCGGCCAGCGCGGCGCCGGCGAAGCCGAGCGCGGTCACCACCACCGCGCCCGTCGAGCCGCCGGTCGCCGCGCCCGCGACCCGCAACAGTTCCAGGGCGGTCAGCGTCGTCACCGCCGTGAGGAGGGTCGGCGTGCGCGCGGCAAGGCTCATGGGCGTGGAGGCTAGCGGCACGGCGCGGCGGGCGGGCGCGTGGGTCCGGTGGTTGAGAGCCCTCGGGGTTGGGGCGTTGGCGTCGGGGCGTCGGGGCGTCGGGGCGTTGAGGTGCCGGGGTGCGAGGGCGGCGGGCCGAACGTAGCGTCGAATACATGGACCGAAGCAAGGGCCAGAGCCCGTGGCGCGAGGCGCTGGGGAGCCTGCTCGCCGCCGCTGCCGCCGCCCTGGCGCTGGTCAGCCCGCTGCTGGACTGGTACGGCGACCGCCGGGGGCGCGACTTCGAGCTCACGGAGCTGTTCTCGCCGGACGGCATCACCGCCGACGAGGCGGGCCTGCTCACCGGCGTCTTCCTGGCGATGCTCGTCGCGGCGGTGCTGCTGCTGACGGCGGCGACGCTGCGGTGGGCGTGGCTGATGGCGCTGGCGTCCCTGATCGTGCTCGGCATCACGATCCTGTGGATGGTGCGGCAGTACCAGGTGGCGGACGCGCTGTCCGTCAGCCGGGACGGGCTGGGCGAGGGCGTGGGGTGCGCGCTGGTGGCGGGCGTGCTGGCGCTGGTGGCCGCGGCGGCGACGTACGGGAGGGGGCGGGGGCGGCACAGACGCGGGAAGACGGTGGAGATTCCGGCCGCGCCCGAGCGGCGGGAGCCCTCCGCCGGGACCGGCGTGGTGCAGGGGCCGTGGCCCGGGGGCCTGCGCGGGCCGGGGCCGGAGCCGCCCGAGGAGGCGGAGCTGCCGCCGGAGCTGCCCAGACGTGAGCCGCAGCGCCCGGAGCAGCCCGGGGGGCGGGAGCCACCGGACGAGAGCCGCGACGCGGCGTGAGTCCTACCGGGACCGGGGGCGACCGGGGGTGGGACATCCCCGGGGGCTGGGGGCGGAGCCCCCGGGGGTCACGTCCGCTGGCGCGTGCCCCAGGCCGCGTCGAGGGCGTAGACGCAGCGGTCCTTGCTGCACGCGAAGACCATGCCGCTGCTGCCGCCGCTCGTCGCGTCGGCCACCACCGGCGTGCCGGTGATCGCCCCGCCGGTCTCCAGCTTCCAGCTCAGGCGCCCGCTCACCGCGTCCACCGTGTACAGGCAGTGGTCCTCGGAGCCGAAGTGCACCCGGCCGCCGCTGGCCACGGGCGCGCCGACGATCGCGTCGCCCGCCCCGAAGCGCCAGCGCGGGGTGCCGCTGACCGCGTCCAGCGTGTAGACGGCCGAGCCGCTGCCCAGGTGCACCAGGCCGTCGGCGACCACCACCGGCTCGGTGGACTGCCGGGCCTCGGTCGCGATCCGCCACCGGTCGTCGCCGGTCGTGACGTCCAGGGCGTAGACCGTGCCGAGGTAGTCCGCGAAGTAGACGCCGCCCGCGCCGCTGCGGCCGGGCTGGTGCGCGGGCGGGCACAGGATCGCCGCCGGGGCGTCGAAGCGCCAGCGCTCGGCGCCGCCGGCCGCGTCCAGGGCGAGGACGCGGGAGCCCGCGCACACGTACACCACGCCGTCGTCCGTCGGCAGCGCCCGGACCGGGACGCCGCCGGTGACCGAGGTGTCGCCCACCGCGTACCGCCACAGCTCGGTGCCCGTGCGCGCCTCCAGGGCGTACAGCTGGCCCTCGCCCCAGGCGTAGACCACGCCGCCGAGGACGACGGGGCCGGTGTCCTGGGTCTCGAAGTCGGTCTGCGCGCCGGTGAGCTCCCACAGCTGCTCGCCGGTGCCGGCCTCCCACGCCTGTACGCCGCCGCCGCGGGTGGCGGTGACGACGGTGCCGCGCTCGGCGCTCAGCGCGTAGATCCACGAATCGCTGGGGACGCGCCAGTGGTCGGTGCCGTCGGTGGCGTCCAGGGCGTAGAGGCTGGGGCCGTCGGAGGCGAGCAGCCGGCCGCCGCTGACCGCCATCGACCAGGCGACCTCGCGGGTCTTGAACTGGCGCCGCCCGCTGGCCACCTCCAGGGCGTGCACCTCGAAGGAGGTGACGTACAGCAGGCCGTCGCGGACGACGGGCGAGCCCCACAGGTCGTTGTTCATGCGGAAACGCCAGGGTCCCCAGCGGGCGGGCGCGGCGGGCGGCTCGGCGGGCGGCTCGGCGGTTGACGGCTGGGCGGTTGACGGCTGGGCGGTTGACGGCTGGGCGGGCTGGGAGGGGGCGGCCGGCTCGGCGGGCCCGGTGTGGGGGCTTTCGGACCGGCCGTTGGCGGTGGCCGGGCTCGGCATGGGCTGGGCGGCGGAGGCCGAGGCCGGCGGGCGGGCCCAGTCGGGCGACTGGGCCACCAGCGCGTCCCGGCCGTCCCGGCGGTCCGGGTTGTCGTGGGCCAGGCCCGGGTTGCTGCGGGGCCCGGGCCCGATGGGCATCTGGGCGCCGGGCAGCCGCACCCGCTCGCCGTGGTCCACGGGGGCCGACGACGACGGCACGGGGGAGGGCGGCGCGGACCGGGGGCCCGAGGGCGGTGCCGACGGGGGCGGGGGCGAGGGGGGCGCGGCGGGCGGCGGCGCGGAGGGGTGAGCGGACGGTGGTGCGGACGGAGGCGGCGGCGACGGCGGCGCCACCGGCGGGTGCGCGGTGGGCGGCGTCGGCGGGGCCGGGGGCGGTGGCGGCGCGACCTGCGCCGAACCGTGCGCCCGCGACGGGACGGCGGACGGCGGCGGCGACGGCGGTGCCGACGGGGGCGGGGGCGAGGGGGGCGCGGCGGGCGGCGGCGGCTCGGGGAGGCGCGGGGCGCGGCCCTTGCGGCGTTCGATCATGCCGACCGCGCCCGGCGGCAGCCACGCGGAGGCGGTGCCGGAGTCGTCGCCGCCGGAGAAGAGGTGCGGCGCGAGCTGGGACTGGAGGTCGGCCGGGGTGGGCCGGTCCTCCGGGGTGTGCCGCATCAGCGAGTCGATCAGCGGGCGCAGCTCCTCCGGCAGCCCCTCCAGGTCGGGGCTCTCGCGCAGCAGCATGAATACGGTCTCCACCGGGTTGGCCCCGTGGTAGGGCGCGTGGCCGGTGGCGGCGAAGACGAGGGTGGAGGCGAGGGAGAAGACGTCGCTGGCCCCGGTGACGCGGCGGGAGTCGCGGGCCTGCTCGGGCGACATGTACGCCGGGGTGCCGACCGCGACGTTCGTCATGGTCAGCTTGGTGTTGGAGACGCCCGAGGCGATGCCGAAGTCGATGACGCGCGGGCCGTCCTCGACGACGAGCACGTTGGAGGGCTTCAGGTCCCGGTGCACCAGGCCGGCGCCGTGGATGGACTGCAACGCCTCGGCGATCCCGGCCGCGAGCCAGCGCACGGCCTGCGGCGGCAGCGGGCCGCACTCGTTGACGATCTCCTCCAGGGAGGGGGCGGGCACGTACGCCGTCGCCAGCCAGGGCACGGCGGCGCGCGGGTCGGCGTCGACGACGGCGGCGGTGTAGAAGCCGCTGACGGCGCGGGCCGCCTCGACCTCGCGGGTGAAGCGCACGCGGAACAGCTGGTCCTCGGCGAGCTCGCTGCGCACCGTCTTGATCGCCACCCGCCGGCCGGAGGCCGACCGGGCCAGGTAGACCAGCCCCATGCCCCCGGAGCCAAGGCGGCCGAGCACCTCGAACGGCCCGATCCGCCTCGGATCGTGCTGCGTCAGCTGCTCCACCATGTGCCTGACACCTACCTCCCCGTTAGGGCACTGCCTCGTCGTCGTGCCGCCCTGCACGCAGCATCTCATTGCCTTCTGGCTCCTCGGACTCGCCGAGGAGCTCCCACCAGATTCTTCCCTCCACCACCGACACCGGCGAACCCGGGGCACCGCCGGGCATCCGGCCAGAACCCACCCGGAATCCACCCGGAACCCTCCCCGGACCCTCCCGGGACCCATTCGGATGCGGTCAGATAGCGATTTGATCACGTGTCGATAAGCTGACGGCATGACAGGACAGGTAACGACCGTCGACGGCCGGGTCGCCGGCCGTCGTGGCCAGGCAACACGGCAGAAGCTGCTCGACTGCCTCGGCAAGATGCTGGGGACCTCTCCCTACCGCGATGTCAAGGTCATCGACGTGGCCCGGAAGGCCGGCACCTCGCCCGCGACCTTCTACCAGTACTTCCCGGACGTCGAGGCGGCCGTGCTGGAGATCGCCGAGGGCGCGGTCTCGGAGAGCGCGGGCCTCGCCGAACTCGTCGCCGGGCGTTCCTGGGCGGGCAAGGCGGGCCGGCAGACGGCCGAGGAGCTGGTCGACGGCTTCCTCACCTTCTGGCGCCGGAACGACGCCATCCTGCGCGTGATCGACCTGGGCGCGGCCGAGGGCGACCGGCGCTTCGTCCGCATCCGCACGCGCGTGCAGGGGGCGGTGGTCAAGCCGCTGACCGAGGCCATCGACGAGCTGGGCCGCACCAAGGAGGTGTCGGCCGCGGCGATCGCCGGGTCGCTGGTCACCATGCTCTCCGCGACCGCCTCCCAGCCGAAGAGCCTGCAGTCGCTCGGCGCCAAGCAGACCGAGCTCAAGCCCGCGCTGACGCTGCTGGTGCACCTGGGCGTCACCGGCAGGAAGCCCGCGCCCGCGAGCTGAGGAGCCCGCGGTGGCTGGGGGCGCCACCCGGTTCCTGTCGCCGGGGAGGCGTGCGCCGGTCGCCGCCGCGTGGCGCCGCGCGCCGCACCGTTGCGCCCTGCCGCGGGCAGCGCGCCTGCGTATCCTCATGCACATGCCGAACAACGCGCTATCGGCACAACCCGTCTACGTGGTGGGCGCTGGCCCGGGAGGGCTCGCCACCGCGGCCGCACTGGGACAGCGCGGCGTGCGGGCCGTCGTCGTCGAGCGATCCGGCGGCGTCGCCGCGTCCTGGCGCGGACACTACGACCGCCTGCGCCTGCACAGCACGCGCCGCTGGTCCTCGCTGCCCGGGCTGCCGATACCGCGCTCCGCGGGCCGCTGGGTGCACCGCGACGACTTCGTCCGCTACCTGGAGGACTACGCCCGCCACCACCGCATCGACCTGGCGACCGGCGTGACCGTGGCCCGCATCGACCGGGCCGGGCCGTCCCCGGAGGGCGGCGGCTGGGTGCTGCGCGCCAACGGCGGCCGTGAGCTGCACGCCTCCGCCGTCGTGGTGGCCACCGGCCACAACCACACGCCGCTGCTGCCCGACTGGCCGGGCCGCGGCGGCTTCGCCGGCGAGCTGCTGCACGCCGCCGCGTACCGCGACGCGGGGCCGTACGCCGGGCGCGACGTGCTGGTCGTCGGCGCCGGGAACTCCGGGGCCGAGATAGCCACCGACCTGGCGGACGGCGGCGCGGCCCGGGTGCGGCTGTCGGTGCGCACCGCCCCGCACATCCTGCGCCGCTCCACCCTGGGGTGGCCCGCGCAGGCCGGCGGCATCCTGGGCCGGCGGCTGCCGGTGGGCCTGGTGGACCGGATGGCCCGCCCGCTGGTGCGGCTGAACCCCGACCTCGGCGAGTACGGCCTGCCGCGCCCGGAGACCGGGCTGTACGCGCGGGTGCGCCGGGGCGCGATCCCGGTGCTGGACACCGGCCGGACCGGCCTGGTGCGGGCGGTGCGGCAGCGGCGGGTCGAGCCGGTGGGGGCGGTGAGCTCCTTCGACGGCGGGAAGGTGCTGCTGGCGGACGGGGAGGTGATCAGCCCCGAGGTGGTGATCGCGGCGACGGGCTACCGGCGGGGGCTCGAACCGCTCGTCGGCCACCTGGGGATTCTCGACGGGCGGGGCGGTCCCCTGGTGCACGGTCGCGAGACGCACCCGGCGGCGCCGGGGCTGTACTTCACGGGATACACCAATCCCATCAGCGGCGCGCTGCGCGAGCTGGCGCGGGACGCGCCGCGCATCGCGGCGGCCATCGCGCGGGCGCGGCGGCGCTGACGCGGCGGCGCCGCGGGCCCGGGGAGGGATTGGGGGTGGTCGGTCCCTCCCCTCCAGGGGAGGGACCGTGGGGCTGCCCCGCGTTCGCCGAGGATGACCCCTTCAGGGCCGGGCCTCGGCGTCCCCTCGCATCGGAGCGCCCCGTTCCGGACGTGTCCCGCCTCCTGGGACGAACCGGACCTTCCTAAGGGTGATCAGGCCACCACGGCACGTCAATAGCTGGCTGGTACCTTGCGGTCGTCATGAGGGGTGTCGCGCCCGCTCGCGCAGTCCAGCTCACACCACACGCGCTTGCCGGCCCCTTCGCGCTGCCACCCCCACCGGTCAGCCAGCAGCTCCACCAGTTCGAGACCCCGCCCCCCGGTGTCCTCGTCCGCCGCGCGCCGGGGCCGCGGCGCGCGGCTGCTGCCGTCGACGACCTCCAGCCGCACCGGGACCGTGCACGCGGGTCCGCGCGCCGAGAGATGCAGCATGGCGGGGCGGCCGGTGTGCACCACGGCGTTGGTCACCAGCTCGGAGACGAGCAGCACCAGGGTGTCGGTCTGCGACTCGTCGGGGCAGGCCGGGCAGGGGTGCCCCCGGCTCGCGCGGAGGAGTTCCGCCCTCACCCACCTCCGGGCGCGCCCCACCTCCGCCGGCTCGGGTCCGACCTCCAGCTGTTTGTCCAGCACCTGCACCGTCCACACCATCCCAACCACGGCTGGGCCCAGCATGATTGACGGGCGAGTCGGACAACAAGCGCTTCAGGAATAATCCGGCACAAAGGAGTAAGGGAGCGTCAAATTGTGCGAGATGAGGCCCTTATCCTCGAACAGCCAGGCGGGATCGTTTCAGCGGGCGCCGGAAGGGCTCGCGTCGGTGGCCGAGTCCAGGTCCGGGTGGCAGTCGAAGAGGCGCCGCAGCCCGAGCGCCGCGAGCACGCGGTTGACGTGGGAGCCGTCCTCGGCGCCCCGGTCCGGCAGGATCAGGCGCAGCCGCCCCGCGCAGGAGCGCATCAGGCGGCGGGCGGCCACCAGCACGCCGACGCCGCTGGAGTCGCAGAAGAGCACCTCGGACAGGTCGAGCACGAGCTGGCGCCGGCCGTGCGCCACCGCCTCGTGGACGTGCTGGCGCAGCAGCGGCGACGTCGCCAGGTCCATCTCGCCGATGACCCGGAGCACGGACCACTCGCCCCGCTGTTCTTCCTGCACCTTCAACGCCACGCGCGTGCAGCCTCTCCGCTCGCCGGACCCGGGCGGGCCCGGCTTGGCCCGGCCCGACTCTATGTGCGGACTGCCCACTTTCCGTCCGGCCACGCACGCGGCCACGCGGTTGGCCGCGGAAGCCGCCGATCGATCCCGGCCCGACGCCGCCCATTCGGCCACCCGAACGGGCGCACTTGGTGACCGGATCGGGTCGCCTCCTGCGCGTACCTGTGCCCGCGGGGCGCGCTCGCCGTGCGGGGGCGCGCCTGAACAGTCCCTCGCACTACATTTGACGTACGCGCGGGGCCGCAGGTTGCGACGGGGCGATTCCAGGAGCACGTCGAGGGGAGTGGGGGCCGCATGGGCCATGAGACGCCGCCGCACTGGGACAGGGAGATGCGGGACCGGCTCCGGAACGGGGAGGCCGCCGCCCTGGCCGAGCTGTACGACCGGTTCGCCTCGCTGGCGTACGGCATCGCGCAGCGCGTGCTCGGCGACGAGGACGCCACGGGGCAGGTGACCGGCGAGGTGTTCGCCCGGATCTGGGAGGCGCCGGAGGACTTCGATCCCGAGCAGGGGCCGATGCGTTCCTGGATCGCCGCCGAGGCCCACCGGCGCGCGGTGGACCGGCTGCGCGCGCTGATCGAGGCGGCGGCGGACCTGGCGGCGGACCCGGCGCCGCCGGCGGCCGGGGCCGTGGACGGCGTGCGCTCCGCCGCCACCGCGGCCCGCGCCGACTACATCTTCACCGCCATGCCCACGCCGCTGCGCGACGCGCTGCGGCTGGCCCGCTTCGAGCAACACGACTACCGGCGCATGGCCAGGGAGCTGGGCATCACGGAGGCCGAGGCCTGCCGGCGGCTGCGCCTGGGCCTGCAACTGCTGTCCTCGGCCGCCGAGTACCCGATGGGCACCGCCCGGGAGGAACGATGACGGTTCCGCATCCGGACGGACGGGAGCCCGGCGACCGGGACCCGGGCGGCCCGGGCGGGGCCGGCGCGGCCGAGCCGTCCCGGGTGCCACGCCAGCGGGAGGCGCCCGGGACGGTCCCGCTCCCGGCGCCGGAGTTGCCGGAGTTGCCGGGGCTGCCGGAGCCGGCGGAGCCGGCCGGGCTGCCGCCCGCGCCGCGCGAACGCAGCCACCAGGACGTGATGTCGCTGCTGGGCGCCTGGGCGCTGGCGGCCTGCTCGCCCGAGGAGGCCGAGTCCGTCGAGGCCCACCTGAACGACTGCGCCGCCTGCGCCGACGAGGCACTCCGCCTGTGCAACGCCGCCACCCTCCTGGAGCCGCAGCGCAGCCTCGACCTCGACCCCCACCTGCGCCCCCGCGTGCTGGAAGGCTGCCTCGCGCGCCGCCCCGCCGCCCTCCCGGTGCCGTCCTGGGCCGAGCCCTACGACGCCGAGGCGGCCCGGCTCGACGCCCTGCTGAACGACATCAACGCCGAGGAGTGGCGCGCCCCGGTCACCCTGCGCTGGTACGCGGGCGGCGACTGGGAACGCCGCTCCACCACCGTCGGCGGCGTTCTCGACCACCTCCTCGCCGTCGACGGGCTGCTGGCCCGCACGGTCGGGCTGCGCGACCCGCTCGACGGGCAGCCCGCCGGGGACGGCGGCCCGATGGAACGCACCCTGGCGCGCTGGGCCGGGGAGGACGAGAAGGGCGCCTGGAACGCGTGGGCGCCGTGGCGCGAGCAGTCGCGCGCCCTGGTGCGGGCCGCGGCCCGCACGGGCGGGCGGGTCGGCGAGCGCACCATCCCCCACCACCGGTACGGCGATCCCGGGCTCTTCCTCGGCGGGGACGGGCGCGGCGAGCTGGCGCTGTCCGACGCCTACCTCGGCAGGGCGTTCGCCTGCTGGGTGCACGCCGACGACATCGCACAGGCGGTCGACTACCCCTACGACCCGCCGCTCGCCGCGCACCTGCGGCTGCTGGTCGACCTCACCGCCCGCCGGCTGCCCGGCAGCATCGCCGGACGCCGGCGCGCGGGCCTGGCGAACCTGGCCGGGCGGCTGACCCCGGCGGGCAAGCCCGGCAGGACGCTCCACCTGGAGGTGGAGGGCGCGGGCGGCGGCGACTTCTACATATCCCTGGACTCCGCCACCGCCACCGTCTCGCGGGCGGCGGCCCGGCGCGCGGTCGCCCATGTCGCCCTCGACGACGTGCTGTTCTGCCAGCTCGCCTCGGGCCGGATAACGCCCGAGGAGGCCGCGGAGGGCGCGGGCGTGGAGGGCGACACCGACGCGGTGCACGACGTGCTCTTCGCCGCCGCGGACCTGTCGCGCCTGTGAGGCCCCTGCCTTCACGCGCCTTCATGTGCCTTCAGGAGGCGAACTAGGAGAACACCACCGTGCGGCGGCCGTTGATCAGCACCCGGCGTTCGCTGTGCCACTGCACCGCGCGGGCCAGCGCCCGGCACTCCACGTCGCGGCCGACCGCCACCAGCTGCTGCGGGCTCAGCTCGTGCCCGACGCGCTCGACCTCCTGCTCGATGATCGGGCCCTCGTCCAGCTCCGCCGTGACGTAGTGCGCGGTGGCGCCGATCAGCTTCACGCCCCGGGCATGCGCCTGGTGGTAGGGCCGGGCGCCCTTGAAGCTGGGAAGGAAGGAGTGGTGGATGTTGATGATGCGGCCCGAGAGGCGCTTGCACAGGTCGTCGGAGATCACCTGCATGTAGCGGGCGAGCACCACCAGCTCCACCCCCTCCTCCTCGACGATCTTCAGCAGCCGCGCCTCCGCCTCCGGCTTGGTGTCGGGGGTGACGGGGATCTGGTGGAACGGCGTGTCGTAGGAGGCGGCGAGCTCGGCGAAGTCGGTGTGGTTGGAGACCACGGCCGCGACCTCGATCGGCAGCGCGCCGATGCTGGTGCGGAAGAGGAGGTCGTTCAGGCAGTGCCCGAACTTGCTGACCATGAGCACCACGCGCATCCGCTGCCGGGCGGGGTGCAGCTGCCAGTCCATCTGGAAGGAGTCCCCTATGGCGACGAAGCTGGCCCGCAGCTTCTCCACGGTGATCGAGGGCTCGACCGCCGAGAAGTGAACCCGCATGAAGAACAGCCCGGTGTCGCGGTCGCCGAACTGCTGGCTGTCCTCGATGTTGCAGCCGGTCATGAAGAGATAGCTGGACACGGCGTGCACGATGCCCGGCTTGTCCGGGCAGCAGATCGTGAGGACGAACTGCTCGGCAGGCGGCTGGGGCGGCTCGGAGGCGGTGGGGTTCATGATGACCAGCGTGGCACAGGCGCGACGCTCAGAAGGTGTGCAGGGTTGCGGTCAGGTCATCAAGGGAGCCCGGGGGCGCATCCGGGTCCTCGCCGTCGTTGACCGCGAGCCGTGCGTGCGCCTCACGCGCCGCCCGGACGGCTTCCGGCCAGCCGTGGTGCTGGAGGTACGCGGCGACCGGGGCGTCGGGCCCGACCTGGTGCATGATCCGCAGGACGCGCAGCACCGCGACGTCGACCAGGGACGCCTCCTGCGCGTCGCGGAAGACCGTGCCGACGTACTTCTCGGCGGACCAGTTGTCCAGCCAGGTGTCCTCGACCAGGCGGTAGACGGCGTCGGTGACGTCGCCGTAGCCGGGCACCCCGGAGACCCAGGCCTCCTGGTGGAAGACGGGGTCGGAGAGCATGTGCAGCGCGGAGCGCACGTTCGCGCGCCAGCGCCACCACGGCAAGTCGTGTAGGGGCATGGCACCCATGGTGCGGGAACGCCGCGCGGGAGGGAATGCCTGGCTCACAGCTGGCTCGCCGTCCGCTCCGGCAGGCCGTACTCCTGCGCGATGGGGTTCCACAGATCGGCCGCGCGCTCCTTGGCCTGGGTGGCGGTGCCGCTGGCCTGGTCGCCGTCGGTGGCGCTGTCGGTGTGCCGGGCCTGGCCCTGCCTGCACACCTCGCCCCTGCTTTCGCGGGCGTCGTCGGCCCAGTCGGCGTAGTGGTCGTCGGCCTCGGCGGACGCCTCCCACGCCTCGGTGAGTGCCTCGGCCAGCGCGTCGCCGTCGGGGAGCCCGCCGAGGTCGAGCTCCTCCAGGCGGTCGACCAGGCCCTCGCGCTGGTCGGCGGCGGAGCGCAGGTCGCGGGCGGCCTTGGCCAGCTGGCGGCAGGACCTGATGTCCTCCACGGCGCTGATCACGGCGTCGCGGCTGTTGTTGCTGTCCTCCAGCAACGCCGACAGGTCCCCGGCCTGCCGGCGCGCGGCCTCGTCGTTCTCCTCTTTCTTTTCCTCGTCGACGGGTCCGGCGCCCGCGGAGTCGCCCTCGCCGGCGCCGCCCGCGGCGTCACCGCCGCCGGAGTCGTCCTGCTCGGCGGTGCCGGAGTCGTCCGACGCGCCGCCGCTGTTGAGCACGGCGCCCGCGATGAGGCCGACGAGCGCGCTGGTGAGGACCACGGCGAGCACCATGGCGACGGGGAAACGCCGGCGGGCAGGGCCGTCGGCGCGGCGGGAGCCGCGGCCGCGTGGCGGGGGCGGCGGGTCGTCCTGCGGCGTGTGGTGGGCGGCGGAGCGGAAGAGGCTGTCGAAGTCGCCCGCGCCGCCCGAGGCGTTGACGCCGGGCATGGCCTGGGTGGACTCGACGCCGGTCTCGGGGCGTACGCGGTGGCGGGGGCCCCCGGGGCCTGGGGGACGGCCGGGGCGTACCGCGCGGATCCTGGTCGTCGTCTCCGGGTCGGCGGGCGGGCCGCCGGGCCGCACGGCCGGGGTGGGCTGGGTCGCGGTGGCGTCGGGGGAGGCGTCGGTGACCGGGGGCAGGAGCTGCGTGGCGCCCTCGGGGTCCACGGGCGGCTGCGCGGGCTGGGCCGGTGGGACGGGCGTGTCGTGGTGGGGCACGGCGCGGATCTGGGTCGTCGACTCCAGGTCCGACGGCGGGGGCGCCGACTGCGCCTGCGGGGCGGGCGGTGCGGCCTGGGCCGGCGGGGCGGGCGGGGCCGGCGGGGCCTGGCTCGGCATCGGCGGCGTCGGCTGCTGCGGCAGCTCGGCAGACCGGTGGGGGGAGGAGAGCGCGTGCTGGTCGGGCGCCGCCGGGGCCTGCGTCGCCGGAGGCTGCGGGGCGGGGGCGGGTGGCGACGCCGGGGCCGCGGGGGTCGCGGGGGCCGACGGCTGGGAGGACACCTGCGCGGCCGGGGGCGCGTCCGGCGCCGGCGGCGAGGCGGGAAGCTGCTCGGGCCCCCAGGGCTGTCCCCACGGCTGGCCCGTGGAGGGGGTGCCCAGGGCCGGCTCCGTCGTGGAGGACTGCGCGCGCGGGTCCCACGGCTCGCCGTTCGCGGGCAGCACTATGCCCTCGCGCGGCTCGTCGTCCCGTCCACTGGTGCTCGTCACCCGGCTCACGTTAGCGGCTCCCCTCAGGGCCGTCGAACAGCTCAGCGTGCGCCGGGGTTCCCCCTGTTCACCCCGGCGCCCGCCGCGACACCCCCCGCGACGCCCGCCGCGACGCCCGCCGCACCGTCGCCCAGATGCGGCTGCCAGCGGGCCGAGAAGTCGCGGACGACCGGCTCGCCGGCGTGCGGATGGAGGCGGGAGGCGAAGTCCGTGAAGTAGTCCCCGCCCCGCCCGCTGCGCAGCGAGGCGAGCAGGGTGCCCGCCTCGTCGGCGGTGTGGCAGGCGTGTTCGAGATCACCCTCCTGCAACTGCCCGGTGGCCAGCACCAGCAGCCCGATGGCGCGGCGCCGGGCGCGGCCGGCCGGGTGCCCGGCCAGCGCCTCGGCGGCCCGCTGCTGGGCGGCCTGGCCCTGGCCCAGGTCGCGGTGGCAGTGGGCGAGTTCGTCGGCCAGGTACGCGGCGTCGAAGTGGCCGATCCACGCCGGGTCGTCGCCGGTGCCGTCGGCGGCGCGGTCCATCGCGGCCAGCGCCTGGGAGGCGGTGCGGCGGCAGGTCTCCTTGTCCCCGAGCTGGGCGTGGCCGCGCGCCTCGGCGGCGAGGAACAACGCCTCGGCGCGCGGCGTCACGCGGCCCCGGGCGCCCTCCTGCGCCGCCCGCGCGAGCTGGATCACCTCGCGGGGGTTGCCCAGTTCGGCGGCGAGGTGGCTCATCCCGGCGGCCAGCACGTACCCGCCGAAGCCGCGGTCGCCCGCCGCCTGGGCCAGCCGCAGCGCCTGGATGTAGTACCGCTGCGCGAGGCCCGGCAGTCCGCTGTCCACGGCCATGTATCCGGACAGCTCGGTGAGGCGGGCGGCGGCGTTGAACAGCTCGCGGCCCACGGTCTCGCGGTAGGTGCCCGCGAGCAGCCCGGCGACCACGCTGTTGAGGTAGTGCACCACCACCGGGCGCACGTGCCCCGATCCCCAGCGGCGGTCGAGGCCGATCAGCGCGGCCGTCGTCGCCAGCACCGCCTCGACGTCCGAACTGCCCACGCGGGGCCCGGAGGCGCGGGCCACCTCGGCGTCGGCCGGGGTGATCAGCCAGTCGCGGCTGGGCTCCACCAGCGCCGAGGGCGCCACGTGCGCGGCGGAGCCGTACGCGCTGCCGAACCCGATGGCGCCGAGGCCCCGGGCGAGGACGGCGCCGCCGTCGTTCTCCCGGCGCGCCACGTCCGAACGCCACAGCTCGGTCGCCTGCTCCACGCACTCGGTCAGGCCCTGGGCGTAGTGCAGCCCCACCGAGGAGCCGAGCTGCCGCGAGCTGCCCATGCCGATCTCGTCCACCGTGACCGGGCGGCCGAGCTTGCGGCCCAGCGCGTCGGCGATGATGTCCGGGGCCCGGCCGCGCGGCTGCTGGCCGCGGATCCACCGGGCGACGGAGGTCTTGTCGTACCGGTAGTCGAGCCCGCGTTCGGCGGCGCACATGTTGACGCGGCGGGCCAGTCCGGCGTTGGAGCAGCCCGCCTCCCGGATCAGGGACAGCAGGCGCTCGTTCGGCTGCCGGGCGATCAGTGGTCTGGCGGTCATCAGCGGCTCCCCAACCGTCACGTTCTCCTCAAGCTCCTCAAGCCGTGCGCTGGTCCCGTCCGCGGCCCGCTCTGCACTCCGCGCTCCGCGCTCACCGCGCTCATGACTGCCCGTCGGTTTCCGGGTCCATCCCATACGCCCCCGTTGATGCACCGATGCGCCCCGAATGCAGGACGGGGAGCACAACAACGACACGCACGGAGCCGTAACCCATCTGGACGATCAGAGTTGTGTTCGATGTGGAAGAGACCATCGGAGCCATCCCCGTCCCCTCGATCGCCTCGCGCCCGGGCATCGCGCCCCAGCCGCGGGCCGTCCCGCCCGTGCCGCCGGTCCCTCCGGCGGCGCCGCCCCCGGCCTCCAGGCCCGCGGCGACCTGGGCGCCGACCCAGCCCCGGCAGGTCAGCGCGGTCGCCGCGCCCGCGCCCCGGCCGGCCGCCGCGTCGCGGGTCACCATCAGCGCTCCCCCGGAGCCGCTGCTCGAACACGCCGTCCGGTACGTCAAGGAGAGGCACTGGGAGGTGCTGCCCGGGACGTGGCTGGAGTTCACGGGGGGCGTGCCGCGATGTTCGTGCGGCGCGAACGATTGCGACGCGCCCGGCGCACACCCCGCACGCTCCGATTGGACGCCGCTGGCTACCGGGAGCACGAGCACGGTCCGGCGGCTGTGGACGGCCGAGCCGCGTGCCGCGATCCTGCTGCCGGCCGGGCGCACGTTCGACATCCTGGAGGTGCCGGAGACGGCGGGCTGCCTGGCGCTGGCGCGGATGGAGCGGATGGGCACCACGCTCGGCCCGGTCAGCGGCACGCCGACGGGCCGGATGATGTTCTTCGTGCTGGCGGGCGGTGCGGCCAAGACGCCCGCGCTCCTGCGGCAGCTCGGCTGGTCGCCGGCGAGCATGGACCTGGCGGCGCGCGGCGAGGGCGCGTACGTGGCGGCGCCGCCGACGCGCATCGGGCCGCGCGGCTCGGCACAGTGGGTGCGCGAGCCCACCACCGTCAACCGCTGGCTGCCCGACGCCGAGGAGCTGATGCCGATCCTCGCCTACGCCTGCGCCCAGGACCGGCGCGAGCGCGGCTGAGCCCCTTCGGAGCCCCGGTCCCGGCGTCTATGGTGAGGGCCATGACGGTTCACGGGGAGAGCACCATCGCAGCGCCAGACGTATCAGACATATCACCACCCGCGGTGCGGGTGCGAGGGCTGTGGAAGCGGTTCGGGGAGCAGCTCGCCGTCGCCGGGATCGACCTGGACCTGCCCGCCGGGCGGTTCATCGGCCTGGTCGGCCCGAACGGCGCGGGCAAGACGACCACCCTGTCCATGGTCACCGGGCTGCTGCGGCCGGACTCCGGCGAGGTCGAGGTCGCAGGGCGCGACGTGTGGCGGGACCCGGTCGACGTCAAGTCCCGGATCGGCGTGCTCCCCGAGGGCCTGCGGCTGTTCGAACGCCTCTCCGGCCGCGAGCTGCTCACCTACCTCGGGCAGCTGCGCGGGCTGCCCGACGAGGAGGTCGAGCGGCGCGCCGACCAGCTCCTCGACGTGCTCGACCTCTCCGCCGCCCAGCACAAGCTGGTGATCGACTACTCCACCGGCATGCGGAAGAAGATCGGCCTGGCGGCGGCGCTGCTGCACAACCCCGAGGTTCTCTTCCTCGACGAGCCCTTCGAGGGCGTCGACCCCGTCTCCGCGCAGACGATCCGCGGCGTGCTGGAGCGCTACACCGCCTCCGGCGCCACCGTCGTCTTCTCCAGCCACGTGATGGAGCTGGTGGAGTCGCTGTGCGACTGGGTGGCGGTGATCGCCGCCGGGCGGATCAGGGCGCACGGCACGCTGGCCGAGGTCCGCGGCGAGGCGGAGTCGCTGCAGAGCGCCTTCCTCGAACTGGTGGGGGCTCAGGGCAACCCGGAGGGTCAGAGCCTGGACTGGCTGGGCGGCGGCGCCCGGTGAGCGCCACCGCGGTCTCCCCTGCGAACGCCTCCTCCACCGGGTCGGTCACCCGCACCTTCGTCCGCCTGAAGCTGGCGCTGCTGCGCAACGGCGCGCGCCGTACCACCGGCCGCTCGGCGGCGTTCCTCGGCACCGTCGCCCTCACGGTCGTCTTCGGCGGGCTCGGCCTGCTGACCTTCCTGTCGCTGCGCGGCCACGAGCACGTGGCGGACGGCGCCATCGCGGTCGTCGCGGTGATCGCCCTGGCGTGGGCGTTCATGCCCTTCTTCGTCAGCGGCATCGACGAGACGCTCGACCCCGGCAGGCTGGCGATGCTGCCGCTGCGGCCCCGCCCGCTGATCGTGGCATTGCTGGTGGCCTCGGTCGTCGGCGTCGGCCCGCTCTTCACGCTGCTGCTGGTGCTCGGCGCGGCCCTGGCCATCGCGAGCGGCGCGGCGGGCTGGGCGGCGGCGGCCGTGGCGGTGCCGCTGACGCTGCTGGTGTGCACGACGCTCGCCCGCGCGCTGGCCACCGCCAACGCCCGGCTGCTGAGCAGCCGCAGGGGCCGCGACCTCGCCATCCTCAGCGGCGTCGTCATCGCCCTCGGCATCCAGGCCGTCAACATAGCGATCTCCCGGCTCTCCGGCGAGGGCGGCATCGGCCCGATCGAGGCTATGGCGGACGTGGCGCGCTGGCTGCCGCCCGCCTCCGCCATCGACGCGATGCGGGCGGCGAGCGAGGAGTCCTACGGCGTCGCCGCGCTCGGCCTCGGCGGCACGGCGGCGGCGCTCGCACTGCTGCTGTGGTGGTGGGCGCACACCCTGACCCGGCTGATGACCTCCCCGGACTCCTCCACCCTCCAGCCCGACTCCGCCACCGGCGCCGCGTCCCGCACCCGCCCGGCGCGCTCGCGGGCCGGCGCCTGGCTGCCGGAGGGCCGCACCGGCACGGTGATGCTGCGCACCCTGCGCTACGCCTGGCGCGACCCGAAGACCAAGATGGGCTGGGTCATGGCACTGTCCATGGGCCTGGTGATGCCGGTGGTCTTCGCGGTGCAGGGCAGCGCCAGCGTCTACCACGCCTGCTGGGCGGCGGCGCTGCTCGGGCTGATGATGTACAACCAGTTCGGCCAGGACTACAGCGCCTTCTGGCTGGTCGCCCAGACGATCTCCGGCCCCCGCGACGCCTTCGTGGAGCTGCGTGCCCGGGCGTACGCCGTCGCGCTGATCGCCGTGCCCTACACCGTGCTGGTGGTGGTGATCTCGGCCGCCGTCATCGGCTCCTGGGGCGCGCTGCCGGACGCCACGGGCATCGCGCTCGCGGTGCTGGGCGCCCTCTTCGGGGCGGGCGCGATCTCCTCGGCCCGCTTCCCGTACTCCATCCCGCAGGACAACCCGATGCAGAACGTGGCCTCCGGGCAGGGCGCGGTCGCGTACTTCAGCATCTTCGGCGGGGCGGCCGTCGGCGGGGCGCTGTGCGCGCCCGTCATCGGCCTGGCGGTCTGGCTGCGGGCGGCGGACAGCGCCCTGGTGTGGACCGTGCTGCCGGTGGGCGTCGGCTACGGCGTGCTGCTGGCGTACGCCGGGCTGCGCGCCGCCGCCGGACCGGCCCACGCCCGCATCCCCGAGATCCTCCAGGCGGTCAGCCGGGCGTGACGCCGCCGGTGGCGCGGGCCAGGAAGGGGCCGACCAGCTCGCGCCACTCGGCGGGCCGCTCCAGGTGGGCGAGGTGGCCGGCGTCGGGGATGTCGGCGTACTCCCCGCGCGGCAGCACCCGCACCATCTCGTGCGCCTCGGCGCGGCCCAGCTCGCCGTCGATGCCCCGCACCACCAGCGCGGGGCACCGCACCTGGGACAGTTCCTCCCAGTGCGCGTCGTGCACCCAGCCCTCGCGGGCGGCGAGCATCTGACCCCGGTCGAACGCCGGGACCCAGCCGTCCTCGCCCTCGGCCATGACCTCGGTGAAGAAGTCCCCCCTGGCCGGGCGCGGCCGGTCCAGCGTCGGGTCCTCCTCGCCGAACCAGCGCCGGACGTCGCCGAGCGTGGCGAACGGCAGCGGCCAGGAGTGGAACCACTCCTCCCACTCCCGCTGCGTGTCCGCGCCCAGGGCGGAGGCGCGCATGTCGCAGATGACCACGGCGCTGACCAGGTCGGGGCGCCGCGCGGCGAGCTGCCAGGCGGTGAGCGCGCCCATGGCGTGGCCAATCAGCACCACCGGCGCCAGGCCGAGCCGCTCCACGGCCGCCTCGGCGTCGGCGACGAACGCGTCCCGGTCGAACGGTCCGGACGGCGGCTTGTCGCTGCGGCCGTGCCCGCGCTGGTCGAGGCTGACCGCCCGGAACCGCCCGGCCAGCCACCGGGCGGTGTCGGCCCAGTGCGCCGCCCGGCCCATCAGCCCGTGGAGCAGCAGCACGCCCGGCCGCCCCTCGCCGTCGGCCTCCTCGGAGGCGTCGGCCCCCTTCGGCGGCTCGCCGAACTCCCACGCGGCCAGCCCCACGCCACCGCGCCCGGTGATCCCGGTCCGTCGCACCATCGGCGCCCTACCCCCTTCCGCCTGCGGTTCCGCTTCCCCCAGAATATCGAACTAGCATTCGAACGCGTGGCGAACGACAGCGTTTCCCCTCGTTCGAGTGACACGGCGCATGAGTCGCCGGCCCCGCGGCCGGGGAGAGTGCAACCGGGAGGGACGCCGACCCTCAGAGCTCGGGGCTAGAGGGTCGCGCGAATGGGGAGAGGGTGAGAGGTGGGCCGGCCGCGGCGACGCCAGGGCCCGGTCGGCCCACCACCACCCGGCTACGGCCCCCACCGCTCTCAGCCTTTGGCGACGAACACATGCATGGCGACCCCCGGCTCCAGCTCCGCGGCCTCGCCACCGCTGCCGACCTGCACGCCGCCGCCGGCCCCGGGCGTCACGCTCACCGACGCCCCAGGCTGCACGCCGGCCCGCCGCAGCGTCTGCATCACCTGCGGGTCGGTCTGGATCGGCTCCCCGATCCGCCGGACGATGACCGTCCTGCCCTCCCCGGACGCCAGGTCGGACAGCGCCACCATCCCCTCCTCCAGGAAGGGATCGGGCTCGCCCTTCTCCCCCAGCTCGGCCAGGGCGGGGATGGGGTTGCCGTACGGCGACTCGGTGGGGTGGTCCAGGATCTCCAGCACGCGGCGTTCGACCGCGTCGCTCATCACGTGCTCCCAGCGGCACGCCTCGGCGTGCACCTGCTCCCACTCGAGGCCGATCACGTCGACCAGCAGGCACTCGGCCAGCCGGTGCTTGCGCATCACACGCTCCGCCAGCCGCCGCCCCTGATCGGTGAGCTCCAGGTGGCGGTCCCCCGCCACCTTCACCAGGCCGTCGCGCTCCATGCGCGCCACCGTCTGGCTGACGGTGGGCCCGCTCTGCTCAAGACGCTCGGCAATACGGGCCCGCATCGGGACGACCCCCTCCTCCTCCAGCTCCAGGATGGTGCGGAGGTACATCTCGGTGGTGTCGATGAGTCCGGACATGAAAGCCCCTAGATTCTCGTGCGGTGGCCCTTCTCCAATTCTGACGTATGCCAGTGACAACCGTTCCCGTTCGGCAGAGATGACCGAGACCGTTCACCGACCGATCGACAGGAGCCGCACATGAGCCAGCTCGCCGGCCAGTACCTGGATGCCGCGATGGCGCTGCTGAGGCGGGTGAGGGAGGAGGAGACGGCGGCGCTCGCGGCGGCCGCGCGGCTGGTCGCGGACACCGTCGCCGAGGGCGGCAAGCTCTTCGCCTGCGGCGCGGGCCACTCCGCGCTGCCCGCCCAGGACCTCGTCTACCGGGCCGGCGGCCTCGCCCTGGTCAACCTGCTCGCCGTGCCGGGCGCCACCGGCATCGACGCCACCCACGCCACGCTCGGCAGCGCGCTGGAGCGGGTCGGCGGCCTCGCCCGGGCCACGCTCGACGCCGGCCCGGCCGGCGCGGGCGACCTGCTGATCCTCATATCGCTCTCCGGCCGCAACCCGCTGCCCGTCGAGCTGGCCTCGCACGCCCGCACCCGCGGCCTCGGCGTGATCGGCGTCACATCCCTGGCGTACGCCGACGACCCGAGCCCGGCCACGGCGTCCCGCCACGCCTCCGGCACGTACCTGAGGGACCACTGCGACGTGGTGCTCGACACCGGCATCGCGATCGGCGACGCCGAGCTCACGCACGAACGCATCGCCGCGCCCTTCGCACCCGCCTCCACGGTGGTGGCCGCCGCCACGCTCCAGGCGGTCATGGCCCAGGCCGCGGGCGACCTCGCGGAACGCGGCGTCGACCCGCCGCTGCTGCGCTCGGCGAACGTCGAGGGCGGCGGGGAGTGGAACGAGCGCGTCTACGCGGCCCACGCCGACCGCATCTTATGGCGCTAGCCCGGCCCTCACCCGCGGGTGGGGTGCCGGGGTGTGGGCGGCAACGGGGGCCGGGGGCGGAGCCCTCCGGCGGGGGCCGGGGCGGAGCCCCGAGGGGCGGGTGGGCGGGAAAAAAACTCCTTGTGTCCCCCGACGGGAAGCGCCTAGCGTATGGGGCACACGAGAAGGGAGGTGGTTCGGCAGATGATTGACAACCGGACGCGTGAGGTGGCTGCGGCCTAGCGGTCGTCGCCCCACTGCACGTGGTGCCGGCACCGCCGGCCAATCCCATGCAGTCACCCGATCCGCGGGCCGCCGGTAACGTCCGGCCGGCTCCCCGGGGCGCCACGGCGCCCGGGGGACCAGGTCCGCGGGTCGTTTTCTTTTTCCCTCCCCCACCGCCCCTAGGGACAGAGCCGCTCGATGGCCCAGCCCGCGCCCTCGCGCACGTACCGCAGGCGGTCGTGCAGCCGGTTCTCCCTCCCCTGCCAGAACTCCACCGTCTCCGGCACCACCCGGTACCCGCCCCACTGCGGCGGCGCCGGCACGTCCTCTTCCTCCGGATAGCGCTCGGCCAGGTCCGCGTAGAGCCGGTCCAGCTCCGCCCGGGAGGCCACCTTCGAGGACTGCTCGCTCGCCCACGCGCCGAGCTGGGAGCCGTGCGGCCGCGTCCGGAAGTACGCCACCGTCTCGTCCCGGCCGGTGCGCGAGGCCGTGCCGGAGATGATCACCTGCCGGGCGACGCCGTGCCACGGGAAGAGCAGCGACACGTGCGGGTTGGCCTCGATCTCGCGGCCCTTGCGGGAGCCGTAGTTGGTGAAGAAGACGAAGCCCCGCTCGTCGTACTGCTTCAGCAGGACCGTGCGGGAGCTGGGCCGCCCCTGGGGATCGGCGGTGGACAGCACCATGGCGTTGGGCTCGTGCAGTCCGCTCCCCGCGGCCTGCGTGAACCACTCATCGAACTGGACGAACGGGTCGGCTGCGAGATCCTTCTCCTCCAGTCCGGCCTCGCGGTATCGCGCGCGCATCGCGGACGGGTCGAGCTGGCTGGCGTGGTCGTTGCGAGTGGGGATCCATGAGGTGCTGCGGCTGTCGGCGTGGGACACGGGCCATATCTTGCAACAAACGACTGACACTGGTGGCCGGAGCCAGGCTTTTGTCCCATGCTCTGTGCCTTGTGGGCGCCTCTTGGGTACCTCATGGACACCCCCGGTTAAGGTGGCGCCATGGCACCACCCACCCCCGACTCCCCCCGCTTCGTTCCAGGCCTCGAAGGGGTCGTCGCCTTCGAGACCGAGATCGCCGAGCCCGACCGGGAGGGCGGCGCGCTGCGCTACCGGGGCGTGGACATCGAGGAGTTGGTGGGCCGGATCTCCTTCGGCCAGGTGTGGGGGCTGCTGGTGGACGGTGCGTTCGAGCCGGGGCTGCCGCCCGCCGAACCGTTTCCGCTGCCGATCCGCTCCGGCGACGTCCGGGTCGACGTGCAGGCCGCCCTCGCCCTGCTCGCGCCGGCCTGGGGCCTGCGCCCGCTGCTCGACATCGACGCCGCCCAGGCCCGCGACGACCTCGCCCGCGCCGCCGTGATGGCGCTCAGCTACGTGGCCCAGTCGGCGCGCGGCCCGGAGCTGCCGAGGGTGCCGCAGCGGGAGATCGACAAGGCCGGCACCGTGGTCGAGCGCTTCATGCGGCGCTGGCGCGGCGAGCCCGACCCCCGGCACGTCGCGGCGGTGGACGCCTACTGGATCACCGCCGCCGAGCACGGCATGAACTCCTCCACCTTCGCCGCCCGCGTCATCGCCTCGACCGGCGCCGACGTCGCCGCCGCCCTGTCCGGCGCGGTCGGCGCCATGTCAGGGCCGCTGCACGGCGGCGCGCCCGCCCGCGTGCTGGGCATGGTCGAGGAGGTGGAACGCAGCGGCGACGCCGAGGCGTACGTGCGGCGCGCGCTCGACGCGGGGCAGCGGCTGATGGGCTTCGGCCACCGTGTCTACCGCGCCGAGGACCCGCGGGCGCGGGTGCTGCGGCGCACGGCGAGGGAGCTGGGCGCGCCGCGCTACGAGGTGGCCGCCGCGCTGGAGCGGGCCGCCCTGGCCGAGCTGCACGCCCGGCGTCCGGACAGGGTGCTGGCCACCAACGTGGAGTTCTGGGCCGCGGTGGTGCTGGACTTCGCCGGGGTCCCGGCGGAGATGTTCACGGCGATGTTCACCTGCGCCCGCACGGCGGGCTGGTCGGCGCACGTTCTGGAGCAGAAGCGCACCGGCCGCCTGATCCGCCCCAGCGCCCGGTACGTGGGCCCGCCGGCCCGGTCGTTCGCGGACGTGGCTGACGTACGCTGACTGACTGTGGACTACACCTTCTTCCTCGCCGACGTCTTCACCCAGCGGCGCTTCGGCGGCAACCAGCTCGCCGTCTTCCCTGACGCCCGCGGCCTGTCCGCCGACGACATGCAGGCGCTGGCCCGGGAGTTCAACTTCTCCGAGACCACCTTCGTGCTGCCGCCCGAGGACCCGGCGCATGACCCGGGCACCACGCGCCGCCTGCGCATCTTCACGCCTCAGGTCGAGCTGCCGTTCGCCGGCCACCCCACCGTCGGCACCGCCGCCGTGCTGGCCGCGGCCGACGAGGCGCTGAGTGCCGGGAAGATCGTGCTGGAGGAGGGCGTCGGCCCGGTGGAGGTGGAGGTCACCGGCGGCCCCACCGGCGCCTACAGCCGCTTCACGGTCAACGCCCCGTTCGACTCGCCTGGTCACACCCCGCCCGTGGACGCCGTCGCCGCCGCGCTCTCCCTCCCCCCTGAGGCGATCCGCGAGACCTGGTACGGCGGCGTGGGCGTGCGCTTCTGCTACGCCCGCCTCGTCGACGCCGCGACGGTCGACCGCGCGGTGCTGGACCACGCCGCCTGGTCCGGCGGCGTGGCGGGCGGCTGGTCCCCGAACATCTACCTCTTCGCGGGCGACTTCCGCGACGGCGGCCACCTCCATGCCCGGTCCTTCGTGCCGGAGATGGGCATTCCCGAGGACCCGGCCACCGGCGCCGCCTGTGCCGGGCTCATCGCCGGCCTCGCCGTCCGCGGGGGCGAGGCGTCCCCGAGCCTGAGCATCGACCAGGGTGTGGCGATGGGCCGCCCCAGCCAGATCGAGGCCAGCGCGCGGACGGACGCGGACGGCGGGCTCGCCGGCGTATCGATCGGCGGCCACACCGTCATCGTCGGCAGCGGCACCATCACCCTCTGACCCAGCTGATGCAGCTGATCCGGCTGACCCAGCGCCCGGACTCCGCGTCGTAATTCCTCGTCCTGATTCCGCGTTCTCCTGATGGGCAGTCAGCCCGGGGCCTAGGATGGCAGCCGGTAATCGGGGGTTGACGCAACAGGAAGCGGAGGATGAGCGGTGACTCGTCCGGTGCTGCGGCGGCTCGACCCGGCGATCGTCGGCGTACAGGCCTGTCCGAGCTGCCGCATCCGCTCGGTGAAGCTGCCCGGGCTCATCCACCCTCTGTGCCTGCACTGCTTCGCGGCCGAGCGCCTGCCGTACGAACGCCAGGCCGGCGGCTCCGCGCGCTACCTGACCGCGTGCGTCGCCGGCCCGGAGTGCCCCGCCTGCGGCAGCACGCGCGTGGACGCCGACGGCGCGACGTGGTGGTGCGAGGCCTGCGGCATGCGCACGCGCGTGGCGCAGTAGCGATGCCGGCTGGTCAGCCGCGCACGCGGCGCCACTTCCGCAGGCTGACCATCTCGCGCGGCGGGTCCAGCGTGCTCCCGACCTCGACGTACGACACCTCGGCGGCGTACACGCTGCCCTCGGAGTCCACGGCCACGCTGTGCAGCCAGTTGAACTGGTCGGGCCCCTCCCCCGGCAGCGCGGCGCCGAAGCGCGTGATCCGGCGTCCCTCCAGGTCGTAGATCCCGATCCGGTGGCCGAGGCCCGGCACGCCGCGCTGCACGGGCGGCGGCCCCTGCTCGGCGACGTACACGGTGGTGTCCTCGCCCCGGCCCGCGCAGACGGCGGCCGCCTTGTGGACGTGCCAGGTGGTCAGGACCTCGCCCTCCAGGGAGAAGACCTGCACGCGGTGGTTCTCGCGGTCGCAGACGATCAGCGCCTCGTCGCCGAACATGGCGACGCCGTGCGGCAGGCTGAACTGCCCCGGGTCGGTGCCGGGTTCGCCCCACGAGGTGATGTGCGTGCCCTCCGCGTCGTACCGGTGGATCCGCGAGTTCCCGTACCCGTCGGACACGAACACATCCCCCGTCTTCGGCGAGATCGCCACGTCGGTCGGCCGGTTGAACGGCACGCCGCTCTGGAAGCCGCTCGGCCGGCCCGTCCCCAGGGTGTGGAGGGTGTTCCCCTCCCGGTCGGTCGCGGTGATCCGGTTCCCCACGTCGTCCACCAGCCACAGGCGGTCCTCGTGGTCGACGGTGACGGCATGCGGGCGCGTGAAGCGGCACCCCTTCCAGCGCGGCGTCATGGTGCCGTACGGGTCCTCGAACAGCTCGGTCCCGGCGAACGGGGTGTCGTTCCCCCACATGTCGATGAGGTTCCCATCCCGGTCGAAGACCAGGACCGGCATGTTGCCCCGGTTGAAGACGTAGACCCGGTCCTCGGAGTCGACGGCGACCGAGGTGGCCTCCTTCAGCCAAATGCCGTGCGGGATCTTCGCCCAGTACGGCACGGGCTCGTACACCGTCTCGCTGGTCGCCGGTCCGACACTCATCGACGCCTCGCCTTCCTCCCTGGCCCAGGCTCAGGTTTCTACCCGGGAATCGCGCGCGTGAGCCCCGCGAGGTGGGACGGGGTGGCGGCTGAGGATCGAGACGCGGTTGAAGGCGTTGATGGCGATGGCCGCCCAGATCAGGAGCGACAGCTGGTCGTCGGTGAGGCTCTGGCGGAGGCGGTCGTAGTCGGCGTCGGGGAGGTGCCGTCCGGGACCGGCGACGAGGGTGACGGCCTCGGCTATCTCCAGGGCGGCGCGCTCGACGTCGGTGAACAGCTCCGTCTCGCGCCACGCGGGCAGCACGGCCAGGCGCTGCGGCGTCTCGCCGGCGGCGAGGGCGCGGCGGGAGTGCAGGTCCAGGCAGTAGGCGCAGGCGTTGATCTGCGAGACCCGGACGTTGACCAGCTCCAGCGTGACGCGGGACAGCCCGGCGTCGTCGGCACGGGCGCGTATCTCGGCGGCGGTGGCCGACATGGCCGCGAAGACGGAGGGGGACTGCTTGTCGAGGTAGACGCGCTTCGTCACGCCCGCCCGCCCCCGGCTGCCAAGGCCTCCCGAACCGCAGGGGTGACCGGGTCCAGGGCGTCGTCCACCTCGTGGTGGATGCTGACGTACTTCGCGACGAACGGACAGACCGGGACGATACGCCTGCCCGCGTCGCGCGTGTCGACGAGCGCCTCCTCCACGAGGGCGCCGCCCAGGCCGCGTCCCTGGAAACGCTCGTCGATCTCGGTGTGGTAGAAGATCCGCTGCCCGGCGTTCTCCACGTACGCCGTGAATCCGGCGCGCTCGCCGTCGGCGGTGATCTCGTACCGCTGCCGCTCGGGCACGTGGGCGACGGCCGGGTCGTGCTTGTCGTGCTTGTCGTGCTTGTTGTCCTGGTCCATGGGTCCACTATGTCTCCGCCTCTCCGCCACGGGCGCCTCGCCCCCCGCCGTGTCGGTCGCCGCGGTCGCCACCGCGGCCGAACGCCAGCCGTCAACATAAGTTGACCGCTCGGGTATGGGTCAAATAGGGTTGACCGATGCCCATGGATGTGAACGAGATGACCGAGCTCGTGGCTTCGACGGCCGACAAGGACCCGCTGGTGGGGCTGGGCGCCGTGGCGCGGCTCCACGCCGAGCTGGAACGCGTCGAGGCCGTGCTGGTGCGGCGCGCACGCAACAACGGCGCGACCTGGCCGCAGATCGCCGCCGTCATGGGCGTCTCGAAGCAGGCCGTCCACAAGAAGCACGCGGGCCGGGGCCTGTTCGGCGGCCGGCCGTGACCGCCGCGGTCCATGGCGACGACCGGCTCGCCGCCAGGCTCGGGAAGCAGCTCGGTCGACGCAACCAGGTCGCCGCCGCGGCCGTCGTCTCGCCTCGGGACACGGGCACGACAGTCGCCAGCCGCGGGGCCGCCTTGGACGCCGACTTCGAGATCGGCTCCCTCGCCAAGTGCGTCACCGGACTGCTGTACGCCGACGCCCTCGCACGCGGCGAGATCGGCCCCGACACGACCCTCGGCGAGCTGCTGCCCCTGGGCGACGTCCCCGCCGCGCGGGCAACGCTGCACTCGCTGAGCACGCATCGCTCGGGCCTGCCCGCGCTGCCCAAGTCCGCCCGGCCCCTGCGCACCACCATCGCCCTGTGGCGGCACGGCACCAACCCCTACGGCGAGAACCTCGAACAGCTCCTCGACCAGGCCCGAGGCGTCTCGCTGGGCAAGCCCCGGCCCCACTACTCCAACTTCGGGTTCGAGCTCCTCGGCCACGCCCTCGCCCGCGCCGCCGGCACGACGTACGCCGAGCTCTTCCACCGGCGGCTCGCGGCCCCGCTCGATCTCGACCGCTTCTACGCCCCGGCGACCGCCGACGAGCTGCGGCTCGGCGCGCTCACCGGCACCGGCCGCCGAGGACGCCCGCGTCCCCCCTGGACGGGCGAGGCACTCGCACCGGCGGGCGGCATACGGGCCTCCATCACCAGCATGGCCCGCCTCACGGCAGCGCTGCTCGACGGCACCGCCCCGGGCCTCGCCGCGCTCGACCCCGTCGCCCGCTTGGGCCCGAACGGCGTCCGCATCGGCGCCGCGTGGATCACGATCGAGGTGAAGGGCCGCTCGATCACCTGGCACAACGGCGGCACCGGCGGCTTCCGGTCCTGGCTCGGCCTGGACCGCGACGCCGGGACCGGCGTCGTCATCCTCTCGGCCAGCAGCGCCCCCGTGGACCGCCACGGGTTCGCGCTCCTGGCGGAGTTCAGCGAACGGGGTCACCCGCGCGGTGACGGTGACGGTGACGGTGACGTTGGAGCGTGACCGACCGGCCCTCAGCAGTTGCCCTGGCTCGCCGACGCGGACAGCTCAACGCGGCTGCGCAGCCGCTCCGGTATCGGAAGGCGCGGCGTCTGGGGAGGCAGGTTCTCGCAGAGCTCCGCCTCGCTCATCGGGGCCGCGGCGCGCTCATCGATCCGCAGGCACACCGGGTGGTCGCCCTCGGCGTTGGTGATGACGAACCCCGCACCTATCGTCGGACGGCCTGAGCGCCCTGGCAGCCGCCTCGGGAGGCGAACGCCAGGTCGGATTCCCACCAGCTTCCCTGCGCTTGGCCCGCGCGAGTGCGACGCAACGGTTCGTTTGGCGGCGATCTCGGTGCCGTTCGTCGCAGTCGACGGCCGGACCGGGCGTATGTCACCGGTGTTGGGTCCAGGTCGGCAGGGCCGGTGCAACCTCCGGCGACCTGGCGACGTCACCATCCCCGAAGTGATCCGGCCTTTACCACGGGGGGTGGCATGGTGGTCCGCTGGGCCCTGACCGTCAAACAGAACACGGGTGACGCGAACTACCAGTTCTGGGAGACCACGGTGATCGGCGAGGTCACCGGGACGCGCGAGCAGGCGCTCGCCGCCCTATGGCATCACGCGGTCAACTTCCAGCCCAGGCATCCGCGGGCAGGGGCGAAACGGCGATGGGTGCTCCGGGACGGCGACGGATTCCTCCTCGCCAGCGACGGCGTCACACGCGACTCCCTGTGCGAGTTCCGCGCGTACGAGATCCTGTGGGACTCCGCGTTTCATGGGCAGCCGTCGCCTACTTAGGCGCGGCCGCCAGCCGCACCGCCAGCCCGGCGAAGACCGTGCCGCTGAAGATGCTGAGCGCCCGCGCCACCCGGCGGCTGCCGCGCAGACCATGGGGCCCATGCTGCGTGTGAGCGGGGAGGGCGGCGAGTGATTTTCGGGGAGTGAGACGGGTCAGCGGGCGACGGCGTAGCTCAGGTCCTGGGCCTTCAGCGACGCGGGGGCCAGCCGCAGCCACACCGTGCCGCGCTCGGCCGGGTCGTCGTGCAGGTAGTCCACGAAACGCCGGTCCCAACGGGTCTCGTCCTCGCCCAGGTAGCGGACGAGCTTGCGGCGGCCCCGTGGCACGTCGAAGGGCACCAGCTCGGCGCGGCCCCGGGCGATCACCTGGCGGACGAGCCCCGTGCCGGTGTCGCACACGTCGACGACGAGGGCGACGCGCGGGTCGGCGCCGACGCGGTGGAACAGCTTCGTCCACGGGCCGGTCAGGATCCAGAAGGCCCCGTCCTCCCAGAGGAACCACACCGGGCGCACGGTCGGCCCGTCGGTGGCGACGCGGGCCGTCAGCGGCTGGGCGAGGAACGCGTCGATGTCAAAAGGGGACGGCATGTCAATCGCTGACGATCGCCAGCGCCTCGACCTCCAGCAGGAGTTCGGGCCGGACCAGGGCCGCCACCTGGACCGCCGTGCTGGCGGGCGGGCGTTCGGTGTTGACGAAGGCGTCGCGCACGCGGCGCACGGCGGGCAGGTGGGCGACGTCCGTGACGAAGAAGGTGAACTTGACGATGTCCTCGAAGGTGGCCCCCGCGGCGGCCAGGCAGCGGCGGAGGTTTTCGAAGACCTGCCGGGCCTGGGCCTCCGCATCGCCCTCGCCGACGACGACGCCGGACTCGTCGAACGCCACCTGGCCCGAGATCGCGACCAGGCGGCCGTGGCCGGTGACGACGTGCGTGAAGCCGGGGATGGGGAAGACGCCTTCGGGCTCGGGGATGTGCGTGAGGTGGGTCTGGGTCATGTCAGCGACCGTACAAGGGCCCCAGGGAGTCTCCGGGAGGGAGTTGAACCCAACGGGCCCCCGCTCCGTATGGAAGGGCGGAGGCACACCGCGTGCCTCCACGGCTCAGTGGCAGCGTCCAGTCGCCTTGGCGGCCCCTGAGCTGTCCGCGATCACCCCGCCTGTTCCTGCGCGGGGAGCCCGAGGCGGGGTGGTCGCTCACCCTCCAGCCAGCGCCGCAGCCCGTCGGGCAGGCGGCGTACGGCCCGGTCGTACAGCTCCAGGTCGTCATCCGTGACCACCCCCCGCCACTGCCCGCTGGTGCCCCGGTGGAAGAACCACGGCCCGCCCTCGGTGGCGGCGCCGAGCGCGGGCAGGACGCGGGCGGCTTCGGCGCGCATCGCGTCGAAGCGGCAGGCCTCTACCAGCTCGTGCCAGTCCTCGGCCGGCACCGACACGCCCAGGTGGGCCGCCACACGCCGCATCTGTCCCTCCAGGTCGTCGGTCAGGTCCTGGTAGTGGACGAGCAGCACGCGCGGCTCGTGCCGCAGCCGCCACCAGGACGTCAGGTGCCCGGTGAACCGCTCCAGGGTGATGCCGCCGCCGCGCCCCATCGGCTCGCCGGAGAAGAACGCCCGCCAGAACGCGCGCGGGTCGTGCGGCAGCGCGCCGTGCACCCCCGTCCTGGCCATGTGGTGGTGGAAGGAGAGGGCGACGTCCCGCAGGTCCCGGACGACCACCAGGTACGACACGGTGGGCGGCAGCGGCGGCAGCCCGTCGGCCGGGAGGTGCGTCTTGAGGAAGCGGCGGTGCTCCTGGGCCTCCAGCCGGGCCAGCATGGCGTCCAGGTCCAGGTCGTCGTGCAGGAACTCCAGCCAGGGCGACACCTCCCGCAGCGGTCCGGGCAGCCCGGTACCGCCGAAGACGAGGCAGGCGGTGATGCGTTGCATCCATGTCGTGCCGCTCTTGGGCGGGGTGGCGATGATGATGTCGTCCGGCCGCGGCCGGAGCCGGAACCAGCGGGTGCTGTCGTAGATCGGCGTGCGGTATGTGCGATAGGTGCCCATACCTCCGTATGCCACCCGCGCCGGGCGGCGTATGGGCGCGGACGGGCGGCGCGTGGTTACGCCGCAGGGCTCGCGCGGGGTGGGAATGCGGTGGCGCGAGTGATCGTTTCCCCGGCATGAGCGCAAACGCAAACGCAGACGCAGACGCAGACACGAACAGAGACGAGGTCGTCTTCGACGAGGCGACGCGCGCGCTGCTGGACGGGAAGAACTTCGCGACAGTGGCAACCCTGCTGCCCGGCGGCGCGCCGCAGACCTCCGTGGTGTGGATCGGACGCGAGGGCGACACGGTCGTGTTCTCCACGCGGGCGGACCGGCAGAAGGCGCGGAACCTCAGGCGGGACCCGCGGGTGAGCGTGTCCGTCTTCGACTCCGAGAACCCCTACCGCTCGATCGAGATCCGCGGCACGGCGGAGCTGGAGGAGGACCCGGAGAAGGAGTTCGGGCGGCGGCTGAGCCATAAGTATCTGGGCCAGGATCCGCCGCCCGAGCCGGAGGAGGTGCTGCGGCTGGTGGTGCGCGTCCGGCCGCGGCGGGTCGTCTCCTTCGCGGTTTGATTTGATCAGTCTGATCAGTCCGAGGTGACCGGTGCGGGCTCGGCCGCCGCCTTCGCGCGCTGTTCCGAGGGGGTCGGGTCGGTGGTGAGGGAGTCGATGAGCGCGTCGCGTCCGGCGTTGCCCTCGGGACGTATCAGGCCGACGACGACGTAGAGGATGAGCGAGGTCAGCAGCGGATAGCTGACGATCTGCGTCTGCGAGGCGTCCTCCACGATGTAGCGGATGGTGTACCACACCGCCATCCCCGCCGCCCACGAGGTGATCGCGGCGGTGGGCCCGCTGCGCCGGAACCAGGGCAGCAGGCCCAGCATCAGCGGGATGGAGATCGGCCCCATGGTCGCCGCGACCAGCTCCACCACCGTGTCGAGCACGAAGCCCTCGCCGCCCGTCGAGATCGCGATGAGCATGCTCACCGACACGAACGACACGGTCGTCACCCGCGCGAACATCAGCTGCGCGGCCTCGCTCATCCGGCGTACGCGCGGCGCCAGCACGGGCGCGATGTCGCGGGTGATGACGGCGGTGACCACGTTGGAGTCGGAGGCGACCATCGCCATGGTGTGGGAGAAGAACCCCGCCAGCATCAGCCCGATGAGCCCTGCGGGCAGCAGCTCCTCGGCCATCGCGATGTAGGACTCCTCGCCGTTGTCCAGGCCCGGCACGATCAGCGGGGCGGCGAACATCGGCAGGAAGAGGACGAACGGCCACAGCAGCCACAGCGCGCTGGAGAGCAGGGCCGAGCGGCGGGCCTCGGAGCCGGAGGGGGAGGCCATGTAGCGCTGGGCCAGGTTCCACATGCCGCCGTTGTACTCGAAGGTCTTCACCAGCAGGAACGCCAGCACCAGCGTGGTGGTGACGGTGTCGTTGATGGGGTCGTTGTGGTCGGACGGCAGGTCGCTCCACATCGCCCAGGGGAAGTCGGCGCCCAGCTCCGCCATGACGGCGATCAGCATGGCGACGCCGGCGACGCCCTGGATGACGAACTGCCCCATGTCGGTGAGGACATCGGCCCACAGGCCGCCGACCGTCATGTACAGCATGGTGGCGATGCCGGTGATGATGATGCCCCACTCCATGGGGATGTCGGCGAAGCCTTCCAGCAGCACGGCGACCGCGACCCACTTGGCGGCGATGTCGACGAACTTCAGGCCGGCGCCGCTGTAGGCGAGCATCTGCTGGGTGGGGAGGTTGTAGCGGCGGGCGAGGTATTCCAGGGGGGACTTGACGTCGTGTTTCGCGCGCAGCCGGTTCCAGCGGGGGGCGAAGAGGAAGGCGCCGACGCCGACGCCGAGGCCGATGGTCAGCGCCCACCAGACGTAGACCGTCAGGCCCGAGTCGTAGGCGACGGCGGCGAAGGCGACGAACATGACGGCGCTGTAGCCGGACATGTGGTGGGAGATGCCCGACAGCCACCAGGGAATCTGGCCGCGGGCGGTGAAGAAGTCGGCAACGGTGTGAACGCGGTTCCTGGCCCACCAGCCGATGGCGACGACGACGAGGAAGTAGAGGGCGACAACGATCCAGTCCAGAGCTGACATCGCGGCTCCTTATGGGGGGATATGGGTACGTGGCGATGCGGAGGATGGAGCGGCGTTGCGGCGGTATGGGGGGATCACGGCGCTCAAGAGACCCGAGAGGCTCAAGGCGCTCACCAGTGGGCGAGCTTGGGCTCGAAGGCGGGGGCGAAACGCCGCATGTAGGAGGTGTCGTCGCGTCGCCGGATGCCGCAGCGCTCGTACTGCTCGTGCATGACCGCCAGGGCGTCGCGGTCGAGTTCGACGCCCAGCCCGGGGCCGTCCGGCAGCGGCACGGCGCCGCCCACGAACCGCAGCGCGCCGGGGGCGACGACGTCCTGGCCGTCCTGCCAGGGCGTGTGCGTGTCGCAGGCGTGGGTGAGGCCCGGCGTGGCGGCGGCCAGGTGCGTCATGGCGGCGAGGCTGATGCCGAGGTGGGTGTTGGAGTGCATGGACAGCGAGACGCCGAAGATGCCGCACAACGCCGCGATCTGGGTGGAGCGCAGCAGCCCGCCCCAGTAGTGGTGGTCGGTCAGCAGCACGCCGATGGCGCGGCGGTCGATGGCGGGCGGCAGGTGCTCGGGGGTGACCACGCACATGTTGGTGGCCAGCGGCATCGGCACCTCGCGGGCGACCTCGGCCATGCCGTCGATGGTGGGGGTGGGGTCCTCCAGGTATTCGAGAACGCCGTCCAGCGCCTTGCCGACGCGGATGGAGGTGGCGGCGTTCCAGGCGGCGTTGGGGTCGAGGCGGAGGGGGTGGGAGGGGAACGCCTCGCGCAGCGCCTGGATGGCCTCGATCTCCTGGTCGGGCGGGAGGACGCCGCCCTTGAGCTTGATGGAGCCGAAGCCGTACTCCTCGACGAACAGGCGGGCCTGGGCGACGACGCCCTCGGGGTCGAGCGCCGGGCCGAAGCGGTCCTCCGTGCCCGGTGTTTCGGGGTGGGCGGCCCACTTGTAGAAGACGTACGCGCTGTAGGGGACGGCGTCGCGGACCGGGCCGCCGAGGAGGTCGGCGACGCGCAGCCCGGCGGCGCGGGCGCGGATGTCGAGGCAGGCGGTCTCGAAGGGCGAGAAGACGGCGTCGACGGTCTTCTGGTTGCTGCCCGCGCCGGTGAGGCCGTGGGCGTCGGTGACGACGGCGGTGCCGACGCTGGCGGCGACGGCGGCGTAGAGGCGGTGGTGGGCGTGGACCTCGATGCGGGCTTCCGCGATGTCGCGGGCGGCGGCGTGGAGGCGTTCGAGGTGGGAGCTGTCGCCGTAGGTCTCGCCGAGGCCGGTGATGCCGTCGTCGCTGACCACCTCGACGATGGCGCGCAGCGCCCAGGGCTCGTGCACGCCGGTCGCGTTGAGGAGCGGGGGGTCGCGGAAGGCCACGGGCGTGATGCGGATGTCTCTTATGCGCACGGCTCGTGCCCTCCCGCCACTCGGGTGTTCATGTTCCTGAACACTGACCAGTGTCATGAACGCCCCCAAGGTAGAAGTACCCCAGAGACCCGTCAAGGGTGCCGGCTGCGGGGGATGGC
>NZ_JBQQCA010000005.1:0-194369 GCF_052246635.1 Streptomyces sp. 6N223 | reverse complement strand
GTACTTGAAGATCACGATGTGCGTCAGCGGCACCGCCATCAGCAGATACAACGTCCAATGACGCGCGAAGCTCCGCCGCGCCCTCCGGCGCATGGTCTCCTTCGACACGGCACCCCGTTTGCGGCGCCCGGCCGGAACCCGTGCCGGCCTTGCCGCGCTTTCTATAGACATCCTCACGCTCCGCAGTCTCGCCAGCGGGATGCCACTCGTCCCGAGTCGGCCACGCCGGAGCGAGGGGTGTCGGGAACGGGACCGCCCCTGGTGTAGTTCTTGAAGGCGATCACGTTGTTGGCCATCGGGATGTACTTGAACACGGCGAAGTACACCAGCGACGGAACCATGAACAGGTACAACTGCCAATGCTGGCGGAAGCTCTTCTTTGCGCCTGCCCAGCCGCGCTCGGTTCTGCGCGACCGGATCGTTTCTCGCGCCGGTCTCGCCGCCACCGGCGTCACCATCGTGACTCCGCCCCGGGCAGCGACAGACCTGCCCTCAACGATCCGGCGCGGCGCGTGGCGCGTTCCCAACCGGTCGACCTCATCGTCGGGCACCAGCCAATCTCCGCTGTTCACTGACGGCGTCACCATAAAAGTCAGATCAATCAGTGTCAACAGTCTGTGCGAGCCCCCGACGACACGCCGACCGCGGGGACGCGACGCACGGCTCCGCCGGCCGCTACGGACACGCCTGCACAGCGCTCGTCCGCACGTCCCGGCCCTGAGGCAGCAGTGCGATCCGGCTTCCGCCCGCACGGTGAAGCATCTCGGACGGGGTCTCCGATCACGCTCCGTAGGTCAGACCTTTACTCTCACCGACGTGGGACGCCAGGCAGCCTGGACCGCCGGTGCCCGCCATCCTCCTGAAGGGATCAAGCCACTCGACGTGCAGGGACATCGAGCGCGGCGCGAGGGCCGGGAACCGCCCCACCGCCAGGAGGGCAGGACCGCCGTGGTGCGGGATCACGCCGAACACGGCAACCAGGGCGTCAGTTGAGGCGCCATCGCAGCGCAAACATCTAATCTTCTTGACGGAGGCGACCGGCGAGAGCGACGACCCATCGCACTCCTGGCGACCGCGCCGAGCCCGTGCGTCCACGGTCAGGCGCCCAGGGCCACCACCTTGGAGGGGACCACTGATTGTTGACGCATTGAGAAGGTCGTCCCTACACTGCGGTAGTCATCTGATCTTTTAGCACATCAGGCGAAAGGTCGGCCCATGCCGCAGATCACCGCCGTGACCGTTGAGGACGTCCGTTTCCCGACGTCGCTCACCGGCGACGGATCGGACGCCATGAACAAGGACGGCGACCATTCCGCGGCCTACGTCGTCCTGCACACCGACGGCTCCGACCCCACGGGTGCCCCACTCGCGGGCCACGGTCTGACCTTCACCATCGGCAGGGGCAACGACATCGTGGCCGCCGCGGCCGTCCAGCAGGCCCAGCAGCTCATCGGCCGGGATGTCGACGCGATGGCGGCGGACATGGGCGCCGTCTACCGCTCTCTCATGTCGGACTCGCAGTTGCGCTGGCTGGGCCCGGAGAAGGGCGTCGTCCACCTCTCGGTCGCGGCCGTACTGAACGCTTCGTGGGACCTGGTCGCCCGCCACGCGAACCTACCGCTGTGGCGGCTGCTCACCGACATGACCCCGGAGCAGCTGGTCGACGTCGCCGACCTCCGTTATCTCTCCGACGTGCTGACGCGCGACGAGGCGCTGGAGATCCTCCGGAGCAAGGAGAGCACGAAGGCCGACCGGGTGGCCGACCTCGCACGCACCGGGTTCCCGGTCTACACCACCTCGGCGGGCTGGCTCGGCTACGACGACGACAAGCTGCGCCGGCTGTGCCACGAGGCGGTCGACGCCGGGTACGGCCACCTCAAGCTCAAGGTCGGCGCCAACCTGGACGACGACATTCGCCGCTGTGCCATCGCGCGCGAGATCATCGGGCCCGATCGCAGGCTCATGATCGACGCGAACCAGGTGTGGGACGTCGGGCATGCGATCGACTGGGTGCGCGCCCTGGCGCGGTTCGAGCCGCTGTGGATCGAGGAGCCGACCGGTCCCGACGACATTCTGGGCCACGCGGCCATCCGGCGCGCGGTGGCACCCATCGGCGTCGCGACCGGCGAACACTGCCACAACCGGGTGATGTTCAAGCAACTGTTCCAGGCCGATGCGATCGACTACTGCCAGCTCGACACCGGCAGGCTGGCGAGCATCAACGAGATCGTCGCGGTGCTGCTCCTCGCCGCCAAGTTCGGTGTCCCGGTCTGCCCACACGCCGGCGGCGTCGGTCTGTGCGAGATGGTCCAGCACGTCTCGGTGCTCGACTACGTCGCCGTCTCCGGCGACCTGACCAACCGCGTCACCGAGTTCGTCGACCACCTGCACGAGCACTTCACCGACCCCTGCGTGGTGCGCGACGCCGGTGCGGGCACGGCCTACGTCCTTCCGGCCAAGCCTGGCTACTCCACTCAGATGTATCCGGCCTCGGTCGAGGAGTTCCGATTTCCCGGCGGCCGCTACTGGGCATCTGTGCCGGCACGAACACTGCCCGGACAGCCGGCGGTTGCTGCCGGTGCCGCTGCCGCCGGGAACTAGGACCATACTCCAGTCATGTCTCGCACCGAAGAAGTCGTCGACGGCATCAAGCGGATGATCCTCGATGGCCGGCTCCGCCCCGGCGACCGCCTGCCGATCGAGAAGGAACTCGCCGAAACCCTGGGCGTCTCACGCGGCCCGCTGCGCGAGGGCGTCTCCGCGCTGTCCATCCTGGGTATCCTCAACACCCGCCAGGGCGACGGGACGTACGTCACCAACCTCGACGTGACGCGGCTGCTGGCACCGATGGGATTCGTCGTCGACGTCCAGGGCAACGGCACCGCCACCAACTCCCATGCCGTGCGCCGGGTCCTCGAATGCGAAGCGGCACGGCTGGCCGCCACCAGGATCACCGACGAGGCGCTCCGCGAGGCGGGAGAACTGCTCGACGAAGCGGCCCAGGTCGTCGGCCGGGCACCTCAGGAGCACGAGCGGCTCATCGAGATCGACATCGCGTTCCATCGCATCATCGCCGCGCACAGCGACAATCCGGTCCTCGCCGGGCTGGTCGAGGCGTTCGCCGGCCGCACGGTGCGTGGCCGGCTCTGGCGCAGCCTCCACGAGGTGGGCGCCGACCTGCGCACGCACGAGGAGCACGTGGCGATCCTCAATGCCCTCCGGACGCACGACTCCGAGACGGCGCGCATCCGGATGGCCAACCACCTGGTCGGCGTCGAGGAATCCCTGCGCGATCTGCCCGACGACGACGAGTCCACGGCCGCGCCGGAGCCGGCCGACGACTGACTCCGGGCCGGGCCGGGCACGGGGCCGGCGTTCGGCTCCCGCGCCGAACGCCGACCCCCCAACACCCACAGCGCGTCATCGATCGTCGAGGAGAACAGCCTCCGGGCGATCGACGGTGCTCGTGACCGGGACGGACCGGCCTTCGGCCGCGGCGGTCAGCACCGCCTCCATCACCTCGAGGACATGAAAGCCGAGTACGCCCTGGGCCCGGCCCGCCGACGGATCACCGGCGAACGCACCCGACCAGAAGAGGTCGGCCAGACCGTAGCCGCGGCCGGCCCGCCGGTACCCCGCCGAGACGGGCAGCACCTTCCAGCCCGAACCCGTGTCCAGTTCGACGTCGCCGCTGAACAGGTTCGGGTCCGGCACGGTCAGCGAACCATCCGTCCCGTGCACCTCGATGTTGGCGGCATGGGTGGACAGCGCGTCGAAGCTCATCAGCAGGGTCGATATCGCACCCGAGGCGTGCGTCAGCGCTCCGGTCACGTGTGTGGGGGTGGTCACGGGTATCCGCTCGCCCGCCCGCGGCCCCGACCCGATGACACGTTCGCTCCGGATGGCGCTGGCGGCGCCGACGACGCTCACGACCGGCCCGAGCAGTGTCACCAGCGACGTCAGATAGTAGGGCCCCATGTCGAGGAGGGGGCCGCCGCCTGGCTGGTAGTAGAAGTCCGGCGACGGGTGCCAGCGCTCATGACCCGGTGTCACCATCGTGGCCGTGGCGCTGAGCGGCGTCCCGATCATGCCCTCGTCGATGGCCGCGCGGGCGGTCTGAACACCGGTGCCGAGGACGGTGTCGGGCGCGCTGCCGAGGATGACGCCGGCGGCGGACGCGGCCTCCAGCATCACGCGGCCCTGCTCCACCGTGGCGGCCAGCGGTTTCTCGACGTAGACGGCCTTGCCCGCCTCCATCGCCGCCAGTGACGTCTCGGCGTGGGCCGCGGGAATGGTGAGGTTCAGCACGGCGTCGATGTCATCGCGTCGCAGCATCTCCTCGACGGTCACCGCCCGCGCGCCGTACTCGTCGGCCGCCGCGGCGGCGCGGCTGCCGTCGAGATCGGCGACGGCGACGAGCTCGAGATCGTCGAGCCGGGCGATCGTCTCCAGGTACTGCCGGCTGATGACGCCGGCGCCGACGAGCCCGATTCTCAGCGGCTGGCCCATAGCATTCCCCGTTCGATGATCGTCCGGACATTCGGGTTCTCGAGGATCTCGACTCGATGACCCGGCGTGCTCACGAAGATGCGTCCCGCACCCCAGTTGCGGGTCCACACGGCCGGACAGGTGTGCGGCTGGTGCCACGGATCCCACGGGCGCGCCGGCAGCGTCGTCGTCGCCAGGACATCGAGCAACCCGTCGCTCAGAACCCAGTACTGCTCGGTGACGAGGTCGAAGCTGTCGAGCCCGGCGGTGATGGGGTGATCGGCCGCCGCGGGCAGCATCTCGATCCGATGCGGTATGTAGTAGTCGGACTGCTCGCCGGTCCGTTCGTCCGGGTGCTTGCCCGGGTGGTTGGCGAACTGGGCCCCCATCATGTGCAGATACGCGTCGCTCGCCCGGTACGAATCGATGATGCCACCGTGCCAGCCAGCGAAGCCGGTGCCGGCCTCGATCGCCGCGCTCAGTCCACGGGCCTGTTCTTGTTCGATCGTCGACATGGTCATGCACTGCACGACCAGGTCGACGGCTGCCATACGGTCCGCGTCCGCGTAGATCGCCGGTGAGTCGAAGATCTCCCATGCGAAGCCGTTACGGGCCAGGTGAGGCAGAAACAGCTCAGTGGCCGCCTCGGGCTGATGTCCGTCCCAGCCGCCGCGAACGATAATTGCCTGTTTGCTCATGCAGAGGTACATCCCTCGGTGTGTTCTGTGCCGCGATGGGCGTTACGTGAAAGTGGGGGTCGCGGGCGGTCGCCGGTCATCACGCGAGCTGAACCCGTACCTCCTCGCCGTGGTATCCGACCTGGACGGACCCCCCGGCGTCGCTTCGCCACCCGTGCCCGGGGCGGACGAGCCTCGCGTGGAGGGTCCGGGTGGCCGGGCCGCCAGGACGGGATCCTTGCGGCGCGCCGATCACCAGCGTGCGCTGCGCATCGATCCAGCGCAACGTGGTGCGGCTGTACTCGCCGATCTCGTAACCCCAGCCGTCGCCGTCGTCCTCGTAGAGACCGAACGTGCCGTCGGCCCCCGGGAACACCAGGACGTCGAGATCGCCATCCGGACGAGCGAGGGGCAGGATCGTCCCCGCCCTCGCGTACACGGGAATCGTCTCGAGCCGGGCCGGAGCTTCGACTCGTACGCCGCCGTCCTGGAGGTCACCGGTCCATGCGTCGATCCACGCGGTGCCCGCGGGCAGGTACACCGACCGAGTCGTCCCGGCGCTGGAACCGACGCCCTGGGGCCGGGTGACGGGACAGACCATCAGCGACGGTCCCAGGAGGAACTGGTCGTCGACGCGCAGGGCACCAGGATCGTGCGCGAAGTCGAAGGCGAGCGCTCGCATCATCGTCGACGACTCGAGATACACGGCGCCCGCGACCGCGTACAGATAGGGCACCAGCGCCTTACGCAACTCGATGAAGCGTACGAGCGTGTCGTAGACGACCTCGCCCGGCTTGCCGAGGTGCCAGATCTCGCGAGGAGTGTCGCTGCCGTGGACTCGGAACATCGGGAGGAAGCAGCCGTACTGGAACCAGCGGAGGAAGAGCTCCCGGTAGGCGGGATCGTCGACGCCGTCGGGGAATTCGCCGCGGGCGAACCAGGCCTGGCCGGGCTTGACGAAGAAGCCGCCGACATCGCAGGTCCAGTAGGGAAGCCCTGAGGCGGTGAAGTTGAGCCCCTCGGCGACCTGCCGGGAGAGCGTGTCCCAGGAGGCCGAGATGTCGCCGGACCAGGCGAACGTGCCGTAGCGCTGCTGGCCGGGATAGGCCGAGCGCGTGAGGTTCAGCATCCGGCTGGAGGAGCCCGAGGCGCGGTGGCCGTCCCAGATGCCACGGGCATGCGCCAGGGAGTAGGCGTTCGCCCTGCGGGGCCCGAGGTAGCGTTCGGCGGCGCCGACGTTGATCGCGCGCTGCTCCTCGGGACCGGGCCTGTCGGCACCCTGCCAGTCGGCCTCGAACGGTTCGGAGCAGTCGCACCATAGGGCATCGATCCCGTGCGTGAGCAGGCCTGTGCGTATCTGTTCCCAGAAGAGGGTCCGCGCCTCGGGGTCGAACGCGTCGTAGGTGCGGCCGTCGCCGAGCAGCTTGCCGGCCGCTCGCAGCTCCGCGTGGTCGGCACCGCCGTCCTCCAGGTGCGGCCAGACCGAGATCATGACCTTGGTCCCGAGCTCGTGCAGCTCGCGGCACATTCCTTGCGGGTCGGGAAAGCGATGCGCGTCGAATGACTTCTGACCCCATTGCCCGTCCGGCCAGTGCTGCCAGTCGACGACGATGCACTCCGCCGGAAGCCCGAGTTCCGCGTAGCGGCGCGCGACCGACAGCACCTGCTCCTGCGTCTCGTAGCGCTCCTTGGACTGGACGAAGCCGAACGCCCAGCGCGGTGGGATGGCCGCCGCGCCGGTGAGGTGGCGGTAACCGGCGATGGCATCGTCCATGGTGTCGCCGGCGATGACGAAGTAGTCGGTCTCGTCGACGCAGTCGGCCCGCAGGGTGGTGCCCGAGACGTCATCGTCGAAGCTCATCGCCGAGTAGCAGTGCCACAGCAGCCCCCAGGCGCGCGACGAGAGGAGGAAGGGAACCGGGACCTTCAGATTGTGCTGGTAGAGGTCGAGGTGGCGGCCCCGGCGGTCGAGGACGCCGTCCTCATGTTGACCGAGGCCGTACAGGGCCTGATCTCCGGAGACGGTGAGGGCGAGCCGGGCCTGGAATCCGTCCCCGTCCGCCCTCGGTTCCATGTCGCCTCCGGCCGCACCCTGCTCGGCGAACAGCAGTTCGCCGCGGCTGTTGCGATACGAGAGACCGCCGGTCGAGCGGTCGACGTGCAGCGCCAGCGTTCCATCGGACAGGACAAGCTCCTGCTCCGACTCCTGTGCGCTGAAGCGCACGGCGTGCCGAGAGCGTCCCGGATCGAGCATGGGCCCGTCGTCGAACGACGGGACGCCGCTGCCCTTCCACCGTGCGCCGACCCGCACGACCCCCTTCGCTTCCCACGACACCCGGACCACGGTCGCGCCGCGATGGATCAGCACGCCTCCCTCGTGGTTCGCCCACGAGAGGTCACCTTCGACCGCGCGGCGCGGAACGACACTCTCCATGCGTTGGCTCCCTACGTGAACGCGCCAGCCACGTCCCATCGAGCTCCGCCGAGTGGCGGAGCCCTGTCTCCAGGAGCCGCCCTCGTCACGTGACACTCGAACGAGTCAGCGCCCGTGTCATGAGATGAATGTATAGTCCCACCACCCACTCATGTCCAGAGGTTCCATATGCGCACCGATCTGAACTGGAGATTCATCAGACCTACGACCGGCAGGCAGGGGCAGTCGGCCTGAGCGGTGGCCCTCAGAGGCGCCAGGTGCTGAGGGAGTCGGAGAGTTCGGCGGCGCCCGCGACCACCTGACGCATGATGTCCTCGCCGCGCTTCTCGTCGATCCGGAACTGAGGGCCGGCCACGCTGACCGCGGCCAGCACCTTGCCCGCGACCACGATCGGCGCGGCCACCGCCCACACTCCCTCGTCCACCTCGCTCTCGCTCCTGGCCCAGCCGTGGTCCGTGATGCCCGGCAGCTCGGACAGCACCGTCTCGCGCTCCGCCTCCGGCGGAGGCGGGCGCAGCCGGCCGAAATAGCCCCGCGCCCACACCTCCCCCATCGCCGCGAGCAGCACCTTCGGCCCGGCGCCTCGGTGCAGGCTCATGATGTGCCCCGGCTCGAAGGAGAGCCGGACCGTGTGCTCCGGCTGGCTCATCTCCGCGCAGGTCGCGAAGTCACCGACCCGCCGGATCACCAGCGCGGCCTCTCCCGTGGATCGCGAGAGCCGCTCCACCAGCGGGCGCACCAGCGTTGACACCGGGAACGTCTGCTCGGCGCTGCGTGCCAGCAGGAGCATGCGAGGCGAGAGCACATAGCCGCCCCGGCCGCTCTCCTCGACCATGTCCATCTCCCGCAACAGGGAGAGGAAACGGTAGGCGGACGGCGTCGAGATGCCGACGGAACGGGCGATCTCCTCGACGCTCAGTTCCGCGCTTTTTCCGGTGAAGAGGAGGAGGACCTTCAGCACCCGCCGGGCGCTGTCCACTCCGGGAGTCCGTTCCCGCCCTTCGCTCACCTTGTACTGCCCTTCCTCGCGAATGGTGACCGGCGGCGCATCAGGCGGAGTACGTGCCGACGAGCCGGTTCTGCTCGATGATGTGCTCGCCGTATGCGGCGAGGAAGTCCTCCCGCGTCGGCTCGCCCGAGACGGCGGTGTCGAGGGCGTATGCCCAGAGATAGTAGTGGTGCGTTCCGTGGCCCGAGGGCGGCTGGGGACCCGTCCACGCCTTCTCGCCAAGGGAGTTGGGGCCCTCGCGGAAGGAGCCGGCGGCCATGGGCGACACGCTCGCGGCGGTCGCGGCGGGCTCGATGCCGTAGACCACCCAGTGGGTGAAGCCGTGCGGCAGCGGCGCGTCGGGATCGTGGACGATGAGAGCCAGTTCGACCGTTCCCTCCGGAACACCGCTGATATCGATCTCCGGCGCGGCATTGCCGTGGTCCGCGGCGTGCAGGTCCGGGATGCGTTCGCCCGGACCGAACGCGCGGGCGCGGACGGACAGATCCTTGATGTTCAGGGGCATGGAGGTTTCCTCTCAGGTATTCCGGGTCCGGAGGCTCGGAGGGGTTCGGCGGTTTTCGGAACAGTCGCTCAGGACGGGTGGCCCCGCACCGCCACCCGGTCGAGCATGCGGTGGATCTCCCGGGCCACGGCCACCGGGTCTTCCTCCGGCACGTAGTGGTCCAGGTGGGGCAGCCGCACGGCACGAACGTCCGGCCGCAGCTCCCGGGTGGCTTCGAAGGCGCGGGGCGACACGATCCGGCTGTGCTCCCCGCGGATCAGCGTGACCGGCACCCCGATGTCGCGGGTCTCGGCGTCGAAGTCGCGGCGCAGGCCCTCGACGGTCAGCAGCATGGCGCGCGGCTCCGCCAGCGGTCGCCACCCGTCCTCCGCCGGCCGGTAGCCGTAGCGCAGGCGGCGCCGGACGGCCGCGGCGGGCAGCAGCGGATACCGCTCACGCAGGTAGCACTCCACTTCCCGCGGGGAGGAGAAGGCGCGGTTCCCGGCGCGGACCCGGTCGTGCAGCGCGTCCAGCACCTCGGGTTCGGTGAACGGCGTGTAGTCCACCGCCACCACACCGGCCACCAGGTCGGGGTGCCGGGCTCCGAGCGCCACCGCGTTGCGGGCGCCGAGCGAGTGGCCGGCCACCACGGCCGGGCCGGCGCCGCGCTCCCGCAGCAGCGCGGCGATGTCGGCGGCGTACTCCTCGGCGCCGTAGCCCGCCCCGGGCGGCCGGTCGCTGCGGCCGTGGCCGCGCTGGTCCACGGCGAGGGTCCGTACGCCGGGGCCCAGCCGGGAGACCACCTCGTCCCATACGCCGAGCGTGGCGGTGGTGCCGTGCAGCAGCACCACCGCGGGCCGGGCGCCGGCCGGCCCCCGGTCGCGGACACACAGCCCCGTCCCACCGGCGTGCACGAACTCCACGCCGGTGATGGGCGGGATGTGGGGGATGGAGGGGTCGCGGCTCATCGCGGCGTTCAGACCGGGTCGATCGCGGACAGCGCCTTGCGCACCTTCACCAGGCCGCGCACGATCTGGGCGCGCTTCGCGGCGACGTCGCCCTCTCCGTAGGGGTAGAGGCCGTCGCCGGTCTTCATGCCGAGCTTGCCCTGCGAGGTGAGGTCGGTGACCAGGGAGGAGATGCCCGTCTCGGTGGACAGTTCGCGGTTGAGGTAGCTGCCGACGGCCTCGTAGATGTCGAGACCCGCCATGTCGAGCAGGCGCATCGGGCCGATGACCGCGAGCTTGTAGCCGATGCCCCACTTCACGCACGTGTCCAGGTCCTTCTGGGAGGCGACGCCCTGTTCGGCCAGGGACAGGCACTCGCGCAGCACGGCGTACAGCACCCGGTTCTCGATGAAGCCGGGCACCTCCTGCTCGCGCACCGCCTCGAACCCGAAGGACTCGACGATGGTGACGAGGCGTTCCTCGATGTCGGGGGAGGTGTCGCGGCCCTTGACCACCTCGATCATGGGGATCAGGTGCGGCGGGTTGGACCAGTGCATCCCGATGAAGCGGCCGGGGTGTGCGAGGGCCACCGCCATGTCCGAGATGGGGATGCCGGAGGTGTTGGTGGCGATGATCACGTCGTCGCGTACCGCCGCCTCGATCTGCGCCAGGACGGTCTTCTTGAGGCTCAGCTTCTCCGGGATCGCCTCGATGACGAAGTCGGCTCCCTCCAGGGACTTGGCGAGGTCGGCCTCGAGGACGACCGAGCCGCCGGGGGTCACCGGCACGTCCAGCTCGTCGAGGTGGGTGACGACGGCGGCGCAGGTGGCTTCGGCGCGGGTCAGCGCCTCCTGGCTGACGTCGTTGAGCCGGACCTGTGACCCGTAGCGGGCGAGCAGGGCGGCGATGCCGGGGCCCATGCTTCCGGCGCCGATGACCGCGCTGGTCTGCGGGATGCTCATGCTGATGACTCCTTGCGGTCGAGCTTGCGGTTGAAGTACATCCAGTAGTTGTCGCGGGCCCGGTCGGGGTGGATGCGCCGGTTCTTCTCGACGCTCTCCTCCCGGTCCGGCACGTCGTACGGCAGGCCCGAGCCGGCGAGCGCGAGCTGGAACTTCGCCGACCACTCCAGGAAGATCCCGGCCAGGGTGGCGTCCTTGACGGTCCGTCCGACGAAGGAGACGCCGTGGTGGGCCAGGAGGACCGCTTCGGCGGCGCCGAGTACGCGCGCGACGTCCCGGCCCAGTTCGGGGGTGGTGATGATGTGGCTGGTGGAGTCGAAGCGAGGGACGCCGTGCTCGGCGAACCACACGCCGTGGTTGTGCACGGGCGTGAGCTCGGCGTTGCCGGCGCCGAAGACGGTGGCGTGGAAGGGGTGGGAGTGGCCGACGACGTTCACGTCCGGGCGGGCGCGCATGATCTCGGCGTGCAGCGGCCATTCGAGGTGGCGCAGGCCCTGGCCCTCAAGGACGGTGCCGTCGAAGTCGATGAGGATGAAGTCGCCGCCCCGCACCTCTTCCAGGCCGAGGTTGCCGCGTTTGAGCCACAGTCCGCGGCCGTGCGGGTCGCGGTAGGAGAGGTGGCCCATCGACATGTCGCCCTGCCCCTCCATCTCCAGGATGCGGTGGGCGCGGGCAACGCGGTCCAGCACGTTGGCGATCGAGTCGTCCTGCTCGTACAGGCCGGACATGGGAAGCCTTTCTCTTCGGGTCGGGGTCAGGCGCGTGCCGAGGCGCGGGCCTCTGCCACGCTCAGGCCGCCGACGCGGTGGTGCACCCGGCCGCCGGTGGCCACGGCGGCGCAGATGAGCAGCTCGTCGGGGCGGGGCGCGTCGGGGACGGAGACGGTGACCGCGTCGTAGTGCGAGCGCACGTACAGCTCGTCCTTGTACGCGAGCGGGAGGTCCAGGCTGGCGCCGGCCGCGGCGGACTTGGTCGCGGAGCTGATCCAGGCGGCACCGCCGCCCACCGCGTCGCGCAGGGCGTTGCCGAAGACCGTGGTGACGCAGGCGACCACGTGCTCCTGCTCGCCGGCAAGCCCGGCGATCCCGCCCTTTCCGTAGCTCTGCACCTCGCGCCCGCCCAGCAGCGCGACGGCCCGGAGTCCGAGCGCCGTGCCCAGGGCGGCGCTGGGCGCGGTGAGGCCGGACAGGTCCTGGGCCCAGTGGCCGGCGAAGGGGTTCTTGATCACGACGCCGCTCACGGCCTTCACCAGCGGCACCGAAGCCTCCGGCCCGTTCTCGTGCCAGATCTCCTCCACCAGCCCCACCCAGCGGCGGACCCGGTAGTGTTCGAGCACCGACTGCTCGGCTGACATGCTGCTCAGCTCCTTCTCAGTCCCGGGCGAGCGCCAGGGCGTGGCGGTTGGGGTTGGTCGGGTCGTACAGGGCGGTTTCGAGGGCTTCGAGGGTGAACTGGTTGCCCTGTGCCATGCCGCGGGTGGTGGCGAAGTCGGCGGAGCGCTTCTGGCAGCGGTCGGTGATCGGCCGCTCCCAGCGCTCCCACGCGTGCAGCGCCTCCGCGATCCCGCTCCGCTCGGCCTCGGTGGCGGCGACGGCGAGGGTGTAGGCGTTGGCCATCGCGCAGCCGGCGCCCTGGGCGAGCGCCGGGCACATGGCGTGTGCGGCGTCGCCCACCAGGGCGACGACGCCGCGGGTCCACTCCGGGAGGAAGGTCGTCTGGTAGCCGTAGTACCGCGGATCGGACGCGGCGTGCGCGTGGCGCAGCACCGGGGCGAGGTCCGGGAACGTGCCCGTCCACAGGCCGAGGTCGATGGGGGTGCGCGTGGCCTGCTCGTCGGCGCGCGGGGCGCCGAGCGCGATGTACAGCTCGCGCTCGTTGCAGGGCACGTACAGCACCCGCAGGTAGCGGGGCTCCAGGTTCCAGAAGTCGATGACGTTGTCCCACTCGTCCTCGCCTCCCAGTTCCTCCTTGGAGCGCGGCACGAGAAAGCGGAAGATGCCGTCCTGGGACTTCCAGCGCTCCTGCTCGAAGCCGGCGGAGTCCCGGACCGGGGAGCGTACGCCGTCGGCGCCCACCACCAGGTCGGCGGTGAGGACTTCGCCGGAGGCGAGGGTGAGGCCGCCCCGGGGGTCGGCGGCGACGACCTCGGAGCCCGTGCGGATCTCCACTCCCGCCCGCAGCGCCGTCTCCAGCAGCACCTTGTGCAGGTGCGGGCGGGTCATGGTGCGCCAGGGCATGCCGCCGAAGTCCTCGTGCGAGACGCTGAGGTGCTGGCGTCGCGTCTCGTACCAGGGCGGGGTCATCGAATCGGCCATCACCCCGTCGTAGGCGTCGATGGCCTTGAGGACCTTGAGGCTGTTGTGCCACAGGACGATGCCGGCGCCCTGCTCGCGCAGGTGCGCGCCCTTCTCGTGGACCCGTACCGTCCAGCCGCGCTGGGCGAGCGCGGTGGCCGCGGTCAGGCCCGCGAAGCCGGCACCGGCGATCTCCGCGTGGCGTCCGTTCTTCTCAACCGTGGTGGTCATTGCGTCGCTTTCCATGAGTCCGCCGCCCGATGGGACGGACGGACCGGACCGGGGATCAGGAGCCGTCCTTGTGGTTCTCGAGGAAGGTCGCGTCGTACACGTCCGAGGCGGCGGGGGGGCCGCCGCGCAGGGCACCCTGCTCGGCGAGGGTGTCGATGGTCGACTGCCACATGGCCTCGTCCATGGCGCCGATGCCCTGCTCCTCGGTGAGGTCGCTGGTGAAGGTGTGGTCGATGTCGGCCTGGAGCTGACGCTCGAAGAGGTCGGCGCTGTCGGCCAGTTCGGGGGAGGTCTCGCTCAGCAGCGTGGCCGTCTCGGCCGGGTGGTCGATGACGTACTGGAACGCCCGCAGGTAGGCGTCGGTGAAGCGCTGCACGAGGTCCGGGTCGTTCGCGATCAGGTCGTCGGTGGTGAACAGGCCGGAGCCGTAGACCTCGTAGCCGTGGTCGGAGCCGAGCAGCACGTCGAGCGAGCCCTCGCCGCCCGCGGCGTCCTCCAGCGTGGGCACCTCGGCGTCGATGTAGCAGGGGACGGTGTCGACCCGGCCCTGAATCAGGTAGTTCTCGTACGGCGGGGTGACGCTGGCCTCCTCCAGTTCATCCCGTTCGATTCCGTTGGCGGCCAGCAGCGTCTCGTAGAAGATGAAGGTCGAGCCGGCCGAGTGGATTCCGGCGGTCAGGCCACGCAGGTCGTCGATGTCCTGGAGCCGCACCTTGTCCCTGACCGAGCACATGGCGAGCGGGGAGGACTGGTTGACCGCCACCAGCGCCTTCACGGGCACGTTCTGGGAGCGGGCGGTGACGAGCGACGGCAGGTCGGCGAAGCCGAAGTCCGCGCCGCCGTCACCGACGAGCCGCAGGGCGTCCGGAGAGCCGGTGCCGGTTCTGATGTCCTCGACGTCGATGCCTTCGTCCTCGAAATAGCCGAGCTCGTCGGCGACGTAGAACATGCCGTGGTTTCCGCGGAGCTGGTAGTCGAGTTGCACGGTGACGGTGTCGAGACCGCCGGCGTCACCTCCGCCGTTATCGTCGTCCGAGCCGCAGGCGGTGAGCAGCAGTGCCACGGAGACCGCACCAGCGAACAGGGCGGTGGGTTTTCTCGCGGGGAGGCGCATGGGAACTCCTTGCTGGCAAGGGTGGCGGTTGGCGGTAGCGGGATGTCACTTGTCGGCGGCCGTGATGTGCGGGAACCGCTTCCCCAGGACGAATTCGAAGAGGGAGAGGCCGTAGTAGAGGATCAGTCCGAGCAGGGAGACGCCGGTCAACGCCGCGAACATGAGCGGCGTGTCGAGCTGGGTGGAGGCGAACTGGATGAGATAGCCCAGCCCGTCCGACGCGCCGGCGAACTCCGCGACCACGGCACCGATGACCGCCAGGGTGATGGCGATGCGCATTCCGGCGAAAAGGTAGGGAAGGGAGGTGGGAATCTGCACCTTGAGGAGAATCTGGTTCCGGCTGGAGCCCACAGACCGCATGAGCATCAGCAGGTCCTGGTCGACGGCCCGGAGGCCGACGATCATGTTGAGGGTGATCGGGAAGAAAGCGATCACCACGATGAGGAGCAGTTTGGGCGCGAGCTCGTAGCCGAACCAGAGGATGAAGATGGGCGCGAGTGCCACCTTGGGCACCACCTGGAAAAGCACGATGAGCGGATAGAGGGCGCGGTCGAGCCAGGAGAAGCGGACGATGAGCACCGCAAGCAGGGCTCCCACGGCGAGACTGAGCAGAAAGCCGTACAGGATCTCCTCGGTGGTCACCCAGGCCGCGTCGAGCAGCATGTCCTTGGAGCGTTCCGTCTCGGCCAGGATCTCGCTGGGCTTGGCGAGCGTGAACTCGGAAACGTCGAAGACCTCGACCCACAGCTCCCACACCACGCAGGCACCGACGATGACGGCCATGCTGGGCCAGGACCGGTGCCACCAGGAACGGACCGCGCCACGGCGCCGGCCGCCGATGGTGGGGGTCGTCTTCCTCCGTGCGGTCTCCTCTGCGAGCGTCATCGTCAGACCGTCGCTTTCGGTTCGAGTTGTTCGCGCAGCCGGGAGGTGTAGACGCCGAACCGCTGGTCGGCGAAGACCTCCCGGTTGCGGGGCCGGGGCAGGGCGACCTCCAGCGTGTCGATGACACGGCCGGGGTTGGCGCCCATCACATGCACGGTGTCGGAGAGGAAGACCGCTTCGGGAATCGAGTGCGTGACGAAGACGACGGTCTTTCCGGTCGCCGCCCAGATCTCGGCGAGCTTTTCGTTCATCACGTCGCGGGTGATGGCGTCCAGGGCGCCGAAGGGCTCATCCATGAGCAGAATGGCGGGGTCCATGGCAAGGGCGCGGGCGATGGACACCCGCTGGGCCATGCCACCGGACAGCTCGTGCGGGAGTTTGTCGCGGGCGGCGAGGAGTCCGACCATCTCAAGCGCTCGCTCGGCGGCGCTCGCCGCCTGAGAGGCGCGCTCGCCGGCGGCGATCTGCCGGAGCATCGCGGCGTTCTGAAGGGCGGTTTTCCAGGGCAGTAGGGATGGCTTCTGGGGAACGAGACCGATCCGCCGCTCCTTTACGGCTTCGGCGGCTGGACGGTTGCCGATGAACGCCTCTCCCGAGGTGGGGGAGAGAATCCCGCCAAGTATCTTGAGGAGGGTGCTCTTCCCGCAGCCGGAAGGGCCGAGCAGGGTGACGAAGCTGCCGGGGTCGATCTTGATGTTGAGGTTCTCCAGAACGGTCTGCTCCTGGCCCCGGTGCGTGAACCGCATCGCGATACTCTGCGCCGAAATCCCCATGGATTCCATGCCAAACTCCTCTCCCCCGCACGGGGTAGCACCGGACGGCTGGAAGATCGGCTTATTATCTTCTGATAACTGCTTATCAGGCAAGCTAGGCGCACCTCGCGAACCCCGTCAACCCTCGTGCGCCAGCTTTTCCCGCGGCGTTTCACTCCGGAAATGGTTCACCAGTTCGAATCGCTTTCCGCATCTCGCGCGCGGCCGGCCTCAAGCTTCGCGAATTCCCCTATGGGGCAGGCGGGTTGGTGTGGTGGCGTTGTGGCGTTGTGCGTCGAACCCGACCGGCGGCCGGCTCGCGCACCCCTCAACCACCTCGGCTAGGCGGTCACCCTCAACCCGATGGACAACGCAGCCTGACCCCACGCGTCAGTAGGCCCGGCAGCCTCACAGCTGCCGGGCTCACCAGCACGCCCACACTCCATCCGGGCCGGGGTTCCGCGTCCGGTCAGGCGGGGGCCTCTCCGAAGTCGGGGATCTCCAGCCGGGCGCCACCCTGGAGGGCGGACTGGTGGGCGACAACCCCGGGCAGGGTGTAGCGGGCGGCGACCCAGGCATTGACCGGAGGGAGGGAGCCGGTGGTGACGGCCCTCACGAAGTCGTCGGCCAGGAAGTGGTGACTGCCCTCGTGACCGTTGGGGGCATGGGCGAACTCGCGCGGCAGCCGGGAGCGGTCGTGGACCGGCGCCGTTCCGGACGCGAAGGCGTCCCGCAGGGCCGGGTCGATGTGGGCCAGCGAGGGGTCGTCCGGGGAGAGAGTGGCCGTGGGGCGCAGATGCTCGGTGATGTCCTCCACGCGCTCCTTGTCCTGCCAGACGCTGACCGTCGCGAGCTGCTCCAGGCTCCGCTCGGTTCCGAAGAACCGGAATCGCGATTCCCGTATCCAGGAGGGATATCCGACCCTGCGGAACTCGTTGGTGCGGAAGGAGCCGCCGTCGGCCGCCTCGAACAGCGCGGTGGCGTTGGAGAAGTCGTTGCCGAACTGGCTGATCGCCCGGTCGAAGACCCCGTCCCCGCGGTCGTCGACGACCCCGATCGCGCTCACGCTCGTGGCGTGGGTCTGCCAGGCGCCCAGTATTCCGCCGAGGGAGTGGGTCGGATACAGCAGCGGCGGGTAACTGGCCGTGGCCTTCCAGTTCTCGCCGCCGCTGTACCGGTAGGCCTCGTAGAAGCCGAGGTCCATGTCGTGGACGTAGTCGCCCTCGGCATAGAAGAGCCGGCCGAAGGCGCCCTCGGCGGCCCGCTGGCGGGCGTAGACGACTGCCGGGTTGTAGTGGCTGGTCTCGCCCATCATGTACGTCAGCCCCGTCTCCTTCACCGCCTCGACGATGGCCGCTATCTCCTCCTCGGTGATGGCCATCGGCACCGCCGAGTAGACGTGCTTGCCCGCGCGCAGCGCCTGGACGACGAGCGGGCCGTGCGTCCAGCGCTGGGTGAAGATCGCGACCGCGTCAACGGCCGAGTCCAGCATGGCCTCGTACGACGGGAGGGTCCCGGCGAGATCGTGGTCGGCGGCGAGCCGCGCGGCCCGCTCCGGCAGCAGGTCGGTGGCCAGAATGTCACCCACGCCAGGGTGCAGTCGCCACAGCTTGGCGAACGATCCGGCGAACTGCCCGCACCCGACGATGCCCAGAGAGAACACTTCAAGACTCCTCACCGCGGACTGCCCGCCCGCGTCATCGCACCGCACACAGAACCGGCGGCCGACGGCAGCCGGTGCGACACCACATGCGACGATAGGAGCCTAGGAACCGCGAAGTCTTCATCGATGAGAGCGAGGATTTCTTGGATCCTCAGATCCCGTCGTCGATCGAACCGTCACGCCTCACCGGCTGGGCCGGCGAGCCCGTGCTCATGGACGCCGCCCATCAGCACGACGACCTGGAGATCAACCTCGTGGCCGAGGGCGGCACGATGCTCTACCTGTTCGGCGGGGTGCCGGTCGAGGTCGGCCCGGGAAGCGTGGCCGCGTTCTGGGCCGCCGTGCCTCACCAACTCGTCGCGAACACAGCGACGCGCGTCCACTGGATCTACGTGCCCTTCGCCGAATTCCTGCGCTGGGGGCTGCCCGACCCTCTCGTCAGCCGCCTCTTGTCCGGCACACCACTGGTCTCCGCGCCATCGGCCGCTGCGGCGGCCGATCCGGCGAACTTCGCCCAGTGGGCCGGCGATCTGGCCAGCGGCCAGCCCGAACGCCACCGGATCGCCATGCTCGAAGTCGAGGCCCGGGTACGCCGGCTCGCCCTGGCCACGCTTGGCGAACCGGTGCGCCACTACACCGGAGGCGCCCCCGCGCTGCGCCAGGTCATCGCCATGGTGCAGCACATCGCCGAACACTTCCGCGAGCCTGTCACCGTCGCCGACATCGCCGCGGCGGCACAGTTGCACCCCAGCTACGCGATGGCCCAGTTCCGCAAGGTCGTACACACCACGGTCGGCGACTACCTCACGCGGTGCCGCCTGGCCGAGGCCCGCCGCCTGCTGGTCACCACGGACCTGCCGATCGCCCACGTGGCATCGGTGTCCGGCTTCGGCTCGGTCAGCCGCTTCTACACCGCGTTCACCTCCGCGTGCGGCGTACCACCGGCCAGGTTCCGGCGAGAACATCTGCACAGTGGGCTGCGCTGAGCCGTCAGAGCCGTCAGAGCCGTCAGAGCGACTCAGGCTCCGGAGGGCCGGTAATGACGGCGGTGATGCGGGTGCCCGCCGGCAGCGTCTCGGTGCCGGCCAGGTCGTAGACGGCGTGCAGCAGCTTCGCCACGTAGCGGCGCTCTGTGCGGAGGCCGTGCCTGTCCTCGAAGTCCGCCGCGAACGCCTCGAGGTCCGCCGGGACGCGGCCGTAGCCGCCGCCGTGGTGGGCGTGGTCGATGTGCCAGTTCTCGAAACGGCGAGCCCATCCCCGCGAGTGGAGGCGCGCCACCTCGCCGTCCAGATAGGTCGCGCCCCGCAGCACGGCTATGCCCAGGGCCCGGGCCCCCGGGGGCAGACCCGCGGCAATCCCGGCGAGGGTGCCGCCCGTGCCGACGGCGCAGCACACCACGTCGCGGGGCCCCAGATCGTGCAGCTCCGCGGCGACCTCGGCCGCGCCCCGGGCCGCCAGCACGTTGGACCCGCCTTCGGGGAGCACGTAGCAGCGGCCCCACTCGGCCGCGAGGCGCCGGCGGGTGACCTGATCGTCCAGGCTGCCCAGAATGCGGCGGTAGGAGGCCCGGTCCACGAAGGTCAGTGCCATGCCGTGGTCCTCGGCCTGCCTCAGGGACCAGTTGCGCGGCGCACGGGCCAGTTCGTCGCCGCGGATGACGCCCACGCTGGACAGCCCGCAGGCGGCCGCCGCCGCGGCGACGGCGCGGACGTGGTTGGAGTAGGCGCCGCCGAAGGTGAGCAGCCGGGAATGCCCTTCGGCGAGGGCCACCCGCAGGTTCGGGATGAGCTTGCGCCACTTGTTCCCCGGCACCAGCGGATGGATGACGTCGTCCCGCTTCAGCCGCACCTCCACTCCCGCTCGATCCAGACGCGGATCGGACAGCGGCATCACGGGTGACGGCAGCAGTGCGGCAGGTATCACCCGTACAAGTGTACGAAGATCGCGGCGCGTGCGTCAGGCAACCCGGTACATCGTTGCATCATCGCGCCGCCGAGGGAGCGCGAGCCGGATCAGCTCCGCCATGCCCTCGTCCGAGTGGATGATCCCGTGGTCGTAGGCGTCGTCGTCGTCGAGTACCTGGTCCTGGTGGACCGTGCGGCCCCTCCGGCAGGTGGACGGGGCCGGTATCCCGGACTCGCCGGGCCCCAGCCACGCCGGTGGCCTGACGCAGCGCGTCGGCCGGGCCGGCCCTGTCCACGGCGACGTGGGCGAGGCGGGGTGCTGGGGCTCTCTGGACTTCCCCACCGGCGCTCACCTCGTTCCCCAGACCTGCTCTTGTTCCCCACCCTGCGAGGTGGCCGATGTCCGTGAAGCTGTGACTGGCGGCGGACTGCAACGTGGCAGCCGGCCCGGCCGGTGTCATCTGCCCGGTCCATGCAGTGGGCGTATCGACGGCACACCCCACGTAACCTCTTCCCCGTGCCAGCCTCCCGCCTGCATCGCGTCGCCGTCCTTGTGCTGGAGGGTGCGAAGCCGCTCGATGTCGGAATTCCTGCGCAGGTTTTCACTACTCGCGCGAGCATGCCGTACGAGGTGCGGGTGTGCGGTGCGGCCCCCGGTCTCGTGACCGGCGGCGACGGCCTGTCGTACGACGTCGCCCACGGCCTCGACGCGCTTGCGTGGGCCGGCATCGTCTTCGTCCCCGGCTACCGGTTCCCGGACCGCGACGACCCGCCGCAGGCCGTTGTCGACGCCCTGATCGCCGCTCACGATCGGGGCGCGCGGCTCGCCGCCATCTCGACGGGTGCCTTCGCGCTCGCCGCCACGGGCCTGCTCGACGGCAAGCGCGCCACGACGCACTGGCATTACACGCGGGCGCTTGCGGCGCAGCATCCGCTCGTTCAGGTCGACGAGAACGTGCTGTTCGTCGACGAGGGCAGCGTGCTGACGTCGGCCGGCGCCGCCTCGGGCATCGACCTGTGCCTGCACATTCTGCGCGGCGACCTCGGAGTGGCCGCGTCGAACCATGCGGCCCGACGCCTGGTCGCGGCCCCCTACCGCAGCGGTGGTCAGGCGCAGTACGTGCCGCGCAGCGTGCCCGAGCCGCTCGGCGAGCGGTTCGCCGCCACCCGCGAGTGGGCACTTCACCGGCTCGGCGAACCCTTCACCCTCGAGGCGCTCGCCCGGCATGCCGCGGTGTCGCCGCGCACGTTCTCGCGGCGCTTCGTCGAGGACACGGGATACACGCCGATGCAGTGGGTCATGCGTGCCCGTATCGACCTGGCCCGCGAACTGCTCGAGCGTTCGGAGCGGACCGTCGAGCAGATCGCCGCCGACGTCGGTCTGGGCACAGGCGCCAATCTGAGGCGGCACTTCCAGCGCATCCTCGGCACGACGCCGAGCGAGTACCGGCGCACCTTCACCCGGGGCGAGTAGCCCGCTGCCACGTGGCGAGAACCTTTTGAACCGTGGCGATCACGCCGCTGTCGCGGGCGGACGCAGCGCGCGACATTGAGGGCGAACCGAAGGGACACGACTCATGACTCGCATCGCCATCAACGGATTCGGCCGCATCGGCCGCAACGTGCTGCGCGCGCTGCTCGAGCGCGACAGTGCCCTCGAGGTCGTCGCCGTCAACGACCTCACGGAGCCCGGCTCCCTCGCGCGGCTGCTCGCCTACGACACGACGGCCGGCCGGCTCGGTCGCCCGGTGACCGTTGACGGGGACGCCCTCGTCGTCGACGGCCGTCGCATCATGGTGCTCGCCGAGCGCGAACCGGCGCAGCTGCCGTGGGCCGAACTCGGCGTCGACATCGTGCTCGAGGCGACCGGCCGCTTCACGTCGGCCAAGGCCGCCCGTGCCCACCTCGACGCGGGCACGAAGAAGGTGCTCGTCAGCGCGCCGTCGGACGGCGCCGACGTCACGCTGGCGTTCGGGGTCAACACCGACGCCTACGACCCAGCCGTGCACACGATCATCTCGAACGCCTCGTGCACGACCAACGCCCTTGCGCCGCTGGCCGCGGTGCTCGACGAACTCGCCGGCATCGAGCACGGCTTCATGACGACGGTGCACGCCTACACGCAGGAGCAGAACCTGCAGGACGGTCCGCACCGCGACGCCCGCCGGGCCCGTGCCGCCGCTGTCAACATCGTGCCGACCACGACGGGCGCCGCCAAGGCGATCGGCCTCGTCCTGCCGAACCTCGACGGCAAGCTGTCGGGCGACTCGATCCGCGTGCCGGTTCCGGTCGGCTCGATCGTCGAACTCAACACGACCGTCGCCCGCGACGTGACGCGCGACGACGTGCTGGCGGCGTACCGCGCCGCGGCCGAAGGGCCGCTCGCCGGCATCCTCGAGTACTCGAACGACCCGCTCGTGTCGTCCGACATCACGGGCAATCCCGCCTCGTCGATCTTCGACTCGGCCCTCACCCGCGTCGACGGCCGCCACGTCAAGGTGGTCGCCTGGTACGACAACGAGTGGGGCTTCTCGAACCGCGTGATCGACACGCTCGAGCTCCTCGCCACCCGCTGACCGGACGCCGGGGCGGTACCCCACCTCGGGCGACCGCGCCGCCCAGCACCTCCTGTTAGCGCTCTGGTTGGCCGGTCGGGCCAACCAGAGCGCACGGTCACAGAAGCGGGGCCGCCCGGCCTCCGGGGACGCAGGAGCCCACCAGCCCCCTCCGGTCCAACCACTCGCGCAGGGCCTTACAGGGACGTCCGCGAAAATGCGCCAGCTCGGCCAGGGCCACCTCCAGGATGCGCCGTCCGAGCAGTCCAACGCCACCAGCCCGGCCCTCCTGGGTGGGAGCCGGCCCACCTCAGAGGCCGTTGCCGGACGACGGGCCGAAGAACTCGATCTCCGCGACGGCGACCTGCTTGTCCGGAGCCGCCCCATGGGCCGACACGATGGTGAGGCGGACGCTGGTGACGCCGTCTGCACGGAAGTCCAGGCGCTGGCCGCCGGCGCCCTGGTCGAGGGTGAGCTCACGGGTCGTGGCCGAGCCGTCCTCCGTGGTGATCCGGGCCTCGATGCGGTGCGGCAGGGCCGACTCGGCGATCTCGTCGGCGCGCGTGGAGACGCCGGGCGTGATGACCAGGTCGAGGAGCCTGGCGGGCTGTTCGAAGCGGGCCTCCACCCACTCGCCCTCGCCGGACTGGGTGACCCCGGGACCCCACCATGTGTCGTTGAGCTTGTCGAAGGCCAGCCGGGCAGCGTGGTCCGGGTACGAGTTGGACGCGCGGACGTCCTCCGGGTCTACGGGGGCACGCTTGGCGAAGTGGTCGCGGGTCGCCCGCACGCCATCGGGGATGTGGACGGCGATGAGGATCAGCAGCGTCAGGACCAGCGCCGCGACCACCCACCTGAGGATGTGCTCGAAGGTGCGGCGCAGCCGGGGGCGGTCGCCCGCCCACGGCGCCTCGCGGTTGCGGCGGTCCAGCATCCGCCGCCACCAGGGACGGCGGCCCGGCGCCGCCTGCTCGTCCCCGGTCATGGGCATGGCGCAGCGGGCGCAGTAGTGCCGGTCGGGGCGATTGGAGGTGGCGCACCAGGGACAGGGCACGCCGGCGTCGACGCCGGGCTCCTCGACCACGTCCTGGGCGGGCGGGCGTGCTGGGGCGGGGCGGCCCGGCAGGACGGGGCTGACGGGCGGCGGAGCGGCGGGGTCCACCGGCTCGGCGACCGGGACCACGAGCCGGCGCGCCCGGTCGGACATCGCGTCCCCGGGGGCGACGGCACGCATCTGGACGGTGGCGTCCGTTTCGTTCTCGGGCGGGGCGGAGCCGCGGTCGCCAGCGGACGCGGCGGGCGGAACGGTGCCGGCGGCGCCAGGGGCCTGGGGCGGGGGCGCCTGACCGGGAGCACCGGGGGCGGCGTCCGGATGAGGGCGGGCATCCCCCTGCGGGGACGCCGACGCCGACTCCGGCTCCGCGTTGTCCGGGCCCGCGCCGTCCGGCGGCGAGTCGGGCACGCTCGTGCCGACGGGGCGAGGGGAAGTGTCCCAGCCGGAGCCGCCGGAGGAGCTGCCCGTGGACGCGCCGGCGCTGCCGGGACCCGGAGCACCGGCCCACGCCTGATCGGTCCCGCCGTGAGCTCCCGATCGGGCGCCCGCCTGGTCCGTCCAGCTGAGCACGGCCCCGCACGCGTCGCAGAACGACTGGCCCGGTTCCGCGCGGGTGCCGCACTCGGCACAGTTCTGGGTGGTCATGTCTCCGGGATCCTTTCGAGGGCGGTCACCTGGACCGTGTACGGCATGTGGGCAGGGCGGGCGGCCGCCACGAGGGTGTCCAGGCGGTGCTCGTCCGTGGTGGTCGGGACCGGCAGCCGCAGGTGGACGTGGAGGCGCGGCCGGGGCCGGCCGGGGACGGGTGCGAACGGGCGGGCGCTCCAGGCCGCGCCGCCGCTCTCGCTGATCTCCGGTTCCACGCCGAACGCCAGCCGCACCGCCTCCGACAGGCCACGCCGGGTGCCGCGTATCCGGTGCAGGTACGCGGCGGCGGCGACGGCCGCGCGCAGCCGGCGTTCCGGCTCCGTGCCATCGATCTCGGCGCCGACCCAGCTGCCGAGCCACTGCGAGAAGTCCAGCGGCGCCAGGGCGGGTCCGAAGTACGCGTCCAGGCAGTCGAGGACGTTCAGGATCGGCGCCAGGACCTCGTCGAGCCCGGCGACGAAGCGCTGCGCCAGGTCGTCGTCGGCGAAGACGGCCGGCAGCGTCGTGCCGATCGGCGCGGAGGATCCGAGGCCGTCGACGGAGCCCCTCACCGGCCCTCCGCCCCGTCTCCGACCACCCGCACCCGGTGGTCGAAGGAGAACACCAGCGACGACGGGTCGAGATTGATGCGGTCCGTGGCCTCGCCGCGTCTGCGGGTCAGCGGGTCGGCCGGATGCAGGACCACCTCGTCGACCAGTTCCACCCCCGGCACCCGCTGGAGCACCGCGAAGACCTCGCCCGCCTGCACCGGGCGCCCGAACGGCCAGCCCGTCCCCTGCCCGCCGCCGGTGAGCGGGTCGAGGTGGCCGTAGAGCGCGTCGTGGGCCTCGCGGCGTACCCGGTCGGTGTCGACGCCACGGAAGGCGTGCACGGTCGCCACCACCGTGACGCCCTGGTAGTGCGGCGGCCCCACCGCCAATCGCGTCCCGATCAGCCGCCGTTCGTCGAGGTGGCGGGTGATGCGGCTCAGCAGGGCGTCACCCGGCACGAGTTGCTCGAAGCGCAGCCGCCCGCCCGGGTCCGGCACTGCCTGCGGCACCACAAGGACCCGTACGGCATGGGCCCCGTACTCGTTCTCCTCTCCCTCGAGGCAGGTGATGCGCGCCGTCTCGGGGGCGGCTCGCCGGGTCAGCTCCTCGTAGTCGCGCAGGGTCACGGCGCGTTCCTGGGCGCGCAGCGTGATCGGCGCCCGGACCTTGGCCTCCTTGACCGTCTCGCCGTCGACGCCGCCGCGCGCGGCCTCCCGGTTGACGACCTCGGAGACGTACGGGATGGAGGTGCGCAGCACCTGCACGGCGCCGCGCGCCACGTTGCCCGCGCGCCCGCCGCCGGTGCGGTAGCTCAGGGCACGGATGACCGCGCCCTTGGGGGCGACCATCCCGTACTGCCGCAGCGTGCCGTCGGGTTCGCGGACGGCGGGCCCGAAGGCGATCTCGCCGGTCGTCGCGTCGAGGGTGACGTGGCGGTCGCCCGGTCCCGAGGCCGCGAAGTGCGGGACGACATCCCAGTCGACCCACCCGTCGTCCTCGGCGGTCTGCAGCAGCAGCGGCGGTTCACCGGCCGAGGGGCCGACCACGGGCGCGTTGGCGAGCCGCAGGCGCTGTCCCGGCAGGCCGGAGCACTCGCCGAGCGCCTCGTCGTGGACGGTCTCGGCGTGGACGGCCGGCGTGGTGCCGCCGATCGTGAACGCCTCGGCGGCGCGCACGGTCGGCGAGGTGGTGTAGAACGGCTGGCCCGCCACGGGTTCGGTGACCCGGCAACGCAGCCACCCCGCCTGCTGACCGCCGCTGCGGGAGGGCACGTGCCCGCCGGGGACGTGCAGGACCACGGCCCCCGGCCGGTTGAGGCCGCCCGTGCCGTCCCGGTCGACCTCGCACTCCTGCCAGCCGTTCTCGGTCCACGCCTCCCACACCAGCGGCGGCTGCCGGGGGTCCACGCCGACGCCGTCGACGCGGCTGTCCAGCTCCAGCGCCACCGCGCAGTGCGGCACGGCGTCGGTCAGCCCGATGAGCATGCAGTCGCCGGGGGTCGGCGACTCGGCGAAGCACATCAGGTCCTTACCCTCGGCGAGGTCGGCGGTCCGGTCGGTGACCGCCTCGCCCCGGTGCCGCACGACCAGATACCTCAACTCGCAGGGCACGACCGTCAGGCCCCGCTCGGTGGCGAAGACGACCGCCTCCTCGCTCTCCGTTCGCACGGTGGCGACCTCGGTGCCGGCCGGCACCGCTATCGGCTCCTCCTGCGGCGCCGACAGCCAGAACGTGACGTCCGTGCGGGCCGCGGTGGGCGGGAAGAGGGTGATGCCGACGAGGTCGAGAAAGGCCAGGTGGTTCTTCTCCGGCACGCGGTTGAGCCGGTAGACGATCTGGTCGGCCATGTGGGCGACGGCCTCGACGAGCGTGACACCCGGGTCGGAGACGTTGTGGTCGGTCCACTCCGGGGCGCGCTGCTGGATGTAGCGCTTGGCGTCGTCGACGAACTGCTGGAAGCGGCGGTCGTCGAGGTTCGGGGAGGGCAGGGCCATCGGAGGTCGCTTTCAGTTGCTTTCTTCAGCCGTGCCGGAGAGGTCTTCCGGCTCGTCGTGGGACGGGATGACGTAGAACGGGAAGACGAGGCTGCGCGGGTTGTTGGTGCCGCGGATCGAGTAGTGGACGTCGATGTACAGCACGCTCTGGTCGTCCTCGGCGGTGACCTCGACGTCGTGGACCTCGATACGCGGCTCCCAGCGGTCGAGGCTCGTGTACACGTCGTACTGGATGCGGCCCGCGGTCTGCTCGTTGACCGGGGCGAACACCAGGTCGTGGATGGCGCAGCCGAACTCGGGGCGCATCGGCCGCTCGCCCGGCGCGGTGGCCAGGACCAGCCGCATCGCCTCCTCGATCTCCCGCTCCCCGCTGACCAGGGCGACGCCGCCGGTCGGCGAGAGCCGCAGCGGGAACGACCATCCGGAACCGACGAACTGTTCGGACATCAGATCACCGGCGTGTTGTTGATCTTGGGCGGGACCACAGTGGTGATCCCCTTCAGCGAGATCGTGGGCGCTGTCAGCGACATCACGCCCCCCACATTCGCCGAGAACGCACCCACCGAGTTCACCGAGAACGGGCCCGCCGCGTTCATCGAGATCGGGCCCGCGAGCGATCTGAGGCTGATGTAGCCGCGGCTTCGGAGCTCGAGAAACTGTCCGTCGAGGGTCAGCTTGCGCCGCGCGCTCAGGTTGAGGTCGGTGCCGGCCTCCACCGACACCGACCGGCCGCCCGTGATGCTGACCGTGCCCTTGCTGTCCACGGTGATCTCGGTGTTCGTGCGATCGAGGAAGATCTTCAGCTGGTCGTTGCCGGTGGCGAGTCTGACCCCCTTCGTGCCGGCGCGGCCGCTCGTCGGGCTGAGCAGGTCGAGCCGGTTGCCCGTACGGTCGGAGAGGGTGTGCCGGGCCGCCCGCCTCCGCATCCCGCTGTACAGCGGCTCTGTGACCGGGGTCGGGTCGTCCCTGCCGTTGTACAGCCCGCCGATGACGAAGGGGTGGTCGAGGGCACCCCGGTCGAAGCCCACCAGCACCTCGTCACCGACGTCCATCGGGAAGATCCCGCCGCCGCGCTTGCCGCCCCACTGCACCACCCGCGCCCAGTCGCTGACGTACCGGTCGTCCAGCCACGGGAACTCCAGCTTCACCCGCCCCTGCTTGAGCGGGTCCCGCACGTCGGTGACGAGCGCGTTCGCCACGCTGGGCAGCCGCGCCTCGGTGTCGGCCGCGCCGCCGCCGCCCGAGGTGAGTCCGTACAGCGAACGCCACTGGCGCCCGCTGACGGTCACCCATGACTCGTAGTGGTCGCCGTTGCCGAAGACGTGCCGGACGGAGGTGACGGTGTACTTGCCCTCGAACGGCTTGCCCACGTTGCTGAGCGCCACCGGGATGCCCGCCCGCAGCTTCGGCTTGCCGCGCACGACGATCTCCAGCTCGGCGAAGGACGAGGTGACGTCGTCGGCGAACGCCTTGGCGGCCTGCTGGACCTCCTTGTCCTTGTCGTACGGGGTCCGCGTCTCGACCAGCGTGGCGGGCTTGAGCTTCTTGGTCGCCTCGCGCGAGGTACTGCCGATGCTGATGCCGTCGTTGGCGGCGATGGTCTTGGTGGCGGTGATCGCCTTCTTCGTGGTGACGTTCCAGCCGCGCGACTCGACCTTCTTGACCTGGTCGGCGGCGGTGACCGAGGCTTGCAGCCGCAGGATGTCGTCGCCGCCCCGGAGCAGGGCGGGGTTGGTGTCGCTCTGCGAGGTCGGCGAGGGCGCGCCCGACGCCTTCTTGCCCTTGACGAACTGCAACTTCCCGCGCGCGTCGATGGACATGTCCATCTCGCAGTCGTCGGCGAGCCGCGCGAGGAAGTCCCAGTCCGTGACGCCGGACTGGCTGATGAACTCGTACGGGCTGCCCGTCGGGTCGATCTGGCCGATGGGCACGCCGTCCTGGACGGCCAGCTTGCGGACGATGCTGGCGGCCGTCTGGTTCTTGTACGCGACCACCCGGCGCTGCCGCATCAGGCGGAACCCGCTGTCGTAGCCGCGAATGACAGCCGAGGAGCCCGCGCCCTTGTCGAATTCTGCCTCCAGGGCGGTGACCTCGCCGGTCAGCAGCGGATCCGCGGCGCCCTTCCCCCCGGCCACCGGGGCGATCACCACCTCGGAGCCGAACTCGACCTTCAGCAGGTCGAAGACCTCCCGCCTCGGGTCCTGGAAGGTGAGCTGGAACGCGGCGGGCACCCCGATGCCCTGGTCGACCGAGCCCTCGACGAGCAGCCGGCCAACCTCGTCTGACAGCTTGTTGCCGCCGATGGTGATCTCCATGACGCTGGAGAAGGTGACCTGCCCGGCCTGCCCGCCCATCAGGCACTCACCTCCTCGGCGGCCGGCAGCACCAGTTCCGCGCCGGTCGGCACGGCGGCCGGGTCGTCGATGTCGTTGGCCTCGGCGATCGCCCGCCACGCCGCGGCGTCGCCGTACTCGTTCCAGGCCAGCGACTGGAGCGAGTCGCCCGCGACGAACCGGTGGACGCGCCGCGCGGTCAGCGCGCCGGACGTCGGGTTCTGACGCTTGGTCTTGCTGGGGATCTCCTGCAGGCTCAGCTGGCAGGTGGCGCGGATCGGCACGCCGCTGGTGCCGAAGAGGGTGTAGTTCGCCGCGACGGAGGTGACGTACGCGGTGAAGCGCGCCGTGGAGAAGGAGCCCCACTGGAAGACGACCCACGGCGGCGACGGCTGCTTGCCGGCGGAGCTCTTGGCGGTCGTCTCGCAGCAGGCCAACAGCGCCTCCACCTTCTTGAGCACCGTGTTGCGGGTGGGCTTGTCGGAGGAGTCCAGGAAGATCTCCAGGGACATCTCGGCCGGTTCCTGACCCATGAACTCCGGCAGCGAGCCGTCGCGTACGGCCACGGTCGGGGTGACCTTCCAGTTGGCGCGGCGGGAGAGGGACAGCTGCACCGGGTTGAAGTCGAACTTGAACGTCTTGATGAGCCCGCCCGGGGTGGTGCTGTAGCCGGACGGGGGTTCGTGAATGGCGAGCGTGGCGCGGACGAGACTCTTGCCGGCGCCCTTGCGTCCCTTGGCCATGGCTGCGGTCCTGTTTCCTTGAGCTTCCTTGAACTTCCTTGAACTTCCTTGATCCTTCAGGTCTTCTCAGTCCGTGAATCCGTGGTGGGCGATCTCCAGGACCTCCGTGGCCACGGCCGGGTTGGCCGGGTTGAGTGAGGGCCCCTGCCAGCTGACCGGCAGCACGTCGATCAGCCCCCAGCGGGCGACTTCGGACCCGTCCGCCCGCAGAGCCGTGATCTGCGCGGTGGGCCGCGTGATCCCGGTCTGGAGGGAGGAGATCCACCGGGCGACCTTCGCGGTGTCCGGGGTGAGGGGGCGGGTCAGCCGGATGTTGGAGAACGTGACGCGGGTCGGCAGCTGCCAGACGAAGCCGTTGCTGCCGCCCTCCTGACGCTGCTCGATCTCCACCTGGGACGACAGTCCTTCGCACTCGTTGAAGTGGCCCAGGCTCTCGCCGTCGATGCTGAGGGTGAAGAAGACCGAGGTGCCCGGGTCGAGTTCCTGGGGCATCGAGGGTGGACCTTTCCGTCGTGTCGGTGGTGGGCGCTGGGGCGGGTCAACGGATCAACGGCGGGTGTCGCGCAGCCTTCCGATCCGTTCGCGGTCGAGGCGGAGTTCGGCGCGCAGCAGGCGGGTGATGCGGCCGATGAGCCGGTGGGCGAGTTCGTCGAGTTGGGCGCCGGTGAGCTCATCGACGCTGAAGCTCACGCGGTTGAGGCGTGGGATGAGTCGTTTGACGAGCTTTTCGAGCTGTGCCTCGGAGAGCTCAAGGGGCGGGGAGGCGTCGGGCTCCACCCCCTGGCGGGACTGCCTGGCAGATCCTCCCGTGGAGGGGCGCGAGGCGGCGGGTGAAGCGGGCGGAGGGGCGACCGCCTCGCGGCGCTGGATGGTGGGCGCGGGCGCCGGGGTGCCGGCGGGGACGGTGGAGGCGCGCCTGGCCGCGCGCTGCACAGGCGCGGGGAACGCGACTAGGGCCGGTGCGGAGGCTGGTGTGGGGGCTGGTGTTGGAGCCGATGCGGGGCTCGGGGTCGGGCTCGGGGTGGACCCGGCGGCGATGCCCGGCTGACGGGGGGTGGCCAGGGCAAGCCCGGTGACCGGAACGGACGGCGCGGCGGAGGCCGTTCGCGAGGTGGGGCGGCGCAGGGGCACGGCGCCGGCGTTCGTCCGGCGACGCTGCACCGCGACGGGAGCAGCGGCGGGAGCAGCGGCGGGTGGCGCGGAAGCGAGCGCGCGGGAAGGAAACGAGGGGCCGCCCGGGGACACGGGTCGCGCCCCGGTCGCCGGTTCGGGCGCCCTGCTGCCCAGCGCAGCGGGCGTCGACACGTGGGATGCCGCGTGGGATTCCGGGGCGCGCCGCACGGCGGGTGGCGCGGCGGGTACGGCACCGGGCGCGGTCGCGCGCTGCACCGGCGCCGGGAGGCCGCCACGGACGGGAGCCTCGGCGAGGGGCGTGCCGCCTGCGGGCGGTGCGGAGAGGGGAGCGCCGAGGCCCAGACGGTGAGAGCTGGGCTCGGCAGCGCGTTCGGTTGGGCGTCCGGCATCCCGCGCGGCCTGTGCCTGTGCCTGTGCCCGGACTGGTGCCGCCGATCGCGGGCTCACCGCCCGAGGGCTCGACGGTGACGGGCCACCGGACGCGGGCGATGCGGCCGCCGGTTCCGGAGGGGAAACGGGAGGAAGGGGAGACGACGCGGCGCTGCGTTGCACGACGGGAGGTGTGGACGGCGAACGCCGGGCTGGTGCGTCGGCGGGCGCAGCGGCGGGCGGCAGGGGCCTGGCCACCGGGGCCCCCAGTCCCAGCCGGCCCGGACGGCGCGGGGTGCTTCGCCGCACCGCTGGAGGTCCCGGCGGGGCGGCGGCCGGCGGGGGCGGGGGCGGGGAGGTGCTCGGGCGGCCGGGGTCAGCTGCCAAACGCTGGAGGGGGGTGCTTGGGGAGCCGCCAGGGCCGTCGGTATCGGCGGAACCGGCGGACCCACCGGGAGCGTCGCCCGGCGTCCTTGAGGTCGCTGGAAGGGAAGCGGCGACGGGTGTCCCGGAAGGCCTACGCGCGGGAGGCACGGAATCGGCCGCCGAGCGCTGGACGGCGGTGCGTGGGGAGGACCCGGTGGGCCTGTCGGTAACGGGGGACCCGGCAGACCCACCGGGAGCGTCGCCCGGCGTCGGTGAGGTCGGTGAGGTCGCTGGACGGGAGGGAGGGACGGGCGTCCCTGCCCGCGTACGCGCCGGAGGTGCGGGAGGCAGGGAAGGTGCGCGAGTCGCGGAACCGGCCGCCGAACGCTGGACGGTGACATCACGGCCGCGTGCGACGCCCTTCGCGTCCGCCGGGGTCGCGGGCGCGGCACGACCGACCGGATCGTTGGATGTGACCGAAGGCGTGCCCGTCCCGGGCCGCTGCGGAGACCGCGAAGCGGGGGCTCCTCCCGTTCCGCCGGTGGTGCGGCCGGTGTCTGAGCTGCCGTCATGGATCGCGGGGATCGCGGGTGGGGTGGCTCGCCGTTGCACGGAGCCGGTCGCCGGACGTGGCCGGGCAGCGGGCGCCGTACGGTCCGGAGCCGCCGGAGCCGCCGGAGCCGCCGGGGCCGCCGAGGCCCTGGCGGAACGGGTGCCCGGGGCCGGGTCCGGCGTGGGACGGGCGGGCGGCGAGGCGGATGGCTTCCTGCCCGTGGCCACAGCCCGCTGAACCACCGGAACGCCGGATGGCGGTGCCTTCCTGGTCCCGGGCGCCTCCCCGGCCCTCGAGGGCCTGGCAGGGCTGGCAGGGCTGGCAGGGCTGGGAGGGCTGGGAGGGCTGGGAGGCTTGGGAGAGCTGACAGAGCTGGGAGAGTCCGGCCCTGGCGCCGTACCGCCCGTCTCCCCCGGAGCCGGACCCACGGCGTCTCCGGCCCCGGCCGGTCGTGCGGGTTCCCCACCGCCCGAGGGGCCGGGTCGCGTGTCTCCGCCGGGCTTCGGTTCCCGCCGGACCGCCGTCGCCGGCAGGACCCGGCGCTGCACCACCGCCGGGTCAGGCGCCGCCCTCGTCAGGGAGCGCGGCAGCGGCGCGGGCGGGGGCGCGGGTGTGACGCGCAGCCCCGATGCCCTGGACGGCGCGGTCGCCGGGACGGTCAGGCGGCCCGGTCCGGCCGGGCCCGGCTGCCGCGTGGGCTGCGGCGTGGGCTGCGGCCCGACCACCGGCAGGGTGAACGAGGGCTGTTCCAGGCCGGCCATGGGGCGCCCATGCGCCGTGGGCGTGCCGCCGCCCGTCATGCCCACCGATGTCCCGTCGAGGACCGAGTGGGACCGCGTCCCCGCGAACGTCGGGTTCTGGAACGTCGCCAGCCGCCCGCTGAACCGCGAATCGGCGACCCCGCGCCCCGCGTCCAGCGCCCGCTGGATCGGCGGCATTCCCGCCCAGGCGGACGGCACCGCCCGGCCGCCGCCTGGCGGCGGCGCACCGGCGTCGGCGTCCTTCGCCGCGTCGGCGGCACCCGGCCGCCGCCCACCGCTCCTGAACCTGTCGAGGAATCCCACCCCTCAGCCCTCCGCCCCGGCACGCGTCACCAGGGACGCGATCTGCTCCGTGTAGCGGCGGCGGTCGTGGTGCTCCAGGTCCAGGATCTCGTCCATGCCCCAGTGGAAGTGGTAGGCGACGTACGCGATCTCCTCGTGCAGCCGGTCGGTCGCGTACGTCACGATTCCCCCAGGCGGCCCCCGCCGAGTTCCACCTCGAAGGGCGCGGAGCAATGGGGGCACTCCACCGAGGCGCGGGTGTGGCCCTCGGCGTTGACCTGACGGTAGAAGTCCTGGAGGAACGCCAGGTCGGAGGCGAACATGGCCTCCACGACGCCGTCGTGCACCTGCGGCAGCGTGCCCAGGCGGGTGATGACCCGCCCGAGCAGCACGACCGACAGGAACGCCGGGTTCTCCTGGACCCTGACGTCGCGCAGCGGGACGAGTTCGTCCCTCGCCGTCGCCAGCCGCATCACGCCGTCCTGATGGACCGTCCCCTGCTCGTCCACGTATCCGCGCGGCAGCTGGAAAGGGAACTCCGTCCGCAGCTGTCGCGGCGCACCGACCGCATCAGCCGCGGCGGCCGGGGGTGGAGCGGGGGCGGTTGGCTCCGCTCCACCCGCCGCCGCTCGGGGTGTGGCGGGCGCCGGAGCGAGCGCGGTCCCGCCCGCCCCCCTGGCAAGTGTCCGCTTCATCACTCGATGACCAGCTCTTCGAACACGATGGTCACGGTCTCGGTGAGGACGGCCGCCTCCCCCGCCTTCACGGTGCTCGTGTCGACCTTGCTGCACCAGGCGTTGCGCAGGTTGTACCGCTTCATCGGAGTCAGCTCGTAGTCCATCATGATGATCGACGCGTTCTTGCGCGCCTGGCTCATCTGGCCGGAGATCGACTGGTTGATCCACTCGGTGAAGGCCGACGACTCGGTCATGCCGCGCACGACGGTGCACTGCCCGTTCTTCTTCGTGCCCGGCAGGACCTTGATCGTCGGCCTGCCGTCGGCCGAGTTCTGCGGGCTCTCGATGGTGTCCTGCTCCATCGTGAGACCGCTCACCTCCTGGAGGTACTCGACCATGACGCCGTCGATCTGCAGGCCGAAGTTGTGTGATGTGAGGCTGTCAGCATCCTGGAGACTCATCTGCTCGCGATCCTTCTCTGGTTTGACGACTGACTGCTGTTCCCGGTCCGTGCGGAAGCCGGGTGACTAGTACTAGTCCTCCAGCTCCGCGCCACCGCTGGAGAGCTGAGCGAGCCGGAAGATCACGAACTCCGCCGGCTTGACCGGCGAGACGCCGATCTCGCAGATGACCCGGCCGAGATCGACGGACTCCGGCGGGTTGGACTCCTCGTCGCACTTGACGTAGAACGCCTGCTCGGGCTGGGCGCCGAAGAGGGCCCCACTGCGCCACTCGCCCACGAGGAAGGCCGAGACGTTGCGGCGGATGCGGGCCCACAGCGCGTGGTCGTTCGGCTCGAACACCACCCACTGCGTGCCGAGGAGAATGGACTCCTCCAGGTAGTTGAAGTACCGGCGGACGTTGAGGTAGCGCCAGGCCGGGTCGGAGGAGAGCGTGCGGGCGCCCCAGACGCGGATGCCGCGGCCCGGGAAGGCGCGGATGCAGTTGACGCCGATCGGGTTGAGCAGGTCCTGCTCGCCGCGGGTGATCTGGATCTCCAGGTCCACCGCGCCGCGCACCACCTCGTTGGCGGGCGCCTTGTGCACGCCGCGCTCGGCGTCGTTGCGGGCCCAGATGCCGGCCATGTGGCCGCTCGGCGGGACCATACGGGTCTGGCCGGTGGCCGGGTCGAAGGTCTTGATCCACGGGTAGTACAGGGCCGCGTACTTGGAGTCGTAGCCGGCCGTCTCCTGGCGCCAGACACGGATCTGACGGGCGTTCAGGCCGGGGGGCGGGTCGATGACCGCGACGCGGTCGCCCATCAGCTCGCAGTGCGCGATCAGTCCGAGCTGGACCGCCTTGACCTCCTCCAGGTCGATCGCGCCGCGCTGGTAGGCGGCCATCAGGTCGGGCACGGCGACCATGGAGATCTCGTCGACGGCCTCCAGACCGCCGAAGCCGGTGCGGTCGGCGGAGTCGCCGAGGTACTGGTCAGGGCCGGGCTGCTGCTCCACGGCGTTCTCGCCGGGCGCGGCGGGCGCGGGCGCCGGGGCGGGCGCCGGGGCGGGCAGCGCCACGGTCTGGTTGTCGGGGCGGGCGAGCTGCGCGTTGGGCGCGTCCTCGGCCACGGCGATGAGCTTGGAGCGCTCCTTGACCTGGTTGACGACGTAGGTGCGGCTGCCCTTCTTGGCGCTGACGTTGAAGCTCTCGACGGTCTTGTCGCCGTCCTTCACGATCAGCTTGAAACGCTCGGCGGGCCCGTCGCCCTCGGGGTCGGCCACCTCGACGGTCAGCGGGCCGCTGCTCCCGGCCGCGATCGCTGTCACCGTGAAGGTGCCGAGCTGCTGCGGCTGGCCCGCCGGCAGCGCGGCCGGCTGGCCGCTGCCGTTGCCGCTGATCGCGGCGGCCCCGGGACCGCCGGAGGCATCGTCGGCGGAGCCGCCCACCCGGACGACGTACGCGGCCGTGCCGCCGTTGTTGAAGAAGCCGTAAACGGAGTGCGCGAGGTAGTACCCGCCGGTGAAGTCACCGAAGGCCGCGACGTACTGGGTCCAGTTGGTCACCAGCGTTGGCTCGTGCAGCGGGCCGCTGGGCGCGAGCCCGACGAAGGCCGCCACCGATGTGCCCACCCCCTCGATGGGGCGCGTGCCGCTGGCCACCTCCTCGACGTAGACGCCGGGCGATAGGTACGAGGGCATGCTGTGCTCTCCTCGCTCTCCTCGGAGTAAGGGACGGAACAGATCCCACCCTCACAAGCGCGGCACCCCCGCCGAAACGGCCGCAAGTCTCTGACTGGGGGCACAGTCCATGCCCACCGGGTGAAGCCCGCCTGCCCCGCGCGCCCGGACGCGCCCGCCGCCCGCCGCGGCGAGGCCGCATGCGGACGGGCCGGCGCCCGGCAGGGCGGTCGCGCTCAGGTACTCCCGGCCGCGCGGTCTGCCCCTCGGTCTCTGGCAAGGCGCCGTGCGGCGCCGCAAGGATGCGGTCGGCACATCCGACGACGGGCCCCGCACGACGGCCCTCTTCACAAGGTGAGCGCCCATGCACGCACGAGAGGACCAGCACGGCGGGCCAGCGGCCAAGCAGGCACGCCCGCCGGTGAAGGCACCGGCCCGCGCGGCCGGTCTCGCACCCCCGGGCGCTTCGGTGCCCACGCACCTGCTGACACTGCAGCGGCTGGCCGGCAACCAGGCCGTCACCCGCGCGCTGGAGGACCCCCGGCATGAGCACGGTGCGGGCCGCGGGCACGGCGAGGCATCGGTGCAGCGGTCGACCGACGCGCAGCCGACCCCGCGGCGACCGTCGTCGGTGTTCGACGCCTTGGGCTCTCCCTGGAGGCCGCTGGAGCCGCGCATCCGCCAGAACGCGGAGCAGGCGTACGGGATGAGCTTCGCCCACGTGCGGGTGCACACCGATCCGGTGGCGCAGCGGTCGGCGGTGGCGCTTGGGGCCCTTGCCTACACCAGCGGCCCGGACATCGTCGTGGGACCGCAGGGCGCGAACGACGAAACGATGTACCACGAGGTCGACCACGTCCACCAGCAGAGCCTGGGACCCGTGCCGGGCAGGGACAACGGATCAGGGGTGCGGGTCTCCCACGAGAACGACCCGTTCGAGCGCCGCTCCGCCGAGAACGGCCGGAAGATGGCCCGGGGGGACGCCCCCGAGCTGGGCATCCCCGGGGCCACTGACGCACTGGCGCCGGCGGCGGAGCCGGCGTACGTGCAGCGAACGCGGCGTGAGGAGGCAGTACAGCGGCACGTCCATGAGGCCGGCTGCGGACACGGCCTGCCCGTGCAGCGCGCCGGGGACGGCCGGCCGCCCGGCGTTCTGGTGAACGACCAGCGGCAGTTCGGCCCCGACGGGCTGATGGAGCCGAGGCGGGAGGACCAGGAGAACCTGGAGAGGGTCTTCCCCAGGGCCGAGGACGGCACCTTCGAACGGTTCCCCGACCCGGTGGCGGCGATTCGTCCCGTCGCGACCGGGGTCCGCGCCAGTCTCAGGAGGGTCGCCTCCAGCATGTCCCTGCGCGGTTCCCGGGATGCCGGGCGATCCAGCGATTCCGACGACGCGGAACCCGCGGAGTGGGTGCGAGCGATCAACCCGCGCCGGAAGGAAGGAGGAGACATGGGACCGTACCGCCGCAACTGCGGCGACGCGGTGCGCAGCTTCCTGGCCTCCTGGTCCGGCAACCCCACGGTGGCCGCGGGAATGCGGGGAGCGGGTGTCGAACCGGATGGCCCCAAGCAGACGGGGTACTGGGCAGCCGGGGCCGGGACCATGTACAAGGACCCGAGGACGTACACGGTGGTGGAAAACGCCACGGACGTCCAGGACGGATGGCAGGCGGTGCAGCGGCAACTGGAGAGCATGGAGCACGGCTCCTCGTGCATCGTGGTGTTCAAGCCCGCTAGTGCCAGGGTCTCCGAGGTGGACCACATGATCGCCGCCGTCAACCATCGCGGGAGGGTGGTTTGGGTGGACCCGCAGATGGGGCGGGTCAGCGGAAAGCCGATGTACGAGGGCAGCGGCGTCGTCACGATCACGCTCAGCCCTGCGTTCCTGGCGGTCGAGGCCACGCGGATGGATTCCCGTGGGGTGGTGCTGCCCGTGGGTTCCTAGCTCCGGTGAAGCGGCGTTCGGTACCTCCGGCCGCGTGGTCTGCCCCTCGGTCTCTGGCGAGCCCGCGCGCCTTCCGAAAAGGATGCGGCCAGGCACATCCGGTGAGTCCGCACGCCGACCCCTTTTCGTTCAGGTGGGAGCCCATGCACGCGCGCGAGGAGAACCAGCAGGGTGGCACGGCCGCGCGGTCACGCCGGGTCTCTCCCGGGACGGCGCCGTCCCGGGAGAGGCCGGGTGGCGTTTCCGCTTCCACGCCGCTGATGGCGTTGCAAAGCCTCGCGGGCAACGCGGCGGTGAGCCGCGCCGTCCAGCTCGCGCGGCAGCGGCCCGGCCCTCCGGCGGCGTCCACGGCCTTGCCTCCCGCCGCGTCGTCCGGCAGGGCTCGTCACCTGGCGGAACAGCTCACCGGCAGCGCCGACGCCGTCGGCCGGGGCGACGTGCGGGACGCGCTCCTGCGGCGCCTGCGCCAGGGCCCCCTGCTCTCATCGGCGGAGATCCAGGAAATTCAGGCGCTGCAGTCCGAAGACCCCACGTGGCTGAGGGACGTGGGGCTCGGCACCGTCACCGCCGCGGACGCCTACCTCCAGGCCGGGAAGTACCACGACTGGGTGAAGCTCCCCCAGGGCACCCGCCTGCTGATCGCGACCCGGCGGTGGGAGAACCACACCGCCCAGCGTCAGGCCGCCGGAGAGACCCCCGGGCCGACGCCCACCGATCCGCCGTACCAGATCGGCCGCCACCTGGCCCGGATCGACGCCAGCACGCCGGGCGAGGAGAAGGACAGGCTCGGGCAGGAGCGGGACGACCAGATCCGGAAGACCTTCGTCGACACCTTCGTGCCTCCCGGCATCGCCGACGACCACAGGGACGCCAGGAAGCACCGGGCGCGCGTCGAGCACGCCAACGCCGTCCTGGCGAAGGTGTTCCTGATCCTGCGGCACGGGCTGAAGGTCTACTCGCCTCAGCACGGTACGCACATGGACTACCGCGAGGGAGACGTCGCCCGCGCCCTGGCGCACGGCGGACGCGTCAACATCCGCATCCCGCAGCTCGCGACGGGCGAGAAGCCCTACGCGCTGACCAACTGGCTCGGCGTGACCAAGGAGAGGAGCCTCCTGCCCAGTTCCTGGCCCGCCGGCACGGGCAAGCCGCGCGGGTACGCCACCCACCACATGTCGATCCGCGAGAACACGGACCAGGGCCCGGGACGCTTCGTCGAGAAGGGCGAGTTCGGGGCCACCCTGGCGAACCTGGTGGACCCCCACACGCACCTCTCCGGCATCAACCTGGCTGCCGGGGGCCTGGGAAACAAGGACTTCAACGGCGACACCATCCTCCCGGACGGCTCGTACGGGCATCTGTTCCTGGGCATCAAGCCCCCGACCGCCAGGCGCGACGGGGCGCTGCAGATTGGCGTCGAGACCGCGGGACCCGGCGCCACGACGCCCGACGGGTACACGCACGGCATGCGCAGCTCCGAGAAGAACTCCAACCCCGTGAGCAGCTTCTTCGGGCACAAGGACGACAAGCTCGGCATGGGCGTTGACCTGAGCCTGAGTCAGCGCCACGTCGACCTGGGTGACTTCGGCACTCCCGGCGGCACGAGCTGGTCGCAGCGGCTGAAGGAGCTGGAGGAGGAGTGGAACGCCACCCTCGCCGCCGCGCGGACCGAGGAGCAGCGCAGGGCGGAGTACGAGACGCTGCTCGGCCCCCGCCCCCTCCCGCCCGCGTGAGTCCGGTGCCGCGGTGGCGACGCACGCCTCAGGTGCCGGCGGCCACCCGGGCGGCGCGGGCTGCCTGCCGCTGGGCCGTCGCCTCCGCGGCGGCGGCGCGCAGCAGCTTGTAGAGTCCGCTGTCTTCCGGTGTCTTCCACAGGTGGAGGTAGACCAGCATCTGGTTGAGGACCGTGTCGTACTCGACGAGTGTCCCGGAGCCGCCCCCGGCCAGATCGTCCCAGCGTCTCAGCTGCTCGGCCTCCGCGTCCGTCAGCTGGCCCTTGTGGTGCAGGTTGTCGGCGTAGACGCGGACCCTCCCCGGCTGGCTGCCGTAGTTCACCTTCTCCTCAAGGCGCATGTACTGCGCTCCGGTGAAGAGATGCCCCTCGCTCTGGAGCGCGCGCATCAGGTCCGCCAGGGTGGCCGTCCGCCGCCGCGCGATCCGCGCCACCTGCTCGTCCGGGGCGACGCCAGATACGCGCGGCACGCTTGGGCGATCGCCCGGAGGGCGGCGATCTTCTCGGCGCGGCTCTCCTTTCCCTCCGATGTGATGGCGTGGAACGCCTCCAGTGCCTGGTCCACCTCCGTGATGCGCGACGTGCCGCGGGGCACTCTGCTGGAGGTCGCCTCCCTGAACGCCGCCGGGGACATCACCTGCCCGGTGCGGGCCCGCTGGACGGCGTGGGTGGCGGGGGACCCGTGCGCCGCGGTCCGCTGAACCGCCGGGGCGGACGCGGCGGCGGGTGCCTCCGTGGACAGCACCCAGCTCGCGTTGGCCTCGGCCATCCGCTCGGACCGGTCCGTGGGATGGCTGACGTTCACCCCGTCGCCGCGGTCGGTGCCCTCGACCGCGCCCGACCGCTGCTGCATGACGTGGCTCAGTTCGTGTGCCCACAGGTGCCGGGTCATGCCGCCGCGGCCGACGACCACATGGTCGCCGGAGGTGTAGGCGGCGGCGCCCACCTCCTCGGCGGACCGGGCGGCGGTGTCGTCGTCGTGCACCCGCACGCCGGAGAAGTCCCATCCCATCCGCGGCTCCAGGTCCCTGCGGACCGAGGGATCGAGCGGCCGTCCCGCGCTGCTCAGCACCTCGTGGACGAGCGAGCGCTGCACCGGGACCGCGGCCCCGGCCTCCTCCTCGGCCGGCTGTCGCACTGCGCCGAGTGCCCTGGTGAACGCGGCATTGCCGGCAGCGCGCTGAAGGGCCGCGACCGTCCCTCCTCCGCGTGGTCACCATGGCCGGCACCGTGGCGTGAACCACCGGCCCCACCCGCAGGGCCCTTGGGACAACAACGACGGACGCCGGGGCGACGCCGGGCGCTTTCGGGCGGTTCCGGGCGCGTCCGGGACCGGCCTCCGCCGCCGTGGGGGCAACGGCTCCGCCCCCCGTGGCGCCGAGCGGTGCACGGAAGGCTCCTGACCGCGGCCCGCCGCCCGGCCTAGCGTCGTGGCGTGAGCCTGTGGACTTCTCTCGAACCCGCCTCCGCGACCGTCGAGCCCGGGGACAGCACGCGCGTGCGCCTGCGCGTCCGCAACACCGGCGACGTCGTCGACGAGTACCGCTTCGAGCCCGTCGGGGACCTCGCGCCCTGGACGCGGGTGGAGCCGCCGACGCTGCGGCTCTACCCGGGGACGACGGGGACCGTCGAGCTGACGTTCGCGCCGCCCCGGACGCCCGACGCGACCGCCGGCCCGAACCCGTACGCCGTCCGGATCACGCCCACCGAGCATCCGGACGCCGTCACCGTCCCCGAAGGCAACCTGACCATCCTGCCGTTCACCGAGGTGCGGGCCGAGTTGGTGCCCGTCACGGTGAAGGGGCGCTTCCGGGGGAAGCCCCGGTTCGCCGTCGACAACCTCGGCAACACCCCACTCACCGCCTCCATCAGCGGCAGCGACAACGGCGACCAGCTGTCGTACGAGATCCGTCCGAGCAACGTGCAGATCCAGCCGGGGCGTGCCGCTTTCGTCAAGGGGAGGCTGACGCCGCAGCAGATCACGTGGATCGGGTCCAAGGAGGAGCGGCCGTACACCTTCGCCGTGCGGCGCTCGGGCGCCGACCCGCTGCGCGTGGACGGCACGTACGTGCAGCGCGGCGTCCTGCCCCGCTGGGGCGTCACGTTCCTCGGCGTCGTGCTGACGCTCGCCGTCATCTTCGCGGTGCTCTGGTTCGCCTACCAGCCCAAGGTCACGAGCGCCGCCACGGCGACCCAGGAGGCCGGCGGCACGCTGCCTCCCGAGCCCGAGACCGAGCCCACCCTGGAGGAGCCCACCGAGGAGCCCACGGAGGAGGAACCCACCGAGGAGCCGACGGAGGAGGAACCCACCGAGGAGCCGACGGACAAGCCCGAGACCGAGCCGCCGCCGGAGGACGAATCCCAGCTCCTGAGCGGCGAGGTCTACCGCCTGCACGCCGGTAACGGCGGGTGCCTGGACATGGGGCCCGGCGACTCGGACGGCGACAACGTGCAGCTGTGGTCGTGCAATGACTCGCTGGCGCAACAGTTCACGATCCAAAGCCACGGTTCCGACACCTACACGTTGCACGCCAAGGGGCTCTGCCTGGATGTGGCGAACGCCTCGACGGACTCGGGCGCGAACGTACAGATGGCGTACTGCTCCGGGGTGGCGGCGCAGGACTGGCGGTTCGCCCCCCGAGGCGACGGCACGTACCAGCTGGTCGCCGCCGTCAGCGGCCACTGCCTCGACGTGGTCGATGGCCGCACCGAGGACGGCACCAACGTGCGCCAGTGGGACTGCAACGGCGCGCCCGCGCAGGAGTGGACCATCGAACGCCTCTGATGCGACCGATTGAGCAGTGACCGGCTGTCGCGCCCCGCCCCGGGGAGGCCGGCGCCGCGCACCGCTACCAGGCGTCCCCGCCCTCGCCCGGCACCAGGCGGCCCGCCTTGCGGTACTCGCGGCGGGCGCCCTCCAGCAGGTCGGCCCCGGTGACGGTGGTGGGCTCGCCCCGCCCGGCGGCGAGGTACGCGGCCGTGACCACCGCGCTGCGGATGGAGCCGCCGGCCAGTTCGAAGTCGGCGGCCAGCGGGCCGAGGTCGATGCCGTCCGCGCTGGGCACGTGGGTCAGGCCGTGGCGCCACAGGGCCAGCCGCTGCGCCGGGTCCGGGAACGGGAAGTCGATCACCAGGTCGAGGCGCCGGGTGAACGCCTCATCGATGTTGGCCCGCAGATTGGTGGTCAGCAGGGCGATGCCGTCGAAGGACTCAAGACGCTGGAGCAGGTACGAGCTCTCCATGTTGGCGTACCGGTCGTGGGAGCCCTTCACCTCCGACCGCTTGCCGAAGACGGCGTCGGCCTCGTCGAAGAGGAGCACGGCGTCGGTGCGGTCGGCCTCGGTGAAGACGAGTTCGAGGTTCTTCTCGGTCTCGCCGACGTACTTGTCCACGATCGACGACAGCTGGACGACGTAGAGGTCCAGGCCGAGTTCGGCCGCCACCACCTCCGCCGCCAGGGTCTTCCCGGTGCCGGATTCGCCCGCGAACAGCCCGAGGACGCCCCGGCCGCGTCCGCCGCCCGCGCTGAGCCGCCAGTCGCCGAGGACCCGGTCGCGGTGCCGGGCACGCAGGGCGAGTTCGCGCAGGCGGGACAGGGGCTCGTCGGTGAGGACCAGGTCCGACCAGTCCACGGCGGGCCGGATCTGCCGGGCGTGCCGTTCGAGCCCGGAGGCGGACTGCTGCCGGGCGGCGCGGCGCAGGTGGGCGGCGGTGAGCGGGGTGCCGTCGAAGCCGGCCAGCTCGCGGGCGGCGCGCGCGGCCCGGACGACGTGGTCGCCGCCCAGGTGGTACGGCGCGACGGTCGCCGCCAGGTCGAAGCCGGGCTCCTCCCCGGGTTCGAGCCCGAGGGCGGCCGACCAGGCCGCCGCGGCCCCCCCGGGCCCGCCGCGCTGCCGGAGGGCCGGAAGCACCAGCGGGGCGCGCCGGCACCACTGCGGGTCGTACGGGCGCGGGTCCGTGAGCAGCACGGACACCTCCGTCTGCCCAGTCAGCGCCCGCAGCAGCTCGGCCGGCTCCTCCGGCAGTCCCGGCACGACGACGACGCGGCCGCCCAGCCGGGCCTCGCGCAGCACGTCGGGGACGCGATCCGCCGGGCCGGTGTAGCAGAGGGCCTCGATCTCGGCGGGGGCGTGGTGCAGCGCGGCGGCGACGCAGGCGAGCCCGTCGCCCTCGCGGTGCTCACGGAGGTAGACGAAGGCCGGGCCGCGGGCGAGCCGGGCGGCCAGCCTGCGGGCGAGCGCCGGGGGTTCCGCGTCGCCGTCGGCGTACGGGCCCACCGGCCCCGGCGGCGGACCCAGGTGCCCGGTGAGGGACGCGTCCGGGGTGTCGTCGCCGAGCAGGTGCGCCACGAGGCGGTCGGGCACGCGCAACGAGCGGCTGAGGAAAGGGCGTTCGGGCTCCTCCACGGCGAGCAGCCCGAGCGCGGCGAGCGGCGCCGCCGGGTGGAACCGGGCTCGGCCCGCCGCATGGTGCCCGGGCAGTCCGCACAGTTCGAGCGCGAGCCCGACCGTGGCGCGGCGGCGGCTGACGTCGTCGTTGAGGTAGCCGTACAGCGGCTCGAAGCTGCGGTCGAGGTCGGGGGCGAGGGCGATGAGCAGCAGGGCGGTGTCCACCTCGGTGAGCCCGAGCCGTGCGGCGAGCGTGCCCAGCCGGTCGTCCGCAGGGGGCACGCCGGGGCCCCGCGCGGGCGGCGCGGGGGGCGGCGTCCCGGGCCCGGCGGGCCGCAGCAGGTGCCGCACGACATCCTCGGACAGGTACAGCCCGCGCAGCGGATCGCCGGCGGTCGGGTCGTCGGCGGACCGGTCGTCGACCAGCAGCGCGACCAGCTCACGCAGCCGGGCCAGGCGGGCGAGGAGAGCGGCGGCCGGGTCGGCGTGGGCGGGCTCCGGCCGCGTCATGGGCTCCGTGGTCACCTCGCGGCCCTCGGTGCCTCCGGGGTCCGCGCGGACTCACGGGAATGCCGGGCCGCCGCCACCTGGTGGGGCCGGTGTGCGCGTTCCTCCGGGCCCGGCGGGGCACCGTCCATGCCGCGGGCGCGGACCATCGCGCCCTCCGTGACCGGCGGGCCGGCGTCGTAGTCGGGGTGCGCCGGGAAGGGGGCGGTGACCACCAGGTCGATGGACGGCTTGAGTTCGCCGCCGAGGGCCGACCAGATCTCCGCGAGGGAGCGGGACTCGGTGTGGACGCCGGCCACCGTCATCGGCATCGACAGGCCCACCGCGCCCAGCGCGCCGGGGAGTTCGGATGGGGGCAGCAGCTCGCGGGGCAGCAGCGTGGCCAGCGCCGCGGACAGCAGCCGGTGTTCGTCCTGCGGCTGCCTCGTCCACGCCGTGACCAGGTACGACAGCCGGAACCAGCGCGGTGGGCGCCGGCGCTTCACCTCGATGTCGCGCTCGTCGCGCACGGGCGCGTGCCCCCGCTGGCGGCGTTTCGTGTCCTCCCTGATGTCGTACAGATACGCGTTGATCGCGGGCGCGTTGCGGCGGGCCGCCCAGTCGCGGGTCGGCGCCTCGAACGAGACGTCGATGCCGGAACCGGCCAGTGCCCCGCCGCCGAGCAGCCCCTCGAGGACGTTGTCTACCTCGTGGATCACCGTCAGGCTCCCGTTCGGTCGGTCAGATGTAGCCCTCGCGGAGGGCGTAGGCCACGGCGTGTGCCCGGTTCCGCAGGTGCAGCCGTGTGGTGAGCTCGTGCAGGATGTTCTTGATCGTGCGATCGGAATAGGACAGCTTGGCGGCGATCTCCACGGTGCCGAGGCCGTCGGCGACCAGCCGCAGCACGTCCACCTCGCGTGGCGACAGCCCTGAGGTGGGGGCGCTGGCCCGGCCGGCCGCCGTGCCGTGCAGCGTGTTCACCTGGTCGATCAGCCGGCCGAGCAGATCGGCCGGCAGATCGCCGTCGCCGCGGGCCGCCGCGATCACCGCCTGCACCAGGCGGTCTTCGGTGGCCTCGTGGCGCCAGACGATGGCGCCGATCCCGCACCCGAGCACGTCGAGCAGCTTGGCCTCCCGGAGCTCGCCCACCACGAGCACCGCGCGGGTGCCCTCGCCGCGCATGACCCGGCGCAGCCGGGTGAGGGCGGCGTCATCGAGGGTGTCGCTGATCAGCAGGGTCACCGTGCCCGGCACGGTCTCGGAGCACTTCTCGGAGCCCTCCTCGATGCCCTCCTGGAAGCCCTCCTGGGAGCCCTCCTGGGAGTCCTCGCGGAGCGCGATCTCCGGACGTCGGCGCAGCTGGCCGCGCGCGCCCTCCCGGGAGATCGGGTCCGGGGCGTGGACCACCACGGGGATCCGCCCCCGGGGCCCTCCGTGCTGCCCCGGCCGTCCGGGTGTGGCGTGGCTGGGTGCGGCCGTACACGGGGCTGTCTGCGGGAATGAGCTGTGCAACCGTTGCCCCCAGGTCCGTGTGGTGTACACCGGTGAGGAATCGCGTGACCGGTGCGTCATCGACGCTATGCCGCGTCTCACCCTTCGTCGTCCCACCTCGATGGGCATTCCGGCTACCCCCCTGGGGGTAGCCGGAATGCCTCCCGGGGAAGCACGCCCGACGCCCTGTGTTTGGTCAGTGGACCGGCCGGCAGGGCTGTCCGAGAGGGCGGTTGCCGTCCGGTTCCGCGGGCCCGCGCAGCAGGCGGTTCACGCGTCGCAGAACGTCGATCTGGGCGGGGGTGTAGAGGTCGGCGATCGCCTGTCCGACGATGCGTGCCACGGACTTCGCGTCGCGCGGTGCGTCGGGGCCGACGTCCCATAATCCGGGATGCTTGGCGAGCACGGCCTGGGCGTGGGGAGTGAGGCGTTCGGCGAGGTCGTGCCGGGTCCGCTCGTCGGCGCCGGCCGGCAGCTCGTCGAACTGGTCGATCACCGGGTCGCGGCGTAAGTCCCGCAGCGCCTCGCGCCAGGCGTCGAGGGTGGTGGGGCCGAGGATCCGGGCGAGGACGACCATGAGCGAGCGGTCGGCTTCGGAGAGGTGGGTCGTGACGGGGGCGAACTCGGGTGGCAGGTCGATCGGTGCGCGCTGGCGCAGGATCAGGGCGAGTTCGGCGCGGTCCCGTTGCAGCCGTTCGATGGTGACGGCCAGTTCGGCGTCCAGCGCGCGGAACGCCTCTTCGGGATGCTCGTCGAAGTCCCCCAGGGCAGCGATCCGGGAGAGCGGGGCTCCCAGGTCGGCCAGGCGCTTGATGCGCAGCAGACGTACCAGGTGGGCGACGCCGTAGTGCTTGTATCCGTTGTCGCCTCGTTCGGGCTCGTCGAGCAGGCCGACCTTGTGGTAGTGCCGTACGGCCTTCACGGTCGTGCCCGCGAGTTCGGCAACCTGACGGGTGCTCCACGCCACGACGTCGCTCCTCCTCTCGAGGGCCAGGGGTCACCAGGTGAGTGCGTCGTCCATGTGCTGCTGCCAGTACGTGACCGTCAGCGTGTCGTCGAAGGAGACGCCCCCCTCGGGGAGGGACGGGGCGGCGCTCTCGGCGTCGCCGTCGTGGAAGAACACCTCGAGGGTCTGAGCCGTGTAGTGGTTCTCGCCGCTGCCGTCGGCAGACGCCAGGAGTACGCCCGCGTAGCCCGACTCGCCCGGGGCCAGCGTGACCACCGCCTGCGGCTTGGAGTCCTCGAAGACCGGTGGGACCGACTGGGCGCCCTCGAAGCGGAGGATCGGGTAGTTGAGGAGGTCGCAGTTCTCCGGGCCGGTGTTGGTGACGGTGAGGAGGAGGTGGTTCACGGGCCTGGAGACCTCGGTGGCGGTGGTCTCGGTGTTCGAGCCGTCGCACGGGGCGTTCCGGCTGGAGCCGGTGTCGTTGCCCGAGCCGGAGTCCTGCGAGCCGGTGGAGTCCGTTGCGCCGGTCGACCCCGTGGATCCCGCGGAACCCTGGGATCCGGTCGCGGAGTCGGCGCCCTGGTCGCCGTCCGTGGTCTCCCCCTCGCTCGGGTTGTCCGTCAGGGTCGCGGAGGCGCCCTCGTCCTGGGTGCCGTCGTCGCTGTTGCAGGCCGTCAGCGCCAGTGTGGCGATGGTGATCGCGGTGGCGGCGAGCAGGCGGGTGCGGGTGGTGCGTGCGGACATGGGTGGTCCCCCTGGTTTCGGTACGGGTGGCTGGTGCGGGCCGCTCAACCGGGTGCCGGGTGCGGCGTGTTTGGATTGACCGCAGCTTGTGGGGTGTTTCGTTCCAGCTGCCATGGCTGCCGGGCCTTCGGGGACGCTGGAATGCCCGCAATGGCTCTGGCCAGCGGGAATGCCGTCTCTCTGGAACGCGGATCCGGGATGTGGAGGGTGGGAGGAACGATGGTGGGGGACGGTTTTCCGGAGCTTCTGGGGCAGTTGAAGGAGCGGTCCGGGCTGAGTTACGGGGTGCTCGGGAAGCGGCTCCACATGAGTGCGTCGACGTTGCACCGGTACGTCAACGGGGACGTCGTCCCGGCGGATTACGCGCCCGTGGAGCGGTTCGCGCGGGTGTGCAAGGCGACGCCCGAGGAGCTGGTGGAGCTGCACCGGAGGTGGGTGCTGGCCGATGCCCGGCGCAGGCAGAAGGGGGCGGTGACGTCGGTTGCCGTAGAGGGGTCCGGGGCCGCCGACGAGGGCCGGGAGCCGGAGCCCGGGACCGTTTCGGAGCCGAAGGCCGTGTCCGTGGCGGGGCGGCGTCGGCGTACCGGCGTTCTGGCGGGGGCAGGTGTGGTCGCGGTCGTCCTGTCGGGCGCGCTGGTCGCGAGTCTCGGTCCCGGCGACGCCGGCGACGGGCACGGCGATGGCGGCGGGGAGCAGCACGTCGCGGGAGCTGCCTCCGCGGGCTCCCAGAGCCCGGGCACCGGTGCTGATTCCAGCGCTTCCCCGAGTCGCGGTTCCTCGGCGTCCTCCTCCGAGTCCCCCTCCTCGTCCGCCTCCCCCAGCCCCGGCCCCGGCCCCGATGCGACGGATTCGGCCACCGCGGGCGAGTCCGGCGGTGAGGCGGCCGGCGGCACGGAGGCCGGCGATGTCACCGCGCCCGCCGTGGTCACCGAGCCGTACCACTGGGACAGCCCGTGCTCCCAGCACTACCTGATGAACCGGGAACCCGGCCAGGTGCCCCCGCCGCCGACCGAGGACGACGCGCGCGGGTGGGTCACCGCGCTGGGCGGGGTCGCCGCCGGCGAGCAGTGGGTGCGGCTGACCGTGCAGGGGACGGGGGAGAACACCGTCGTTCTGGAAGGCCTGGAGGTGCGTGTGGTGGAAAGGGACACGCCCCTTCCCTGGAACGACTACGTCATGGGCGTCGACGCCTGCGGCGGCCCGGTGGAGACGAGGCACTTCGGCGTGGACCTCGACGCCGGGCGGCCGGAGGTGACGCCCGAGGCCGGGCAGCGGGACTTCCCGTACCAGGTGAGCGAGACCGACCCCGAGGTCTACTACGTGACCGCACGCACGCAGGCGCACGACGTGAACTGGTATCTGGAGCTGGAGTGGTCCAGCGGCGGCCAGCGCGGGACGGTGCGGATCGACGACGATGGGCGGCCGTTCCGGACGAGCGGGAACGCCGCGCGGCCGGCGTACGACTATCCGCTGGGCTACAACGACCGGTGGGAGGTCGCCGACGGGGAGCCGGGAGCCCCCACGAGCCAGGCCCACGACTGACGGCATCACAGACAAGCGGGCGAGGGAGGGCATACCGTCCGCTGCTCCGGAGGAACGCGACGGTCGATCCCCTGCGGACATCAGCGTGTACGCCCGCTCGGGGTGAACTCGGTCGCCATGGCGAACGGGCCGCCGTCGCCGAAGGCGAGGTGGGCGAAGCGCTCGCCGATGCGCTGGTGGGTGGCAGGGTCCGGGTGGAGGCCGTCGAGCAGCGGCAGTTCGGCGTGGTCGGTCTCGCCGTAGAGGTCGAGGCCGTCGAGGTAGTGCAGGTCCGGGTCGGTGGTGGCGCGCTGCTGGACGATGCGGGCCAGCTCGTCGCGAATGACGGCGAGGGTCAGCTTCCCCGCGGCGGTCTGCGCGGGATTGCCGGTGGCCGTGAACCGCAGCCGTCCCTGGCTCATCGCGCTGAGGTCCGGGGCGCTGGGCCCTGGGGTGTTCTCGTGGATCGGGCAGTAGAGGGGGGAGACGATCAGCAGCGGAGTGGCGGGGTGCCCTTCGCGGATGGTGTCGAGGAAGCCGTGGACGGCCGGGCCGAAGGCGCGAAGCCGCATCAGGTCGGCGTTGACGACGTTGATGCCGATCTTGACGCTGATCAGGTCGGCGGGACTGTCGCGCATGGTGCGGGCGGTGAAGGGGTCGAGCAGGGCGCCGCCGCCGAATCCCAGGTTGACCAGCTCCACGTTGCCCGCGGCCGCGGCCAGGGCGGGCCAGGTCCCGGTGGGGGCAGCGGCGTTGGAGCCCTGGCTGATGGAACTGCCGTGGTGCAGCCAGGTCTTGCGGCCGCTGTGGGGTGGGGGGTGGAGAGGGGCGTTGGCGCGCAGGGCGGCCAGTTGCGTGGTCTCGTCGTGCGGCAGCCAGATCTCGACGTCCTTCTCGTCCCCGGGCAGGCCCGCGAAGCGCAGGGTCTGACCCGGCCCGGGCCGGGTCTGTGCGGTGCCGGAGGCCAGGTCGATGGTGAGGGTGTCGCCGTCGGCCGCGCTGGCCTGGCCCGCGAGCTGTCCGTCGACGAGAAGCTCGTACACCCCGTCGGGGCGGGGCGGTGCTCCGGGGTAGGTCCGTTTGGTGGCCACGACGTCCAGTTCGACGGCGGTGGCCCGGGTGCGGAAGACCAGGCGCACGCCGGAGGGCGTCGACTCCGCCAGGGCCAGATGGCCGTCGGGGATCTGTCGCCGGGCGCGCGCTGGCAGCCGGTGGGGCAGTACGCCGCGTTCGGTGTGCTCCAGGTCGAGAGCGCCGCGCAGGAGGCTGGCGGTGATGGGGGTTGTGGTCCAGTCGTGCTCGGTGTCCATGTCCTCGGTCTCTTCCATGAGGAGAGTCGGCCGCAGGGCCAGCCGGATGGGCCGGCCGCTAGGAGGTGGTGGGCCAGGTGCGCAGCAGGGCGTCGAGCGCGTTGAGGATCTCGCTCCAGCTCTCCTGCGAGTCGGGGGCGCTGTGGCTGAAGCCCCCGGAGGTTTCCAGGACGACGTAACCGCTGAAGACGCTGCCCAGCAGCCGCACCGCGTGCGTCTGGTGCGGTTCGGGCAGGTGGTATCCGCGCAGGATCGCCCGCGTCATCTGGGCGTGCCGGACGCCGGCGCTGGCGGCCGCCGTCTCCGGGTCGAGCCGGAACCGGGCGGCGGTGAAGCGGCCCGGGTGCTTGAGGGCGTAGTCGCGGTAGGCGTTCGCGAAGGCGGTCAGGGCGTCTTTGCCGGCCCGGCCGGCCACTGCGGCGCAGACCAGGTCGGCGAGTTCTTCCAGGGCGAGCAGAGCGATCTTGGTCTTCAGGTCGTGGGCGTTCTTCACGTGCGAGTACAGGCTCGCGGTCTTGACGCCGAACCGCCGGGCGAGCTCTGCGGGGGTCGTCTGCTCGAAGCCGATCTGGTCGGCCAGATCCGCCCCCGCCCGGACCAGGCACTCCGTGGTCAGTCCTACCCGGGCCATGCCCATCCTCCGAATCGCTTCCCCGATCTACCATAGATGATTGTGGAGTTGCCTAAATCAGTTAGGCAAATTTGGGTGTCAGTTCCCGGCCACACCCGTGGGAGGCCGGCACAGGTGCCTGCCGCGTTTCGCCGCCAGACGGGACAGCCAACCCACCCGCCCCTGGCGCGTCGCCGTCCGCTGAGGCGAGGTATGGAGCACGCTGGATGCCGCCCGATGGCTCATGGCGAGCCTTTCGGCCGCGTTCATCGCCGAGGTCTGGAGCTGCGTCCGGCGTCAGACAGCACCGCCGAGGCCGTGGCCGTGGCCGCGGGGCGGGCGGCTACGACGGGCCGAGCCCTTCGACGCGGCGCAGGGACTCGGTCATGGAGCGGACGGCTGCTGGTGGGGGAAAGGCCGGCGGCGCTGCGGGCGAGCTCGGCGATCGTCTCGTTCTCGACGGCTTCCAGGAGGCGGTGGTCGTTGATGACGGACGTGAGGGTGTCGCGTTGGCTCGCCATCCGGGAGAGGACTGGTGCCCGAGGCGATCCGGTCCGACCCGGCACGCCCTCTGCCCACGTTCGTTCGTGTCGCGATGTGCTCGTGGGGTGATGAGGCCGGATTCGTAGGCGGCGACGACGGCTTGGGCACGGCTGGTGAGTCCGAGCTTGCTCATCAGGCGTTTGATGTGGGTCTTGACGGTCGCTTCGCTCAGCACGAGGCGCTGAGCGATCTCTCCGTTGGTGAGGCCGTTGCCGACCAGGCGCAGCACCTCGGTCTCACGGTTGGTGAGGGAGTCCAGCTGATGTCCTGGAGCGGTGGCCTGGTGGTGCTGCGCGAACGTCTCGACCAGTTGCCGGGTGATGTGGGGGGCGATGATCATGTCGCCGGCGGCGACGGTGTGCACGGCGGCGACGATGCGATCGGGGGGCGTGTCCTTGAGCAGGAATCCCGCGGCGCCCTCGCTGAGCGCGGTGGAGACGTACTCGGGGAGATCCAGGGAGGTCAGCACCATCACGCGTGGCGCGTCCTCACCGGGCGCGGAGAGGATCTGGCGGGTGGCGGCGATGCCGTCGAGGACGGGCATCCTGATGTCCATCAGGACCACGTCCGGGCGCAGGGCCGCGGCCAGTTCCACGGCTTGCGCGCCGTCGGCCGCCTCCCCGACGACGTCAAGACCGGCGTCGGAGTTCAGCAGGGTGACCAGCCCTGTGCGGAGCAGGGCCTGGTCGTCGGCGACGAGGACGCGTGTCGTCATATCGCCTCATCGATCGGCAGGCGCGGCGTGACCTCGAACCCCCCGCCCTCCGCCGGTCTCGCGGTGAGGTCACCGCCATCGAGCGCGGTGCGTTCCCGCATGCCGCGCATGCCGCGGGAGGCGACGCGCTCCATGGCATCGACCGCGGCCTCGGGCTCGTCGACGTAGCTGTGGTGCCCGCTGTTCTCGGAGGTGTTCAGTTCGCTTTTGCGGGATAACACCAGCCGCGCCTGCTGGCCTCTTGTCCCGTCTTCCTCAAGGCCCGGCCCGTACTCGGGAACCTCCGCGAGGCATTGCTGCCCGTGCAGGATCACCTGCACCTCTGTCCTGGAATCGCTGCAGCCGACAAGCCCCACACGGGTCACGGCACAGCACGACGCAATCACACCAGATGTCCCGATCTTCTTGTGCGTCACAGTTTCCTCCAACGAGATAATTCGACGCCAAGGGATGGTTCACGCGGCACGGCGGAAACCGGGGCTCCTCATCTCGTTCGCCGTCACCGGCTCGGCCACGGTCCGCACCAGTGCCTGGGCCGGCAGCTGGTGCCGCCTTGGCGGCAGCAACGCGGGAGACAAGGGTCCGTCCCCCACCCGGACGGAGCCGGTCAGAGACCGGCGCCTCTGGGGTCGAACCCGACCAGGTCACACCGTTCGGCGACCGGGCCGGACGCCCCGTTCATGGTCGCGGCCTGGAAGAGCCCCGGCCCTCCAGGCCCTCCCGGGTTGATCACCCGGCGACCCCATCGACTCGCCGCGGGCGGGGGCGCGCAGCACCGCGATCCGCGCCGTCTCGCCGCCGGGGCCTCGTGGTCCAGTGGCTCGAACGCCTCGTTGGTGGGGTGCAACTCCTCCTCACCCGGGGTGGTGGCGCGGTCGGCAGAGGACTCGAAGGCCAGCTCCCGCTCGCAGAGGCGTTCCAGTCCCGCCGGCGGCTCCCCCGACGACGTGTCCTCCTCGGGCTGCTCCCCTGGTTCCGAGCCGGACTGGCTACAGGCGCCGGGCACCAGCAGCATCGGCACCACCGAGGCCGTCAACGAGGTCCGGGCGAGGGCGGTACGGGCAGGCATGATTCTCCTCGAACGGGCCGGAAACAGCCGGCCGGCGGGGCGTCGCGTCCCGACCAGCTCACACTCTGCCCTTGGGGCACACTCAACTCGACCCGAACGTGATCCGGCTCACCTGCCCGGTCGGCGTGGCCCGGACGGTTCGGCTCGCCTGCGGAGCGAAGGGAGACGCGCGGCACCGCCGATCGGTACCGCGCATTCCCCCCCCGCCGCTCGTCGTGGCGAGACCTACCCCCCGAACAGCTCCTCGGCGTGCCGCAGCGTGTGCTCCGCGACCTGGCGGCCCAGGCGCGCGCCGGCTTCGTCATCGGTTCTGGTGTGGATGCCGGACCAGACCCGGGCGTCCACGACCTCCTGGGTGAGCTGCCGCCACGCCGTGTAGGTGCGGGTGACCCCCGGTGCCGTCGGGCTGGTCAGCTCGAACGGCTCGGTGCGGGCTCCGGTGAGGCCGGTCAGGACGCCTTCTGACGCAGCCGAATAGCCGCTGTGCCCGCTGGTGTAGCCGGGGCCGGGAGGGGTGATGTGCAGCGGAGTCCAGTCGGTGTCGCCGCCGGCCCGCAGGGCGGTCACCGGCCGCCAGGTCAGGTAGTGGTACTTGCTGTCGGAGGTGGCGATCTGGGCGTCGACGAGCGCCGCGTGGTGGAGGGCGACCAGCGCGGCCCGGTCCACCAGCGGCGCGTCGAGGCGCGCCAGCGCGACGCGCAGCGGCTCGGTGTGCTGCACGTACGCCGAGCCGTACCAGAACGCCGCCGTTTCGGTCTGCTCCGCCGTGCGCACCGTGCTGTCGGCCGAGCCGTAGTCACGGACCTCGGCCAGGTCGGCCTCGTAACGCGGCGAGCCGAGAGCCGGCGGTGGCGGCGGCCGGAACTGGTCGGCGTTCACCAGCAGGAACGGGCGGGCGTTGCGCAGGCCCGACAGCGGAGCGGGCAGGTAGTCGGGCGGAGTGGGCTGCCAGACGCCCGGGGCCGGTGGCGGAGTGGGGAAGGGCGGGTTGATGGAGACCGGGTCGAGCCCGTCGCCCTGCCGCTCGGCGAGCATCGTGGCCGCCTCGGCGCGGCCGGCAGCCAGCCCGTTGTCCTCCGCCGGTCCGTCGGGGAGCCGCTCAAGAGTGCGCTCCAGGGCCGCGTCCAGCTCTTCCGCCTCGTCGGGGGCCAGCTCCCGCAGCGCCGCGTGCACGGCGCCCGCCAGGGCGGCCTGCCGGTAGGTGTCCGGGGCCTGCGCGTCGGGGGCGGTGCGCAGGGCCCGGGTGGCGGCGGTCCAGCTGATGGTCCAGCCACGGTTGTTGATGACCTGCATCGGCAGGGCGGGCGACGACAGCGTCTCGGCGGTGACGCCGTACCACTCCAGGGCGACGTCGACGCGCCGGACCCCCGGGGCCGCGTCCGCGGCGGGGGCGAGCGCAGTGGCGGCCGTGAGCAGAGCCAGCGCCAGAGCAAGCAGGGCCGAACGGAGAGTCGTTCTCAAAGGAAGCTCCTTCCTCGCAGGAGACCCACCCGCAGGAGACACGGGAGGATGGGCATACCAAAAGGAGAACGACCGCGAGCCGCACCGGCAGCGCTCACCGCCGCCGAATCATGAGTGTGGGTGACGCCGGCACAGCAGCGAAGATCCACGATCTGTTTCGGGACGGCGTTTCACGCAGGCCAAAACTCGCCGGGTCCACGGGCCGGCCGTGGTCACGCGCCCGCGGGCCGCCGCGCGATCAGACGTAGAGGGTGCCGTGGGCGGCGATGGCGCCGTGGCCGCCGACGGTGACCTCGCGGACGTGCTCGCCCTCGGCCTCGGCGGTGGCGCGCATGAGGGAGGGACGGCCCATCTCGACGCCCTGGAGAATCCGCAGTTCCTGCCCGTACCCGGCGAGCCCGTGCCGGGCCAGGTGGATGGCGAGCGGCCCGGCCGCGGAGCCGGTGGCGGCGTCCTCGACCACGCCGTAGGCGGGCGAGAACATCCGGGTCCGCCACCGATTGCCGCTTCCGGCGAAGCAGTTGGCGGCCATGTCGGGGAAGGCGCCCAGGGCCCGGTGGTCGGGGCGGAGGGCCGACAGCGCGGACACGCTCGCCAGGCCGACGAACACGTGGCGCGGCCCGTTGCGATAGACCTCCACCGGCGCCGTGGAGGCCGGGACGCCCAGCGCGGCCAGCAGTTCCGCCGCGTGCTCGTACGGCTCCCAGGTCGGTACGGGCTGCCACATCCGCACCGCCGCGGCGCCCTCGTCGTCGTACAGCTCCATGTCGATGACGCCCACGGCGGTCTCCAGCCGCAGGCTGTCCTTCTTGAGCGTCTGGCCGAGCGCCACGGCCGTGCCGAGGATCGGGTGGCCGGCGAACGGCAGCTCGTTGACGGGCGTGAAGATCCGGATGTGGGCGTCGCCGCCGCGCTGGGGCGGGAGGACGAAGGTGACCTCGGAGAGATTCATCTCCCGTGCGATGCGCTGCATCAGGTCGGAGGTGAGGTCGGCGGCGTCGAAGAAGACGGCCACGGGGTTGCCCGCGAGCGGATCGCGGCTGAAGGCGTCCACCACCGTGTACCTGTGCATGGGGGCTCCTAGCTCTCCAGGGCGGGGCCGAGGCCGTCGAGATCGGCGCGTGAGAAGCGGCCTTCGACCGTTGCCTCGACGTCGAAACGCATGCGGTGGGTGGGCGGGCCGCCGATCAGGCCGGCCGCCAGGTTCGGGGGCAACTCGGCGGGACGGTCGTTCTCCCAGAGCATCACCGCGCCCCAGCGGTTGCGGTCGCGGTCGGCCATCCAGAACTTCAGCCGGAGGCCGGGGACCTCGGCCCACGGCGTGACGGCGCCGTCCCGCAGGTGCTCGCGCAGGGTGTCGATGGTCTGGGAGGTGCCGTCCAGGTCCCACCAGGCGATGTCCACCCTCATCGGCCGAGCACCCCCCGGATGGTCCGGGCCCAGATGCGCGGGCCGTCGACGGTCAGCAGCGACTCGGCGTGGAACTGCATGGAGGCGAAACGCGGCCCGCGCAGCGCGTACACCTCGCCGGTCTCCGCGTCCCGGCTGACGTCCACCACGCCGACGCCCGCCACCTCGCACTTGTCCTCGGGGCTGTGCGCCGCGAACGTGTTGTAGAAGCTGACGCGCTCGGCGGCGCCGAAGTAGTCGATCTCCCGCCGCACCCCCTGGTTGGGCTCGTCGCGGCGCAGCAGCGTGAGGCCGAGGCGCCTGCTGAGCACCTGGTGGCTCAGGCACACCGCGACGAACGGGCGGCGCTCCTCGAGGAGGGTGCCGATCGCGGACGCCAGGTGCCGGATCTTCGGGTCGCCGTCCGCGCGCGGATCGCCGGGGCCCGGGCCCATCACCACGAGGTCGTGGCCGTCGAACGCGTAGGGCTCGTCGAAGCGGCGGACCGTCACCTTCAGGCCGAGGGCGGTCAGTTGGTGCCGCATCATCGCGGTGAAGGTGTCCTCCCCGTCGACGACCAGCGCTCTCACCCCCGCCAGCCGCGGCTCGGAGGCCGGCGGCGCGGTGCCGTCGCGCAGCCAGAAGTCCGCGATGCCGTCGTTGCGTCGCCGCAGGGCGGCGAGGACGTCGGGGTGCGTTCCCAGGCGGCTGGCGCCGCCGGCCTCCAGCGCGTCGAGCAAGCCGGCGACCTTGGCGCGGGTCTCGGCCGCCTCGCCGGCCGGGCACGAGTGGCGCACCAGGGTGGCGCCGACGGCGATGCGCGCCAGGCCGCGTGGGTCGATGTCGGCGGTGCGGATGAGGATGGCCGAGTCGAGGGTGCGGCGGCCGCCGGGGTCGCGGCCGATGAGCGCCGCGACGCCGCCGTAGAACCCGCGTCCCTCGGGCTCGTACCGGCTGATGACGCGGGCGGCGCTCTCCAGCGGGCTTCCGGTGACGGTGGGGGCGAACATGGTCTCGCGCAGGATGTCGCGCACGTCGCGGCGGGTGGGGCCCTCGATGTGGTACTCGGTGTGGGCGACCCGGGCCATCTCCTTCAGGTAGGGGCCCCTGATCCGGCCGCCGCCCTCGCAGATCCGCGCCATCATCTTCAGCTCCTCGTCGACGACCATGTAGAGCTCGTCGGTCTCCTTCTCGTCCGCGAGGAACGCGAGGGTCTCGGGCAGCGAGGGGCCGGTGGCCGGGTAGCGGTAGGTGCCGCTGATGGGGTTCATCGCGGCGGTCCCGTCATGGAGCGAGACGTGGCGTTCGGGGGTGGCGCCCACGAACGTCCGCTGCCCGGTGTGGATGACGAAGGTCCAGTAGGCGCCCTGTTCGCGGTGCAGCAGGTTCCGGAAGAAGGACAGCGCGTGGCGCGGCGAGAAGTCGCGGATGGTGACGAGGAAGGAGCGCTTGATCACGAAGTTGGCGCCCTCCCCGGTGCCGATCTCGTCCGCGACGATGCGGCGGACCGTTTCGCCGTAGGCGTCGTCGTCCACGTCGAAGCCATGGCGCGTCAGCTCGGCGGGGACGTGGGGGATGCGGGTGAGAACCTCGGGCAGCGGCACCGACTCGTGGCCGGTGATGGCCATCGCGAGCGGCCGCGCCCCGTCGTCGGGGGCCGGGAATCCGCGCTCGGCGAGCTGGCGGTACGGCACGAGGACCAGAGCGTCGTGCCCCGCCCCTGGGCTCTGGCCGAGGGGGATGTCCGCGAGCGAGGGCGGGAGCGTGACGTCTCCGGTCATCACGTCGACGGCGCCGGGGGTGCCGCTCTCGGGGCGGTACAGCAGGGCGAAGGCGGACGTCTGAGGTACTTCGGCCGCCAGGATGCGATCGAGTGGATCGAGCGGTCCCCTGGCTGCCCGCCTCACGGCAGCACCGCCTCGGTCGCGAGAACCATCCCGCAGCGCTGCGCCGCGTAGTCCAGGGCCATCCGGTGGTGCGCCTCGGAGAAGTCGCCGAGCGCGTCGGCGACCAGAAACGGCTTGATGTCGTGTGCGTAGGCCTCCAGTGCGGTCGCCAGCACGCCGACGTGGGCGTAGACGCCGCACAGCACGAGCTGGTCGCGGCCCGAGGCGCGCATGCGGGCGAGCAGGTCGGTGCGGAAGAAGGCGCTGTAGCGCCACTTGGTGAGGACCCAGTCGCCCGGCTCGGGGGCGAGTTCGGGCACGACGTCCCGGTCGCCGGGCTCGGTGCGCATGCCCGGCCCCCAGAAGTCCTTGAGCAGGCCGCGTTCCTCGTCCGTCATCCGGCCCGGCTGCGCCGTGTACGCCACCTGCACGCCGGCGGCGGCGCACCGCTTCCGGAGCGTGGCGGCGTTGTGGACGAGGCGGGACCGCAGCGGGTCCGGGAGCGGGCGGAGGAAGTAGCGCTGCATGTCGTGAACGAGCAGCACGGCGCGTGCCGGCTCCAGGGTCCAGCGGACGACGTTCCCGGGTGGGCCGGGGGCGGTCGGCGGCGGGTAGGGCGCGATGGAGGGTATGCCGGTCATCGGGCCGCCGCCTCACCGGAGCGGGGCGCGGCGACCAGGGCTGTGGTCTCCATGGGAAGCGAGGCGATGCGCTCGACCTGCCACCCGGCGCGGTCCAGCAGGGTGGTGAACTCCTCGACGCTCCGGTGCCGGCCGCCGGTCGTCATCAGCAGGTGGAGGTCCCACAGCGCGGGCAGCACGGTGGAGTCCTCGTCCACCACCATCCGGTCCAGGACCAGCAGCCGGGAGGAGGGCCCGGCCATGCCGCGCCGGCAGTGGGCGAACGCCGCCACGGCGTCGTCGTCGTGCCAGCCGGCCAGCACCCGGCAGAAGAGGTAGACGTCGCCGCCCTCGGGCACGGCCTGGAACATGTCCCCGCCGACGAGTTCGACACGGTCCAGGCCGACCGTGCGCGACAGGTGGGCGCGGGCGAGGGGGATCACGTGATCCCGGTCGAGCAGTCTGCCGCGGGCGTCCGGTGCCGCCTGGAGGATCACGGAGAGCAGGTGGCCGTTTCCCCCGCCGCAGTCGACGATCGTCTTGCCGCCGGAGAAGTCGAATATCTCCGGGACGTGGTCGAAGAAGAGGTTGCCGGCGACCATGGCGCGCTGGAAGCGGCCCGCCAGGTCGGGATGGCCGTCGAGGAAGTCGTACAGCGGCTGGCCGAAGGCGAGTTCGAAGCCGGCGGTGAGGGTGCCGAGGCTCTCCGGGGCGTGGCCCCAGGCGGTGTAGAACTCCTCCCCGTACAGCAGGCACATGTCGCGGAGGGTGCCGGGCCGGTCCAGCAGCGTGGCGCTCACCGGGGTGTTGCGGTATCCGGCACGGTGGCTGCCGCCGAACAGCCCCATCGCCACCAGCAGCCGCATGAGGCGGCGGATTCCCTCTTCCTTCGCGCCGGTCGCCGCGGCCAGTTCGGCGTCGGTGGTCAGGCCCGCCTCGATGTGGTCGGGCAGCCGGAGCTTCGCGGCGGTGTGGACGGCCTGCGCCCGCCACCCGCCGGAGATCATCTCGACCGCCTCCTGCAACGCCTTCAGATCTGCTGTCACGTGGTCTCCCCGTACGGGTCGTATGACGCTGCCGTATGACGCTCAGAACCGGCCGATCATGCTAGGCGCGAGGGTGCCGTCCAACCACCGGCCCGGCGTTCAAGGCGGGAGAACGACCCCCTTGGACACCGGCCCTGGGCGGCCGGTGGCGGCGGTGCGTCCCGGCGTTCGCCGGGCGGTGTTCGACCTCACAGGCCGCCTCGGGCAACCATGAACCGACCGGCCAGCCCCATCGGCACCGCCTGAACCAGGGAAGGAATCGGGATCAGCCATGTCGAACGACAGCGCCACCGCCCAGGCCCCGGCCGACGAGACGGAACTGCGCGGCCACAACCGCGCCATCGTCGAGCAGTACATGCACACGCGAGGCCAGGACCGCCTCCGCCGCCACCTGCTGTTCACGGAGGACGGATCGGGCGGCCTGTGGACCACGGACAGCGGTGAGCCGATCATCATCCGGGGGCGGGACCGGCTCGGCGACCACGCCGTGTGGTCGCTGAAGTGCTTCCCGGACTGGGCGTGGATCAACATCGAGATCTTCGACACCCAGGACCCCAACCGCTTCTGGGTCGAGTGCGACGGCGAGGGGAAGATCCTCTTCCCCGGCTATCCGGAGGGGTTCTACCGGAACCACTTCCTCCATTCGTTCCTGTTCGAGGACGGGAAGATCAAGCAGCAGCGGGAATTCATGAACCCGTGCCAGCAGTTCCGGGCCCTGGGGATCGCGGTGCCCGAGATCCGCAGGGAAGGAATCCCCACCTGAGCGGGCAGGCCATGGACTCCAGCAGGTACGAATCCCTCACCGGCACCGTCGGCCTCGACTTCCCCGAGTACGAGGCGCCCCCGCCCGAGCCGCTGGGGCTCGTGCGGCGCTGGACGGCGGAGGCCGTCGAGCATGGCGTCCGTGAGCCCCGCGCCATGGCCCTGGCCACCGCGACCCCGGACGGGCGGGCCTCCAACCGCATGGTGGCCGTGACGGAGCTGAGCGACCGCGGCGTGGGCTTCGCCACGCACCGCACCAGTCAGAAGGGCCGGGAGATGGACGCCACCGGCTGGGCGTCGGGCGTTCTGTACTGGCGGGAGACCAGCCGGCAGATCCTCTTCTCCGGGCCGGTGGCCCCGCTCAGCGACGAGGAGTCGGACGCGCTGTGGGCGGCTCGGCCCGTGCCGCTGCACGCCATGTCGCACCTGTCACGGCAGAGCGAGCCGCTGCGTGACGTGGAGGCGCTCCGCGCGGAGGCCGGCCGTCTCGCGGCGGCGGGCACGCCGCTGCCCCGCCCGGACCGGTTCGCCGGATACCTGCTGGCGCCGGACGTGGTGGAGTTCTGGTGTGCCAGCCCGGACCGCCTGCACCGCCGGCTGCGGTACGACCGGCATGCGGGCGGTGCGGGGGAATGGCGCGCCGAGCGCCTGCAGCCCTGACGGCTCCCGGTTCCGCCCGGTACCGCCCGTTTCCCGCTTGTTCCGCCGGCCGCGCGGCCGGCGGAACAAGGCAGAACAAGGCAGTACAAGGCCGAACAAGGCAGAACAAGGCAGAACAAGGCAGAACAAGAAGGCATGGACGATGATGCGGTCACAGGGTTCCCGGCTATCCCTGGGGATTTATCCGCCGCGCCAGGTCCCGCCAGGTATCGGCGTATTCCATGGCGAGCTGATGGATGGTGCTCCGGCAGTGCGACGGAATGCTGCGGACCAGCATGTCCTGTCTCTCGGCTGACAGGGCGTTGACGGCCAGCACCCGCAGCAGAAAGCGTCCGCGTTCCGAGTATTTGAGGGCCGGATCGCTCATCAGTCCGTCGAGCCGGCCGGAGGTTTCCCGCGGCGGACGTTCCGGGCGAGTGCCGGGCACGGCATGCAATAACGGCCTCACGGGCTCGCCGCCGCCCGCGGCATTCCGGATCCTCGGCTTGGCGGTCAGCGGATCCTCGCCGCGGCGGAGCCGTTCCCGGACGTCCCGCACCGTCCAGGGCGATATGCCCGCGACCCTGGCGATCGTGCGAAGCGATGCCTCGGGCCTCTGCCGGATCATCTCAGCGGCCCGCAGGCGCCCGGCGGCGCGGTCGACCGGCCGCACCCTGCCGTCCCGGCCCACCCTGACCGCCGCGCAGAGCGCCTCGCCGGCCGTCTCGCGTCGCAGTGCCCGGACCGTCTTCGTGGCCAGCGCCGTGATGGAGGCGATGACCCCGTTCGACCACTCCGGATTGGACGCCAGGATGCGCCGCGCGGCGGCGGTGCGCTCCGACAGGGTCAGGGGAAGGCCGTGGCGCGTGTTTCCCTCGACGGACAGGGCGAACGCCTCGCCTTCGGTGCCGTCGAAGAAGCGGACGGCTATCAACGACCTGCCCAGGTCGCCGGCCGCCCGCAGGCGATGCCTCCCGTCGAGCACGCGCATGGTGGGCCGGTGGACAATGATGGGTGGAAATTCCTCCTCCGATTCGACGAGGATCTTCACATGCATGGAATCCTCCGGCACACGACGCGGTGAATCGACGGCGTTCAGTGTCCCGATCGGTACCATTTCCGTTGCCGAAAGTATCCGGCCCCAACGGGCTCGCAAGAATGCGATGTCCGTCCCTGGCTGAACGATGGACTGGGAGAAACGGCTCTCGTGCTTCACTCTCGGCTCCTGTGGGCTGCCTGGGGTATGTCCGCTGGTCGCCGTACTGGTGGTGATCACGTCTGTCTCGTCAGCAGGATCGGGCGCACACACAATCGCCGGGCTCGGGTGGCACAGCAGGCCCGACTGCTCCCGCCTCGCGATAGTTTAACATTGTACAAGAATCTGACCGGAGAGGGATTGGCTCTCGCTTGTGCGGAACTGACAGAAGCTCATGTTGCGCATGGCGCGAGAGCATGCTGAGCCGTGCGTCCTGGCAGCCGCGACGCCCGCGGCTGCGTGAGTGTTCGGGGGTGCCGGAGCCGTCGCTCAGTCAGACCCCGCACGAGTGCGATGCGCTGCGTGTTCGCCACGGCGCGCAGCAGGTCTTCGGGATCGATGGTGGAGCGGATGTGGCCAGCGTTCGCCGCGGTGTCGAGAGGTGCGCCGAGGACGGGCACGAAGCGCTGCCGGAAGTAGGAGGGCAGGCTGTCGTACGCCGGGCCTCCCGAGTGCGGGGCAAAGCTGAGGCCGCGTTTGGCGGCGATGAAGCCCCCTCCTCAACCCGCCCTGACCTGGCCGTTTCGGTCACAGCCCGGTACGTGGCACGCCTCTGGGGGGACGCCAGGGGCATGACGATCTTGATTGGCGGAATTGCCACCGCTCTCGCGGCGTAACACATCTGTTTGACACTTGCTGAACATCGCGCTTAGGCTCAGAAGCATGGCAGCGACCATTGGATTCCGGCCCACGGAGGAGGACGCGCGGATCATCGAAGCGGCCTCCCGCGAGGGGGAGAGCACCAGCGACGTGATCCGCAGGGCGCTGCGCCTGCTGGAGCGGGAGGCCTGGATCACCCGGGCCAGAGCCGACGCGGAGCGGCTCGCCGGGGAAGACCTCGCCGGGGAGAGGGACGCCTGGTGATCCGCGGGGCGGTCTACCGGGTCGATCTCGGCGACGCCAAGCGCGGACACGAGCAAAGCGGACGCCGCTACGGCCTGGTGCTCAGCCCGAGCTCCATGCCCTGGAGCGTGGCGACCATCGTCCCCACATCAACCAGCGCCCAGCCCGCCGTCTTCCGACCCGAACTCGCCCTGCTCGGCACCCCCACCCGCTTCCTCGCCGACCAGATCCGCACCATCGACACCCGGTTCATCCACGGCGACCCCGTCCACTACCTCGACCGCGACGAACTCGCCGAGATCGAGCACGCCGTAGGCCGCTACCTGGGGCTGTGAGCCCGTGGACGGGCGTCACCGAACTGAGCACAGCGCATTGCCCGGACGCTCACGTCTGCATGTCCTCGTCCCGACCTGTCGGAAGCCACCTCGTAAAGGAGGCCCATCCTTCGCCTCTCCCGCCGCACCAAGTTTTCGCCCTCGTGCGCCACGCGTACCCGAAGCCCATCAGGTAACTGATCGCCGAACTCCGCCGTGCCCGGCGTGTCGGCTGATCCTTGCCCAGGATCTTGCTTCGCTCCCCTCTCCCTCAAGCCGGGCCTCGACTCCTCCGGGGCGTGCTCAGGTACCCGCTCAGCGACAAAGCCCCCCTCCCAACCCACCGTCTCGGGGAGAAAGATGTCCACGGCGGCCTCCGCCCGCTCCGCCATGGCCGCGTCCCCCACGGCCAGCAGCGGCCTGCGTTGCCTGCTCATCGCCACGCACATACGGCTGTCGCTGAGCAGATGACCGTACCGGCGCAGTGCGGAGACCACGTTGCGGAGGGATACGACTCACGACGCGGCCGACCGGCCATCCCCTTCATCACACTTCCGCTACCACCTGACGGCTGCAGTCACGACGCCGCTACTACCTGGTCGCCACCCGCGCCAGCCGAAAGGTCGATCAAGTCCTCGGTTCGGGCGCGGTTAGGCCGCTCCGGCACCGATCTGCAATGGCCGCCCGCGCCCCGTGCGCCCTATCGGTACTACCGCTTAAACCGCACGACCGTGTCGATCACCGGGTGACCGCCGCCGCTGGCGTGCGGGTACCGAACTGCTCCCTTGTTCCTGGTTCCCCGTCGGGGTGCACAGAACATGAGCACACTCAGGTGAGCGGTGGTCCGCACTCTCACGGTCTTGCGACGCCGGCTCCAGCCCGCGAGTCGCATGTGAGTGACTGTTTGATAACAACAGGTTGCCCGGGAGGGCTCCGGCTCTGGGCTGGCACCATCGTTGAGCCATGGCAGCAGCGGTGTTATCCCCGGACGACGAGATCCCTCCCTACGGCGACATCGACGCGTTCGTGGGGGCGATCGAGGCGCTCATCAACGAACCGCCGACACGGCGAGGGCCGTCGGCTCTGATCGTTCTCGAGGACGACGGGCCCGAGGACGCGGCGCGTCCGGTGCTGGCCGGGGTGCGGCAGCGGCTGCTGGGGCGGCGATGGGGGCACCTCCCAGGCCCCCAGGGGCCTGGGGGAGGGCGGTTGGTGGCGCACGCCTGGGTGGAGATGGCGGACCGGCCCGCTGAGCTGCCGCTGCCTCTGCTGGACGGAGTTGCCGACGAGTTACGCAACATGCCGCGGCACACGGGAGCGTTGCGGCTGCCGCGGTTCGCCCTGCTGCGCGCCGCGGCCACGGCGAGCGCGTTGCCCCGCGACTCGGAGGAGGAGCGGGTCAGGCAGCTCCGTCGTCACCTCTACGAACAGCGCCCCCGCCGCGGCACGGTCACCCCACCCGAGGCCGAACCGCCGACGGCTCCCTGGTGGTGGCCGCTGGTCTGGTGGCTGTTCGGCTGGTGCGGGCCGCTGCTGTTCGCCTGGCGAGCCCGGCGGCGCATGACGGGCGGGCGTGACGCCTGGTTCCCCGAATGGGTGGCGCGGCGTTCCCGTGGGGAGGCGGACCGGGACTTCTACGTCAGCGCCGCCCGCCTGGCGCCCGGCGGCGACCTGACGGCGGCGGCCGGCGAGGCGCTGCTGTGGGCGCTGCTCGCCGATCTCGACGCGGCGCTGCGCCGTCCCAGACTGTCGCCGTGGCGCGCCCGCCGCACCCGCTTCGTCATCTTCGCGGCAGGCCACACCGCTCCACTCATCGAGGCGTACCGGAACGCCACTCGCGAGCTGGGCAGCCGCGGCACCGTGCTGCTGGCCCGCGCCGAGGCCGCGCCCGGCGACCTCCAGCGGGCGAGCGACTTCCTCAACGCCGCCAGCCGTCTGCGCGATGGCGACCCACCGGAGCTCTCCGTCCTCGTGCCGCCGCCGTACCAGGCGCGGGACCAAGCCGTACGACGCGCGTTGAGCTACCGTCCGCGCATCGCGCCCCGCCGGCGGTGGGCCTGGAGCCCAGGCGTGCACGCGGGGTTGCGCGCCTGCGGCGTGACGCTGGTGCTGGTCGGCGCCGTGGCCGGCGTGGTGAGGATCCTCGATGTCCAGCTGCCGCCGCCCTTCCCGTCGTCATCGGCCTGCGGCGACTGGCAGTTCGAGGGGCCGGACGCCGGCATCTGCGTCGGTCTCAGCGACGGACGGTACTTCGAGGGCATGCCGAGCGCGGCACGGAAGACGTTCGACATGATCGCGGGGACCAACGAGGACGTGGCCGCCCTGGCCGAGGACGGCAGGGAGGTCAGGACCGTCGTTCACCTCATACAGATGGGCGCCGAGGCGACGACGCCGGACTCCGAAGTACCCGACATGCTCGCCGAACTGCGAGGCGTCGCGCTCGCGCAGCGCAGAGTGCTGGAGGAGGCGGGGAGCAACGACCAGCGTGTCGCCCTGCGCGTGCTGGTGGCGAACGCGGGCCGGAACCACCAGTTCGCAGAGGAAGTGGCTCACCGCATCACGGAGCTGTCCGGTGAGGAGGGGATCATCGGCGTGATCGGGCCCAGCGAGAGCCGTGAGGAGTCGTACGCCGCGCTACGGGTGCTGGGTGCCGCCAGCCTGCCGACGGTCGGTACTGCGGCGACGGCCGACCAGCTACGCGAGGAGTCCGCGCTCTACTATCAGCTGGCGCCCACCAACGACCGTCAGGCGCTCATGGCGTCCGAGTTCCTGGCGCACGAGGAGATCTTCTCCACCCTGACCGGCTCCGGCGACGAACCCGACGCCCCGGCCGAGGCGGCCGTCGTCGTCTACGACCCGAGCGACGCCTACAGCCAGAACCTGGCCACGGACTTCGCCCGCTACTTCAGAGAGCACGGGGAGGTGGAACTGCTGCGGCAGGGATCGCCGGCAGGCGGCTCGGGCGACGCGTCCTGGGAGACGTTCGGCGCCTTGGCCGAGGACGTCTGCGCCCGGCTGCGCGCAGAGCCCGCCACCGTCGTCTTCTGGTCCGGGAGGGAGGACGACCTCACCGCCTTTCACGACTCCTACAGCGGGCACTGTCCGCTGCCGTTGACCGTGTTGGGCGGGGACACGATCGCGAGCAACCTAGGGCTGGAGATCAACCCGCTCGACGAGGACTCCTCGCTCACCATGTACTACCTGGCGCATGCCGTACCCGGGCTCATCGAGGAGCCGCATGGACCCGTCGAGCGGTTCGTGGAGGACTACGAACGGGAATTCAACAGGATCGACACCCTGGGCCCGGAGGCACTGTACTCCGGGCACGCGGCGCTGGGCTGGGACGCGCTGTACGTCCTGGCAGAGGCCGCCGAGGGGGCCTATAACGGGGGCAGCACCCCGGACTTCGACAGGACGGCCGTGGTCTCCGAGTTCGACCAGGTCGAGATCCAGGGCGTCACCGGCTGGCTGAACTTCGAAGAGGACCGCATGCCGCAGGACAAGCCGGTGTACATCCTCCAGGCCGGCCAGGAAGAGCCGGAGGTGGTCCTCCAGTGCGGGGCGTTCACCGACCTTGATGTCCAGGAGGAGTGGGGGCGCGACGAACGCCACCCGTGCCCGTAGGACTGGCGTCTGAAGGCGACTGGTCAGGGCAGCCGCGTGAAGCTCCGGGTGCGGGTCAGGTTTTCGGTGGGACAACCTGGCACAGGGACTGAAGAAGCGGGGAGCCGTCGAGACGGGCTGGCCCGCCGGATCAAGAGTCACAGTCCCCATGGTCGCCGGGGGCGACCCGATGTCGTCGGCTCTCGCCGGGCCATCAACCACCGCGCCACGGTGATGATGACCGTTTCACCACCTGCTCATCACCCAGGGGGTAGGCGAGGCTGCCGATGCCGAAGACGTCGAGGTCGACCGGGTCGGCGAACTCCTGGTCGGTCTCGGGGGCGAGATACACCTGGGCGACGTCGGCGATCAGCTCGGCGTCCAGCGGCGTGTCCCCGAGCGATCCGAGCGAGAGATGTGCGCGCGACCGCGCGGCTGACGACACCGGGGCACCTCCAGAACCTGATGGCAATCGAGCAGGCACAGAGAGATGCAGGACGCGAGCATATCGTCAGCAGGAGCTGTCTCGGCGTGCTCTGCCATGTCCGCCCATCAGCCCTCGCTCCTTCCCTGATCTGCCGCATTCAGCATCATAATCACTCTTTACGCCCCAACTCGGCTGTCTCTCTCCTCTGGATAGGGTTGAGCGGAATACCGCCTCGGGGAGGAATGCCGGCGATGGACGAAGAATCCACCGGGCTGCTCACGGCGCACCGAGGACTGCTCGCCGAGGTTTGGCCGTGCCTGCGGGACGGTAGGCCGCTCCCGGAGCCCAGCGAGGAGGAGGCGCGCGGGCTGCGTCGCCTCGCCGCCTTGGGCGCCCCCGCGCTCCAACGTGGCAAGCGACCCGGCTTCGTCGCGGACGAGCACGTCATCGCCCTCCTCGCCGGGGCCTACGTGTTCCCCCGCGACCCGCGGGCGCCGGCAGCCCTGCGAGCCTGGTACGCGCCGCCGGCGGAGCCCGACCAGGTTCTCGCCGACCGCCAACGCCGCCTGGCGGGTGCGCTGAGCAGCCGTGCGGAGACGCTCCGTGCCGAGGGGTCACCCTTATCCCTCCTGTGCCGGGACGCTTCGCTGCTCGCCACGCGTGCCGTGTCGTTCAGCATTCCTCCCACCGACTCCGGATATCAGGCCGCCCCCTTCTGGCAGATGAACGAGTCCGCCGCTCGCTTCGAGCTCACCTCTGATGACCGGGACATGCTCGCCACCGTCCGCTACGCGCACCGCTTCCTCGACCTCGCGGCCAGCGACCCCACCGAACAGGCCCAGCGCGCGCACGAGGTCGCGGGGCGGGTGGCGTTGCCGATCGGATCCGGCCGTAACCCTTCGTTGATCCAGGAGTTAACCGGACTCCTCCGTGAGATCCTGCCGCTCGTCGATGCGGATAGTGCCGCGGAGTTCGCCGTCCGCCTGACGCTGGCAGACGTGCTGATCGACGCGGTGCTTCGGGGCGGCGAACCCCGGGAACGCCAGAGTGCCTCCCTGGCCGAGGCCGCCCGGCTCGTGGAAGAGGTCCCGCAGCGGTGGCTGTACGACCGCCGGCATCCCGAAACAACGCTGCTCTATGCCAAGATGCTGTCCTCTCTCCACCGCCTCAACCACGAACCGGAGGCGCTCGACAAGGCGATCGATGCCTACCGGTTCCTCTTCGAGACGACCCCGGCCACGGATCCCGTACGCGCCCACTACGCCGCCAGGCTCGTCGACAGGCTGCTTTTCCGGCACCGCATCGTGCGGCGGGACGAACACGACGTTTCCGAAGTGCTCACCCTGCTGGACGTGCTGGACGAGGCGGCGGCCGAGACCGGGGCCCCCGACGTTCTGGTCGCTCTGGCCGATGTCGCCGAACACGGGTACCAACTGGGTCAGGATGCGGCCTTGCTCGAGCTCGCGGTTGAGCGCCTGGAGCACGCCACCGCGCCGGGCGCGCAGCATGCCCACGACGCCCCGCTGCTGAGGAGACTGGCGGATCTGTTCACCAGGGGCTACGACGCGATCAAGGACGCGGACCGCCGCGGCGAAAGCACCGCCCGCCGGGCGGTGGAGGTGTCCCGGCAGAGCGGGGAGCGGGCCGACTGCCTGGGCGGACTGGGTTCTCTCCTCATCAGACGCTATGAGGCGACGCAGCAGCTGGCCGTGCTCGAGGAGGCGATCGACGTTGGCCGCGAGGCGCTCCTCATCCAGCCCGACGACCCGTGGCGGCCGCCCCGCGAGGAGATGTTCCTGCTCTCGGCGCTGCTCCGCCGCTATTCCAGGACGGGCGACACGGCCTCACTCGACGAGGCGCTGACCCTGGCCGAGCGCATGATGACGGGCCGATCGGAGCTGACGGCAGAGTTCCCGACGGTGCTGGGAGTCGTCGCGGGAGTGCTGACGCTGGGCGCTCAGGGGCGGGAGCGACTGCGCCGCATGGAACTCCTCCTGCGCGGCACCCTCGCCCGCATGCCAAGCCGCCATCCCAGTCGCGGCTTATTGCGTATCAACCTGGCAGAATTGCGGATGCACCAGAACGAGGACGGCGCGCTCGACGAGGCAGTGGGGATGCTGGAGGTTCTTGCCGACTCCGGTGAGGTGACCGGTGAGGAACTCACCAGCACCCGGCTGTCCCTTGCTGAAGCGTGCCACTGGCGCTTCCTGCGAGACACCGCTCAGGAGCGGAGTGGTGGCACAGCGACGGCGGACCGCGCCGACCTCGACCGGGCGGTGGACATCGCACGAGCTGAGGCCGCGGCGGCCCCCCTCGGTTCCTACGCTCGTCGGAAGGCCCTCGGGTTGCTGCAGGAGATGCTGGTCACAAGCATCGGTCTCGATGAAGGGGACGGGCCCGACATCCTGCGTGCCACCGCCGAGATCATCCCAGCACTCACCGAGCTGGTCGAGGACACCAGTGCGAGCGCCCTCCAACGGATCGAATACGCCGTGACACTGGCCGGGTTCGCCCGGCCGTTCAACCGGCCGCAGGCGCTCGCCACCGCTCGGACTGCCGTCGAGCTCCTGCCCCTCGTCGCCTGGCGCGGAGCCGACCGCGTCGATCACGAGAATCAGCTCGCCGCGATCGACGGGCTTCCCGTACAGCCGGGGTCATTCGCCGCCGAGATCGCGCTGGAAGCGGGCCGCACGGACGACGCCCTCGAGCTGCTGGAGCAGGGCCGCGGCGTACTGGCAACACAGGCGCTCCAGCTCAGGACCGGGATGGATCGGCTGGCCCGCAGCGAGCCCGGGATCGCAGCGCGCCTGGGCGCACTGCGCCAGGCTCTCGACGAGTCGTTCGTCCTCCGCGACAGCGCCGACACCGATCGCCGCCACCGCCTTGCACGAGAATGGGAGGAGACCCTGGCCCAGGCACGAGCGGTGCCGGGCTTCGAGAACCTGCTGCGACCGGCGCGAGCCAGGGAACTGGTTCACGCCGGTGACGAGGGCCCGGTCGTCATGGTCAACGCCGGCGCCTATCACTGTGACGCCCTCCTGCTGGAGGGCGGCCGCGTCCGCCCCTGCCCGCTGCCCGACCTGAACCTCGCCGAGGCGAAGGAGCGGATGGAAGCGTTCCTGGAGGCGGCCACCGTGGGCGCGGCGAGGCCCAGCGGAATGGCCGGTGCCCTCGCCCAGCGCATCGCCGCGGAGACGCTGGACTGGCTGTGGAACGCCGTCGCCGCGCCCGTCCTGACCAAGCTGGGCGTCACCAGTTCCGGCTCGCCGGACGATGTCACGCCCCTGCCACGTCTGTGGTGGTGCCCCACCGGGCCGCTCAACTTCCTTCCTCTGCACGCCGCGACCGACAGCAGGACCGGCGACAGCGTCCTCGACCGCGTCGTGTCCTCCTACACGCCGAGCGTCGGGGCGTTGCTCCGGGCCCGCCGCAGCGGCGCTCAGCGAGGCGGCGGCGATGGGCCCCGCATGCTGGTGGTGAGTGCCGGGGACGTTCCCGGCTACCCGCCGCTGCCCGCCGTCCGGCGGGAGGCCGCGCTGCTCGGCGGCATGCCCGGGTGGCCCACGACCACCCAGCTCGCCGACGACCGTGCCACGGCCGGGCGGGTGTGCCGCGAGATCGCGGGCCACTCCTGGGTGCACTTCGCCTGCCACGGTGCGCAGGACCCGGCGAGCCCTTCGCGCGGCGCGCTGGTGCTGCCCGGCGGCGAGCTCGGCGTTCTCGACCTCGCCCGGCTCGACCTCGCCCACGGCGAGGTGGCGTATCTCTCCGCCTGCGACACCGCGCTGGGCGGCATCCGCATGCCCGAAGAGGCTGTGCACCTTGCCGGTTCGCTCCAGCTCGCCGGCTTCCGGCAGGTCGTCGGCACGCTGTGGCGGGTCGCCGACGACACCGCCGCGGAGGTGGCCGAGCGGGTGTACGGGCGGCTGGGCATCCACCGGGGCCATCCCGTCCGCGCCGAGCCGCCGCCGGTGGCGCTCGCGCTGCACGAGGCGGTGCGCGCGGTGCGGAAGGGTGCGTCGGACCGGCCGCTGGACTGGGCGGCGTACGTGCACACGGGCCGGTGAAACCCGGCCCCGGCCCCTTCCGCGACCCCGTACAGCACGGGTGGCGGCCAGGTCGACGCTGACAACGCCGCCGTCTTCCGACGCGCGGCCGCGAGGGTCGCCCGTCAGGTCGGTCAGCAGGCCGCGTGCCACCGCGAGGGAGGCGTCTCTGTCCCGAAGGCTGCGGGAGAGGTTGCCTGCCGTGGTGAGCAGCCGGGCGAGACGTGTCTCCGGGCGATCGCCCGGCAGCGCGTCGAGGCTCTCCTGGAGCCGCGCGACCGTGCGTTCCAGGTACTCGGGATCACCGAGCATCAGCCCGTCCAGCAGATCCCGCGACACCGACAGAGCGTGCCCGTCGCGGGCGAACCTCTCCCGCACGGCGGGACGGTCGAGGAGCTGGGGCAGGATACGCCGGACGCCCTCCACCACCGGCCGCACCGAGGAGCCGTCGGGGTGCTGGTCCAGCAACTCCTGGCCATGCGGTGGCGGCCTGTTCGTCGGCAGGTACGCCGACGCGGTTGAAGGCGAAGATCGCGGTACGGCTGAACGCGGTCTGACGGGCCGGAGCTGCCCCACACCTGGCCCACACGCGCTGGTCAGCACGCGAGATCCGCGGGGGCGAAGTGGGACATAGAGGGCATCTGGGCGGGAAGATCGATCGACGGAAACGAAGCGGCCCCCGACCGTGTTGATGCAGGTCAGAGGCCGTTCCATGGGGGTGGCGGCGCCAGGATTCGAACCTGGGAAGGCTGAGCCGGCAGATTTACAGTCTGCTCCCTTTGGCCACTCGGGCACACCGCCTTGTGGTGTCGTAAACGATACCCGATCTGCGGGGGGCGTCCGCCACCGGGTTTGGTCGGGGGTGGGTCACTAGGCTGTGCGGCAAGCCACACCGACGAGTAAACACCCACGAGTAGTACGTGAGGAGCCTGTAGATCATGGCCGACTCCAGTTTCGACATCGTCTCGAAGGTTGACCGGCAGGAGGTGGACAACGCCCTCAACCAGGCGTCGAAGGAGATCTCGCAGCGCTACGACTTCCGGGGCGTCGGCGCCTCCATCGGCTGGTCTGGGGAGCGGATCGAGATCCGGGCCAATGCAGAGGAGCGGGCCAAGGCGGTGCTGGACATCTTTCAGTCCAAGCTGGTGAAGCGGGGGATCTCCCTCAAGGCGCTGGATGCCGGGGAGCCGCAGGCGTCGGGCAAGGAGTTCAAGATGGTGTGCGGGATCAAGGAGGGGATCTCGGCGGACGACGCCAAGAAGGTGGCCAAGCTCATCAGGGACGAGGGGCCCAAGGGGGTCAAGGCTCAGGTGCAGGGGGACGAGCTGCGGGTCAGCTCCAAGAGCCGGGACGCGCTGCAGGAAGTGCAGCGGCTGGTGCGGGAGAAGGACTTCGACTTCGCGATGCAGTTCGTGAACTACCGGTGACGGGAGGGGCGGCCGCAGGTCAGCCGCGGCCGCCGCCGCCTCCTGCCATACGTTCCAGGCGGGCGATGCGCTCGGCCATCGGCGGGTGGGTGGAGAACATGCGGGCCAGGCCCTCGCCGCGGCGGAAGGGGTTGGCGATCATCATGTGGCTGGCCGTCTCCAGCTGCGGCTCGGGGCGCAGGGGGCGTCGCTGGGTGCCGGCCTCCAGCTTCTGCAGCGCACTGGCCAGGGCGAGGGGGTCGCCGGTGAGGCGGGCGCCGGCGGCGTCGGCCTCGTATTCGCGGGAGCGGCTGACCGCGAGCTGGATGAGGGAGGCGGCGATGGGGCCGAGGAGCATCATCAGGAGCAGGCCCACGATGCCGGGCCCCTCGTCGTCGTCGCGGCCTATGGGGATCAGCCAGGCGAAGTTCACCAGGAAGACGATCACCGAGGCCATGGCTCCGGCCACCGAGGAGATCAGGATGTCGCGGTTGTAGACGTGGCTGAGCTCGTGGCCGATGACGCCGCGCAGCTCGCGCTCGTCCAGCAGGCCCAGGATGCCCTGGGTGCAGCAGACGGCGGCGTTGCGCGGGTTGCGGCCGGTGGCGAAGGCGTTGGGCGCCTCGGTCGGCGAGATGTACAGGCGGGGCATGGGCTGCCGTGCCTGGCTGGCGAGGTCTCGGACGATGCGGTAGAGCTGAGGTGCCTCGAACTCGCTGACCGGCCTCGCCCGCATGGCGCGCAGCGCGAGCCTGTCGCTGTTCCAGTAGGCGTAGCCGTTGGTGGCGAGGGCGAGGAGCAGGGCGATGACGAGTCCGGTGCTGCCGAAGAAGCTGCCGATGAGCAGGATCAGCGCGGACATGCCGCCCAGGAGCGCGGCCGTCCTCAGTCCGTTGTGCCGGCGATGCACGGTGTGCCCTCCAGTTGCGCAGTGCGGGGGTGTCCGAGCGTTGAAGGATGTCGGGGTTTCTCCACTAACAGTGGACACTCCCGATGTGCACAACGCCATTCCCCGGCGTTCCGTTCCCTCGCCGCCAGGGCCCGCCGGACGACCGCTGGACGACCGCTGACGACCGCTGACGACCGCTAGAGGAGGCTGCCCGAGGCGAAGGTCAGGATGAGCTGAGGGGCGAGGGAGAGGGCCAGACCGAGGGCGGTGGAGAGGGCGATGGCGCCTCGGACGGGGGCGGCCACGGTCACCCGGGAGGTGTCGGCGGCGGCGGGCTGGAAGAGGAGGGCGGTCCAGCGCAGGTAGTAGTAGAGGCCGATGACGACGTTGGCCGCCATGACCGTGGCGAGGACGCCGAGGTCCGCGTCCACGGCGGAGGAGAAGACCGCGACCTTCGCGAAGAGGCCGATCACGCCCGGGGGCAGGCCCGCCAGGCAGAGCAGGAAGAAGCCCATGGCGAGGGCGGTGAGGGGTGAGCGGGCGTACAGCCCCCGGTAGTCGGCCAGCCGGTGGGCGGCGTGGTGGCGGGCGACGTACGCCGCGACCGCGAAGGCGCCGAGGTTCACCGCCCCGTACATCAGGGCGTACGCGATGGCGGTGCCCGCCTCGCCCGGGTCCTCGGCGTACGCGGCGGCCGCGAGCGGGACGAGGAGGTAGCCGGCCTGGGCGATGGAGGACCAGGCGAGGAGGCGGACGGCGCCGTGCGGGGCGTCGGGCGCGGTGCGGAGGGCGGCGACGTTGCCGGCGGTCATGGTGAGGGCGGCGAGGACGGCGACGGCGGGCCCCCACAGCTCCGTGTAGGAGGGGAAGGCGCGGGTGGTGACGAGGATGAGTCCGGCCAGGCCGGCGGCCTTGCCGACGACGGAGAGGTAGCCGGCCACGGGGAGGGGGGCGCCGAGGTAGGTCTCGGGGACCCAGAAGTGGAAGGGGACGGCGGCGACCTTGAAGGCGAAGCCGATGAGGGTGAGCGCGACGCCCGCCTCGGCGAGGGTGGCCAGCTGCGGGTCGGCCTCGGGGAGGGCCTCGGCGATGCGGTCGAGGTAGAGGCTGCCCGCGCCGGCGTAGACGAAGCTGATGCCGAGGAGGGCTATGGCGGTGGCGGTGACCGAGGTGAGGAAGAACTTCACCGCCGCCTCGGGCCCGGAGGAGTCACCCGGTCCGCCGGTGCGGCTCCCGCGCCGCAGCGCGACCAGGGCGTACGCCGGGAGCGTGGCGACCTCCAGCGCGATGACGAGGGTGGCCAGGTCCCGGGCGGCGGGCAGCAGCGCGGCGCCGGAGGCGGAGGAGAGGAGGAGGAACCAGAACTCGCCGGCGGGGAGGGACCCGTCGTCGACGTCCGGGATGGAGAGGAGGGCGGCGAGGAAGGCGCCGCCGAGGACGAGGAGCTGGACGACGACGGCGAAGCGGTCGGCCTCGTAGGAGCAGGCGTTCTCGGCGAGGCAGAACGTGGCCTGGTCGCCGTCGCGGAGGGGGAGGAGGGAGAGGGCCGCGAGGGCGAGGGCGGCGAGGGTCAGCCAGCCGAGGAGGGGCCTGCGCGCGGGCGGGAGGAAGAGGTCGGCCAGCATCACGGCCACGGCGGCGACGGCGGCGATCACGGGTGGGGCGATGACCACCCAGTCGACGGACTGGATCGTGCTCATCTGCTGGCTCCCGGGAGGAGGGTCTGCACGGCGGGATCGGTGAGGTCGAGCAGCACGGCGGGCCAGAGTCCGGCGAGGACGGTGAGGGCGACGAGGGGAGCGAAGGCGGCGTACTCGTGGACGCGGAGGTCGGGCAGCCTCTCCCCCGTGTGCTCGCCCATGCAGACGCGGCGGACGACGAGGAGGAGGTACGCCGCGGTGAGGAGGGTGCCGAACGCGGCGACGGCGAGGAAGACGAGGTACGCGGGCCGGCTGAGCCCGTCGGCCGGGTCGAAGGCGCCGAGCATGGCCAGCAGCTCGCCCCAGAAGCCGGCGAGGCCCGGCAGCCCGAGGGAGGCGACGGCGGCGAAGGCGAGCAGTCCGCCGAAGCGCGGCGTACGGCCGTACAGCGCAGCGCCGCCCGTCTCGGCGTCGCCGGCGAGGCGGTCGAGGTCGGTGGAGCCGGTGCGCTCCTTCAGGGCGCCGACGAGGAAGAAGAGGAGGCCGGTGATGAGGCCGTGGCCGATGTTCGCGAAGAGCGCGCCGTTGACGCCGGTGGGGGTGAGGGTGGCGATGCCGAGCAGCACGAAGCCCATGTGGCCGACGGAGGAGTACGCGATCAGCCGCTTCAGGTCGCCGCCCGCGCCCTGGCGTACGAGGTTCAGGCAGGCGAGGGAGCCGTAGATGATGCCGGTGACGGCGAACGCCCCGAGGTAGGGCGCGAAGGTCTCCATGCCCTCGGGGGCGATGGGCAGCGCGATGCGGACCAGGCCGTAGGTGCCCATCTTCAGCAGGACGCCGGCGAGGAGGACCGAGCCGACGGTGGGGGCGCTGGTGTGGGCGTCGGGCAGCCAGCTGTGCAGCGGCCACATCGGGGTCTTGACAGCGAGTCCGATGCCGATGGCGAGCACGGCGAGGAGCTGGGTGGTGTGGCCGATGCCGTCGCCGCGGGCGTCGGCGAGGGCGACCATGTCGAAGGTGCCGGCGCTCACGCCGAGGAGCAGGAGGCCGAGGAGCATCACGACCGAGCCGAGCACGGTGTAGAGCACGAACTTCCAGGCCGCGGGCCCGCGTCCCTCGCCGCCCCAGCGGGCGATGAGGAAGTACATCGGGATGAGGACCATCTCGAAGGCGAGGAAGAACAGCAGCAGGTCGAGCACGGCGAAGGTGGCGAGGGTGCCGCACTCCAGGAGGAGCAGGAACGCCACGAAGGCGGTGAGGTTCCCGCCCTCGGGATCCGTCGGGGGGCGGAAGTAGCTGTAGAGGGCGCAGAGGAAGGTGAGGAGCGCGGTGAGGACGAGGAGGGGGAGCGAGATGCCGTCCACGCCGAAGTGGAGGCGGACGTCGAGGGCCGGGATCCAGCTCACGTCGCTCTCGGCCTGAACGTCGCCGGGGCGGTCGTGGTCGAAGCCGGCGGCGAGGAGGAGCGCGCCGAGGAGGACGGCGCCGGTGACGATGACGGCGAGGAGGAGGACGGCGGGGCGGCGTCGCGGCGCGTCGGGGCCCGGCGTGCCGTTGCCGCGCGCGTCGCGCGGGGCGTCGGCGGGCTGCTCGGCCGCCGGGCGCGGGTGCGGGCGCGGGCGCGCCTCCGGCTTGGGGGCGTTGGTCTCGTCTGCCGCCGAGTCGGCGTCCGTGGCCGCGACGGCGACGGCGACGGTGACGCCGTCCCGGCCACGGACGGCCGGGCCCTCGGCGGGCAACGCCCCCCGCTCGCCGCGCGCGATGCCGTCGCGGTCCGGGCCTTCGGCGGGCACGGCGCGGCCCGCCGGGGGTGCCACCAGCAGCGCCGCGGCGGAGCCCAGGAGCGGGAGGGCGACGATGGCGACGAGCAGGAGCTGCATCGTGGTCTCGTTCAGGGTGATCATGGCGTGGGATCACTCTCCGGCGGCGACGAGGACGGCGGCGAGGGCCAGCACCAGCGCGCCGGCCACGAGCACGCTCAGGTAGGTCTGGACGTTGCCGGTCTGGGCGCGGCGCGTCAGCGTGCCCAGCCAGCCGGGGGCGGCGGCCGTCGCGCGCACGTAGGTGTCGATCACGGCCCGGTCCAGGAAGCGCACCAGCCGGGCGGCCGCCTGCGTGGGGCGGACGAACGCCGTGGCGTACGCGGCGTCGAGGTGGAACCCGGCGTCGGCGTGCGGGCGCAGCGGGCCCAGCAGGGCGTACGCCGGGTCGACGAGCCCGTCACCCTCGTACGCCCGGCGCCAGGCGGCGTACGCCGCGATCCCGCCGGCCAGCGCCGCGCCCGTGGCCACCAGGGAGGTGGTGAGCGTGGGGTCGAGCGAGCCGCCGTCGAGCCAGTCGGGGAGCGCGCCGTAGGTGAGGCCGAGTCCCAGCGCGGGGATGGCCAGCACCCACAGCACGCCGGTCATGGCGGGGCTGGCGCTCTCGTGGACGGGCACCCGGTCGGGCCGGGCGCCGACCGGGTCGTGGAAGGCGACCAGCCACAGGCGGGCGGCGTACGCGGCGGTCAGCAGCGCCGTCGCGAGCCCGGCGACCAGCACGAGCCACCCGGCGGCGGCGAGCCCGCCCTCGGCGTCCAGGGCCGCGTGCTCGGCCGCGCCTATCACGGCCTCCTTGGAGAAGAAGCCCGAGAACGGGGGTATCGCCGCCAGCGCGAGGAGCCCGATCGTCATCGTCCAGTAGGCGTCCGGGGCGCGCCGCTTCAGGTCCCGCATCCGCGACATGGCGGCCAGCGAGGCGGTGCCCGCGGTGTGGATCAGCACCCCGGCGGCGAGGAAGAGCAGCGCCTTGAACGCCCCGTGCGTGAGGAGGTGGAAGATCGCGGCCTCGCGGTCGGCCACGGCAAGTGCCCCCGTCATGAAGCCGAGCTGGCCGATGGTGGAGTACGCCAGCACCCGCTTGACGTCGTCCTGCGCGAGGGCGGCGAGCGCCGACAGCAGCATGGTGGCGGCGGCCACGACGGCCAGCACCACGAGGGTGGCGGTGGAGGCGGCGAAGACGGGCAGCAGGCGGGCGACGAGGTAGACGCCGGCCGCGACCATGGTGGCGGCGTGGATCAGGGCGGAGACGGGCGTCGGGCCCGCCATGGCGTCCGGCAGCCAGGTGTGCAGCGGCACCTGCGCGGACTTCCCGGCGACGCCGGCCAGCAGGAGGAGGGCGATCAGGGTGGGCTGGTCGAGTTCGAAGCCGGCCAGGGAGGAGGTCAGGCGGGTGACGATCGTCGAGATGCGGAAGGTGTCGGCCTCGGCGGCGAGCGCGAAGATGCCGATGAGGAAGGGCACGTCGCCGAGCTTGGTGACGAGGAACGCCTTGAGGGAGGCGGCGCGGGCGGCGGAGGTCTCCCAGTAGTGGCCGACGAGGAAGTAGGAGCAGATGCCCATGACCTCCCAGCCGACGAGCAGCACGATCAGGTCGTCGGCGTAGACGACCAGCAGCATGGCGGCCGTGAAGAGGGAGATCAGCGCGGCGTAGGAGGGGTAGCGGGGGTCGCCGCGCATGTAGCCGGTGGAGTAGAGCTGCACGCTGGTGGCGACGACGCCGACGAGGACGGCGACGAGGACGGCGAAGCCGTCGAGGTTCAGGGCGAGGTGGATGGTGAACGCCGCGTCGCCCGGGTCGGCGAGGGTGGTGGCGGCGCGGATGGGCTCGCCGCCGTCCTGTTCGAGGGCGACGAAGGCGGCGAGGCCGGTGGCGGCGAGGGTGGGCAGGACGGCGAGGGGGCGGACGAAGCCGGGGGCGCGGCGGCCGGTGAGCAGGATGAGGGCGGCGGCGGCGAACGGCAGCAGCGGGACGAGGGCGGCGGCGGTGGCGGTGTTCACGTGGTGGGTTTCTCCCGGCGGGCAGGTTCCGGGGCAGCGGAGGTGGGGGTGGGGGTGCGTGTGGGGGCAGGCGTGGGGGATGTGGGGTGGGGGATCGCGGCGGGGGGCGGGCGGTCGGTGTCGTTCAGCTCGCGCATCCGGTCGATGGCGGAGATGCCGCGGGTGCGGTACATCAGCAGCACGACGGCCAGCCCGATGCCGATCTCGGCGGCGGACAGGGCGATGAGGAAAAGGGTGAACACCTGCCCGGAACGCAGCTCGTCGCGCAGCCAGACGTCGAACGCCACCAGGTTGAGGCTGACGGCGGCGAGCATCAGCTCCACCGACATCAGCACGAGGATGGCGTTGCGCCGCGCCAGCACGCCGTACAGGCCGGCGCAGAACAGCAGGACGGCCAGCACCGCCGGGTAGACCAGGTGCATCAGTCACCACCGTCCCGCTTGCGAGACACGACGATGGCGCCGACGAGCGCGGCGAGCAGCAGCACCGACAGCGCCTCGAAGGGCAGCACCCAGTGGCGGAAGAGGCTCTCGCCGACCGGCCCGGACTCGCCGTGCGGGGCCTCGGCGTCGAGCTCGATCCACTGGCCGCGGAAGGCGTCGACGACGAGGGTGACGAGGATGGCGGCGGAGGCGAGCGCGGCGGCGAGGGCGACCGGGCGGTTGCCGGAGTCGGCGTCGGGCGAGGGCCCGATGGGGGCCTTGGTGAGCATCAGACCGAAGAGCAGCAGCACGACCACCGAGCCGAGGTAGATCAGCACCTGCACCCAGGCCACGAACTCGGCGGTGAGGAGCAGGTACTGCACGGCCAGGCCGCCGAGCGCGACGACGAGCCACAGGGCGGCGTGCACGAGCTGTTTGCTGGTGACGCACAGCACGGCGGCGGCCAGGATGACGAGGCCGACCAGCACGAAGACGATCTCCTGGCCGGAGGGCGAGAGGAAGCCGTTCCCCTCGGCGGCGAGCGGGGGCGCCTGGGCGGCGAGCCTCACCACGATGCCTCCCGGCGGGCGCGGAGGGGCGGGGGCGTGGCGCCCGCCGACCCTGCCAGGAGGGCTCCGCTCCCCTGGGCGCCCGCGCGGCGGCGTGGCGCGGTCGAGCGTTGCGGTGTGCGCTTCACGACGACGCGCCCTCCCCCGCTTCGCCACCCGCGGCGGCGGCCCGGCGTTCCGCCGCCTTGCGGGCGGCCGCGATCTCCTTCGGCTCCTCCGCGGCGTTGTCCAGGGGCGGCGGCTCGGGGACGGTCCACATCCACTCGCGCAGCGTGTCGCGCTCGTGGGTCAGCTCGCGGATGTCGGTCTCGGCGTACTCGAACTCCGGGGACCAGAAGAGCGCGTCGAACGGGCACACCTCGATGCAGATGCCGCAGTACATGCACAGCGCGAAGTCGATGGCGAAGCGGTCCAGGACGTTGCGGCTGCGCTCGCGCCCGCCCGGGGCGGCCGGGGGGACGGTCTCCTTGTGGGAGTCGATGTAGATGCACCAGTCGGGGCACTCGCGGGCGCACAGCATGCAGACCGTGCAGTTCTCCTCGAACAGCCCGATGACGCCCCGGCTGCGCGGCGGCAGCGCGGGCTGCGCCTCGGGGTACTGCTGGGTGACCGCGCGCCGCGTCATCGTCCGCAGCGTCACGGCCAGGCCCTTGGCCATGCCGGTGCCGAAGCTCATGAGATCGCCACCTTGATCACTCCGGTCAGCGCGATCTGCGCCAGGGCCAGCGGCACCAGCACGGTCCAGGCGAAGCGCTGGATCTGGTCGGCGCGCAGCCGCGGCCAGGCGACTCTGGCCCAGATCACGCCGAAGCTCAGCACGCCCGTCTTCAGCAGCATCCACACCCAGCCGAGCTGATCGGAGAACGGGCCGTGCCAGCCGCCGAGGAAGAGCACCGCCGTCAGCGCGGAGACGACCACGATCCCGGCGTACTCCGCGAGCAGGAAGAGCGCGAAGCGCAGGCCGGAGTACTCGGTGAAGGCGCCGAAGATGATCTCCTCGGGCGCGATCGGGGCGTCGAAGGGCGGGCGTTGCAGCTCGGCCATGCCGGCGGTGAAGAAGACGAAGCCGCCGACGAGCTGCCAGGGCACCCACCACCACTCGTACTCGGCCATGATGCCGGTGAGGGAGAGCGTGCCGGCGGCCATGGCCACGGAGGCGGCGGACAGCAGGAGCGGCAGCTCGTACGCCATGAGCTGGGCGGCGGTGCGCAGGCCGCCGAGGAGCGAGTACTTGTTGGCGGAGGCCCAGCCGCCCATCAGCGAGCCGAGGACGCCGACGCCGAGGACGGCGAGCACGAAGAAGATGCCCGCGTCGGGGGTCTCGCCGACCAGCTCGTCGGGGCCGAGGGGGATGGCGACGAGGACGACGAGGTAGGGGATGAGCGCGACGGCGGGCGCGAGCTGGAAGACGCGGCGGTCCGCGCCGGCGGGGACGGTGTCCTCCTTCTGCGCGAACTTCACGCCGTCGGCGACGAGCTGGGCCCAGCCGTGGAAGCCGCCGGCGTGCATGGGGCCGACGCGGCCCTGCATGTGGGCCATCACCTTGTGCTCGGTCTGCCCGACGAGGAGGGGCAGGAGGAGGAACGCCAGCAGCACGGCCAGCAGCCGCAGCGCGACGTCGGCCACGTCCATCAGGACTCCTCCCCCTGACCGGCGCCGGGGGCTTCGCCCTCCGGGCGGGCGGCGCGCTGGCTCGCCGAGCCCTCGCCCGCGCTGCGCGTGCGGCGCGGGCGCGCCGGGCGTTCCGGACTGCCGGGGCCGTCGGCACGGTTGGGACTGTCCGGACGTTCCGGGCGTTCCGCACGGGCGGCGCGTGCGGCGCGGGCGCGGGACGGGCGGGCGGGGGCGTCGGGGAGCTGGCCCTTGAGCGGGCCCCACTCGTTGGGGTCGGGGACGCCGGGCGGCAGCATCTGGCGGCGCCGGGGGCCGCCGTGCGCGGGCTCGCCCGGCTCCTTCGCGCCCGGCCAGGCCTTGACGACCCGCGCCGCCAGCACGAAGTCCTTGCGCAGCGGATGGCCCTCGAAGCCCTCGGGCAGGAGCAGCGGCTCCAGTCCGGGGTGGCCGGTGAAGTCGACGCCGAACATCTCGTGCGTCTCGCGCTCGTGCCACGCCGCGCCCGCGTACACGCCGGTCGCGCTCGGCAGGGACGCGCCCTCGCGCGGCAGCGTGGTGCGCAGCAGCAGCCGCCTGGGCGGGGTGCCGGGGGCGCCGACCGCCACCACGTGGGCGCAGACCCGCAGGCCCTCGCCGGGCTCGTCGACCGCGCTGAGCCAGTCGAGGAAGCGGCAGCCCAGCTCGTCGCGGGCGGCGCGCAGCGCGCCCGGCCACGCCTCGCCCGGCGGCACGTCGACGGTGAGCACGTCGTACGCCTCCGAGGCGGTGGCGCCCTCGCCGAAGATCTCCGCCGCGTCGCCCGGCAGCCACCCCACCGTCTCGCTCACGGCGTGTCCTCCGCGGGCGCGCTCACCGCTGCCCCTCCTCGGAAGCGGAACCGGGCGGAGCCACGAGGCCGCTGCTGAGCGCGGCGGCCGAGGGAACCGCGGCCGCCGGCTCCGCCGCGTAGCGGTGGCTCGTGGACTCCTCGGCGATCTTCTCCTGGAGCTTGAGGATGCCCTGCAGCAGCGCCTCGGGGCGCGGCGGGCAGCCGGGCACGTACACGTCGACGGGGATGATCTGGTCCACGCCCTTGGTCACCGAGTACGAGTCCCAGTACGGGCCGCCGCAGTTGGAGCAGGCGCCGAAGGAGATCACGTACTTCGGCTCGGGCATCTGCTCGTACAGCCGCTTCACCGCCGGGGCCATCTTGTCCGTGACCGTGCCGGAGACCACCATCAGGTCGGCCTGCCGGGGGCCGGGCGCGAAGGGGATCACGCCGAGGCGGATGAAGTCGTGGCGCGCCATGGAGGCGGCGATGAACTCGATGGCGCAGCAGGCGAGCCCGAAGTTGAACACCCACAGGCTGTAGCGGCGGCCCCAGTTCAGGATGACCTTCATCGGCTCGGGCGCCAGCCGCGCAAGGGGCCCCAGCGTGGGTCTCAGGTCCATTCCAGTACGCCCTTCCGCCAGGCGTACAGCAGCCCCGCGCCGAGGAAGCCGAGGAACAGGAACATCTCCACCAGCGTGGCCCCGCCGAAGCCGTCGGCGGCGAAGACCGGCGCCCAGGGGAAGAGGAAGACGGCGTCGACGGCGAAGATCACGTACAGGAAGGCGTAGAGGTAGTACCGGATCTGGGTGTGCGCCCAGCCCTCCCCCACGGGGTCGACGCCGCACTCGTACGTCAGCAGCTTCTCCTCGCTGGGCACCTCGGGCCGCAGCAGCCGGCCCGCGGTGAACGCCACCGTGACGAAGAGCACGCCGACGACCGCGACCAGACCGACGACCGCATAGCCGTGGAAGTAGTCGGGCACGTTTTTCGGCCTCCGGCGGAGTGAACTGTCAGCACGGGAGTCTAGGGGGTGACGGGCCCCTTGTGACCAGTGCTCCGTGATATCTGGGAAACGTCTGGGGTGGGGATATCCCTACCCACGATCACCGATCCACCCCATGGCAGCCGCCCCTCGGCGCCCGGCAGTCTGTACACCATGACAAGCAGTGCCCCCAGGGAGACGGACCGGCTGCCGCCGCCGCGCGCGGCCCTCGGCCAGCAGACGTGGCGGGAGATCGCGTACCTGCTGACGAGCTGGCCGCTGGACGTGGCCGTGCTGTGGTACGTCGCGGTGTGGCTCTTCGCCGGCGTGCTGCTGTCGCTCACGCTGATCGGCCTGCCGGTGCTGGCGGCGGGTCTGGCCGGCCTGCGCGCCATCGGCCGCTGGGAGCGGGAACGCGCCCGCGCGCTGCTGCGGCTGGACATAGACGAGCCGAGCCCGCTGCACCGCAGCCGCCGCCAGCGGGGCTTCTTCCCCTGGATGTGGTCCACGCTGAAGGACCCGGTCGGCTGGCGCACCGCGCTGCTGTTCGTCGTCCGGCTGCCGTGGGCGCTGTTCGCCTTCGTCGTCGTCTTCGTTTCGCTGTTCGTGCTGTGGCCGCTGCTGCCGTGGCTGGCGCGGTGGATGAGCAGCGTGGACCGGGCGCTGGTGCGGGTGCTGCTCTCGCCCTCCGACGAGCTGGAGCGGCGCATCGCCGAGCTGGAGTCGGGGCGGCTGACGGTCACCGACACCGCCAGCGCGGATCTGCGGCGTATCGAGCGGGACCTGCACGACGGGGCGCAGGCGCGGCTGGTGGCGCTGGCGATGGAGCTGGGCCTGGCGAAGGAGAAGCTGACCGAGGACCCGGAGACGGCGGCGCGGATGGTGGAGGAGGCGCACGGCGAGGTCAAGCTGGCGCTCCAGGAGCTGCGCGACCTCGCGCGCGGCATCCACCCGGCCGTGCTGACCGACCGGGGCCTGGGCCCGGCGCTCTCGGCGGTCGCCTCGCGCTCCACGGTCCCGGTGCGGGTGACGGACGACCTGGGGGAGCGGCCCGCGCCCGCCATCGAGGGGATCGCGTACTTCACCGCCTCCGAGCTGCTGCAGAACGTCTCCAAGCACTCCGCCGCCCGCCAGGCCACCGTCGACATCTGGCGCGCGGACAACCGCCTCATGCTCCAGGTCACCGACGACGGCCGCGGCGGCGCCGACCCGGCCGCCGGCAGCGGACTGGCCGGCCTGGCCGAACGCCTCGCCGCCGTCGACGGCCTCCTGGCCGTCCACTCCCCCACAGGCGGCCCCACCACCATCACCGCCGAGCTCCCGTGGCGGGAGCGCACCGGCACGCGCGAAGGATCACGCCCATGAGCACGCCCATGAGCACCTCGGCAGAGCCCAGGAACGCCGGGAACGCCGGCCTCCGCAACACGCTGCTGCTGCCCTTCCGGGCGCGCACGCTGCGCGAGGGGCTGCACCTGCTGCTGAACTTCCCCGTCGCGCTGGCGGCGTTCGTCTTCGCCGTCGCCGGGCTGGCCGTCAGCGCCGGTCTGCTGATCACCTTCGTCGGGCTGCCGCTGATGGCGCTGGTCCTGCTGGCGCTGCGCGGCTACGGCTGGCTGGAGCGGCAGCGGGCCCGCGCGCTGCTCGGCCAGGAGGTGGCCAGGCCCGAGCCGCTGCGGCTGCGGCAGGACCGCTGGGGGCCGCTGGCGTGGATGAGCGCGATGCTGCGCAGCAACGTCTCGTGGCGGGCGGCCGCGTACGCCCTGCTGCACTTCCCGTGGGCGGTCTTCACCTTCTGCGTGGTGATCTCGCTGTGGGCGGCGGGCTGGTCGATGTTCCTGTTCCCGCTGTGGGCGTGGACCATCCCCGCCTTCACCGACGAGCCCGGCGTCGGCGTCAACACGGGCGAGGGGCCCGAGGAGGGCTGGATCTGGGACGGGCCGCCGGAGTACGTGATGGCGGTGGTGCTGGGCTTCCTGCTGCTGATGCTGGCGGCGGTCGTGATCCGCGTCATGGCCCACGGCGACCGGGCGCTGGTGTCGCTGCTGCTGGGGCCCTCGCAGGCGGCGACGCGGATGTGGCAGCTGGAGTCGGACCGCTCGCAGGTGGTGGACACCTCCGCGGCCGACCTGCGGCGTATCGAGCGGAACCTGCACGACGGGGCGCAGGCGCGGCTGGTGGCGCTGGCGATGGAGCTGGGCCTGGCGAAGGAGAAGCTGACCGAGGACCCGGAGACGGCGGCGCGGATGGTGGAGGAGGCGCACGGCGAGGTCAAGCTGGCGCTCCAGGAGCTGCGCGACCTCGCGCGCGGCATCCACCCGGCCGTGCTGACCGACCGGGGCCTGGGCCCGGCGCTCTCGGCGGTGGCGGCGCGGTCGCGGGTGCCGGTGACGGTCGAGGTGGACCTGCCGTGGCGGCCGGCCGAGGCGATCGAGGGGATCGCGTACTTCACGGCCTCGGAACTGCTGCAGAACGTCTCCAAGCACTCCGCCGCCCGTCAGGCGGGCGTCGACATCTGGCGGGCCGACGACCGCCTGATGCTCCAGGTCACCGACGACGGCCGCGGCGGCGCCGACCCGGCGGCCGGCAGCGGGCTGGCCGGCCTGGCCGAACGCCTCGCCGCCGTCGACGGCCTCCTGGCCGTCCACTCCCCCACAGGCGGCCCCACCACCATCACGGCGGTGCTCCCCTGGCGGGACCGGGTGGGCGCGCCCGGGTGAGATGCTGTCCCCCGCCCACCGACGGCGCTCGGCCCCGGGCGGGGTGCCGGGATGTGGGCGGCGACGGGGGCCCGGGAGCGGAGCCCCCGGGGGCGGGTGGGCGGGGGAAGAGCCAACATCGGCGGAACGGAGTCGGACACGTGCGGGTGGTCATCGCCGAGGATTCGGTGCTGCTGCGGGAGGGGCTGACCCGGCTGCTGAACGATCGGGGGCACGAGGTGGTCGCGGGGGTCGGCGACGCCGACGGCCTGATCGTGGCGGTGGGCGAGCTGACGGAGGCCGGTACGCCGCCCGACGTGGTCGTGGCGGACGTGCGGATGCCGCCGACCCACACCGACGAGGGCGTGCGCGCGGCGGTCCAGCTGCGGCAGCGCTACCCGAGCCTGGGCGTGCTCGTGCTCTCCCAGTACGTGGAGGAGCAGTACGCCACCGAGCTGATCGCCGGGTCGAGCCGGGGCGTGGGGTACCTGCTGAAGGACCGGGTCGCCGACGTGAGCGAGTTCGTCGAGGCGGTGGCCCGGGTCGCGGCGGGCGGCACCGCGCTGGACCCGGAGGTGATCGCGCAGCTGCTGGGCCGCAGCCGGAAGCAGGACGTGCTGGCCGGCCTCACGCCCCGGGAGCGGGAGGTCCTGGCGCTGATGGCGGAGGGACGCACCAACTCGGCGGTCGCCCAGCAGCTCGTCGTCAGCCACGGCGCCGTGGAAAAGCACGTGAGCAACATCTTCATGAAGCTCGGCTTGGCGCAGAGTGACACAGATCACCGCCGAGTTCTGGCGGTTCTGACATATCTCAATTCCTAGAGGCGAGTGCCAGCCTGGAACCGCCGAGGGGCGCCGTGAGCGGCGGGAGGGCTTAGGACTTCGGCCGGAGTGTCCGTGGGTCGTCAGTGGGCGGTCAATGGGACTTTAGGACCGTCCTGTAATCCCTGGGGGAAGGCGATGAGGGTGTGAGCCCGTCCATGATGTGATCACCTTCAGGAAGGCGACCCTTACCCGCGTACGATGGCTTACATGAGCCGCCTCGAAGGAGGGCTACAGCAGTGACCACCGAGGTCAACGCGAGCCGGGACAACAAGGACGTACGACGCCTCGACAGGGTGATCATCCGGTTCGCCGGCGATTCCGGGGACGGGATGCAGCTCACGGGGGACCGTTTCACCTCGGAGACGGCGTCCCTCGGAAATGATCTGGCGACGCTGCCGAACTTTCCGGCAGAAATCCGCGCACCCGCCGGCACGCTGCCGGGCGTCTCGTCGTTCCAGGTGCACTTCGCCGACCACGACATCCTCACGCCGGGCGACGCCCCGAACGTGCTGGTCGCGATGAACCCCGCGGCGTTGAAGGCGAACGTTCCGGACCTGCCGCGCGGCGCGGAGATCATCGTCAACACCGACGAGTTCACCTCCCGCGCCATGGCGAAGGTCGGATACGCCTCCGACCCGCTGAAGGACGGCTCGCTCGACGGGTACCGGGTGCACGAGGTGCCGCTGACCTCGCTCACCGTGGAAGCGCTCAAGGAGTTCGGCCTGACCCGCAAGGAGGCCGGGCGCAGCAAGAACATGTTCGCCCTGGGCCTGCTGTCGTGGATGTACCACCGGCCGACCGAAGGCACCGAGGCGTTCCTGCGCGGCAAGTTCGCCAAGCGGCCCGAGCTGGCCGAGGCGAACATCACGGCCTTCCGCGCGGGGTGGAACTTCGGCGAGACCACCGAGGACTTCGCCGTCTCCTACGAGGTGGCGCCCGCCGCCTCCGCCTTCCCCGCCGGCACCTACCGCAACATCTCCGGCAACCTCGCCCTCGCGTACGGCCTGATCGCCGCCTCGCAGCGCTCCGAGCTGCCGCTCTTCCTCGGCTCCTACCCGATCACGCCCGCCTCGGACGTGCTGCACGAGCTGAGCAAGCACAAGAACTTCGGCGTGCGCACCTTCCAGGCCGAGGACGAGATCGCCGGGATCGGCGCGGCGCTGGGCGCCGCCTTCGGCGGGTCGCTGGGCGTGACCACCACCTCCGGGCCGGGCGTGGCGCTGAAGTCGGAGACGATCGGGCTGGCCGTCTCGCTGGAGCTGCCGCTGCTGATCGTCGACATCCAGCGCGGCGGGCCCTCCACGGGCCTGCCCACCAAGACCGAGCAGGCCGACCTGCTCCAGGCCATGTTCGGGCGCAACGGCGAGGCCCCGGTGCCCGTCGTCGCCCCGGCGACCCCGGCCGACTGCTTCGGCGCCGCCCTGGACGCGGCGCGGATCGCGCTGACCTACCGCACGCCCGTGCTGCTGCTGTCCGACGGGTACCTGGCCAACGGCTCCGAGCCCTGGCGCGTCCCGGAGGTCGACGAGCTGCCCGACCTGCGGGTGCAATTCGCCTCCGGGCCCAACCACGAGCTGGCGGACGGCACCGAGGTCTTCTGGCCCTACAAGCGCGACGAGCACACCCTGGCCCGGCCCTGGGCGGTGCCCGGCACGCCGGGCCTGGAGCACCGCATCGGCGGCATCGAGAAGCAGGACGGCTCGGGCAACATCTCCTACGACCCGGCCAACCACGACCACATGGTCCGCGTCCGCCAGGCGAAGGTGGACGGCGTCGAGGTGCCGGACGTGGTCGTGGACGATCCCGATGGGGACGCCAAGGTGCTGGTGATCGGCTGGGGCTCGACCTACGGCCCGATCACCGCCGGCGTACGCCGCATCCGCCGGTCCGGCGGCCGGATCGCCCAGGCCCACCTGCGCAACCTGAACCCGTTTCCCGCCAATCTCGGCGAGGTGCTGCGCTCCTACGAGCGCGTGGTGCTGCCGGAGATGAACCTGGGCCAGCTGGCCCTGCTGCTGCGCGCGAAATACCTGGTCGACATCGAATCCGTGACGCAGGTGACCGGCCTGCCCTTCAAGGCCGAGCAGCTGGAAACCGCCTTCAAGGAGGCCCTCAACCGTGTCCACTGAGACGCGTACCTCGCTCGCTCTGGTGCCCACCGCCGACGCCCCGCAGAGCGCGAAGGACTTCAAGACGGACCAGGAGGTCCGCTGGTGCCCCGGCTGCGGCGACTACGCCGTGCTCGCGGCCGTGCAGGGCTTCATGCCGGAGCTGGGCCTGGCCAGGGAGAACATCGTCTTCATCTCCGGGATCGGCTGCTCCTCCCGCTTCCCGTACTACATGAACACCTACGGGATGCACTCCATCCACGGCCGCGCCCCCACCATCGCCACGGGCCTGTCCGCCACCCGCCGCGACCTGTCGGTGTGGGTCGTCACCGGCGACGGCGACGCCCTGTCGATCGGCGGCAACCACCTCATCCACGCGCTGCGCCGCAACGTCAACCTCAAGATCCTCCTGTTCAACAACCGGATCTACGGGCTGACCAAGGGCCAGTACTCCCCCACCTCCGAGACCGGCAAGATCACCAAGTCGACGCCGATGGGCTCGCTGGACACGCCGTTCAACCCCGTCTCGCTGGCGGTCGGCGCCGAGGCGTCCTTCGTCGCCAGGACGGTGGACTCCGACCGCAAGCACCTCACGAGCGTGCTGCGGGCGGCCGCCGCGCACCACGGCTCGGCTCTGGTGGAGATCTACCAGAACTGCAACATCTTCAACGACGGCGCCTTCGAGGCGCTGAAGGACAAGAAGCAGGCACAGGAGGCGGTGATCCGCCTGGAGCACGGCGAGCCGGTCCGCTTCGGCGCGCCCGCGGAGGACGTGGACGGCCTCGGCCACAAGGCCGTGGTCCGCGACCCGGCCAGCGGCACCCTGCGGGTCGCCGACGTGACCGAGGAGGGCCCGGGCGTCCTGGACCGCGTCGTGATCCACGACGCGCACGCCGACGACCCGACCACGGCCTTCGCGCTCTCCCGTCTGGCCGACCCGCAGACGCTGCACCACACGCCGATCGGGGTGCTGCGCGACGTGTCCCGCCCGGTGTACGAGGAGCGGATGGCCGAGCAGCTCGAGGCCGCCGTCGAACGCCAGGGCAAGGGCGACCTCGGGGCGCTGCTGGCGGGCCGCGACACGTGGACCGTGGCGGGCTAGGGTCCGCTTCCGCTCCCGGCCGCCCGAGCCGGCGATCGATCATCGCTACGATGATGGCCCCACCTGGCCGGATTCCATGCGCGGTCTGTGACCGACCACGTACGATGCGACGAGAAACGACGCCGACTCGGAGAGGCTCAAGCGGTGATCGAAGCGGAACTGAAGGCCCATGTTCACGCGCCCCAGGACGTCATACGAAACCTCGAACAGTACGGACCGGGGCATGTGGAGACCTACCACGACACCTATTACGACGACGCGGACGGCAGTCTCACCGCTCGGGACGCCGAGCTGCGCACGCGCACGGTGAGCAGCCCGCACGACACCCGCTTCGTGCTGACCTACAAGGGCGCCACCCTCGACGCCGGCTCCGGCTCGAAGCCCGAGCACGAGACCCGGGTCACCGACCCGGACGCCGTCCACGCCATGCTCACCGGCCTGGGCTACCAGCCCATGATCGACTTCGAGAAGCGCTGCCGGAACTACGAGTTCGACGCCCGCGGCCGGAAGATGCTGGCGACCCTGGCGTTCCTGCCCGAGCTGGACGCCACCTTCCTGGAGCTGGAGACCCTGATCCCCGACAACGAGGACCTGCACGCCGCCCTGGACGACGTGCGGGCCGTGCTGCACGACCTCGGCATCAAGGATCCGGACCTCACCACGCAGCGCTACACCGAGGCCGTCTCCGCCCAGCGCCGCGCCGCCGCCTGACCGCCCTTACGCCGGTCAGCGCGACGGCGCGCCCGCCCGGGACAGCGGGGGGTCAGCTCGCCGACTCGTCCGGCAGCACCTCGGAGAGGAGGCCGCCGAGCGGGGCGCCGAGGTCGAGGTCGTGGACCTCGGCGTCCTGCGGCGGCGTGAAGTCGAAGGTGCCGCCGGACGGCTGCTCGTAGGTGATCTGGGAGAACGACACGTCCACCAGCCGCCCCTCCTCGCCCTGGGCGGTCACCGCCAGCGGCACGCCCGTCTCCGCGTCCACCGCGACGCGCACCTCGGTCACCTGGCCGCCCAGCCCGTCCGCCGCCTCGCCCGTGCCCGTGGGCTCCACTCGCAGCTCGTAGGCGTCGCGGCCCGCGACCCGCGCGGTGCCGCCCACCGATATGTCGGCGTGCTCCCCGGCCGCCTCCAGGAACCTCTCGGCCGCCTGCTGCGGCGTGAGGCCGCCCAGCGCGTCCTCCAGCCCGCCCTGGGCCTCCCGGTCCATCCCGTCCGGGGCCTCGGCCCTGTAGACCGTGTTGCTGCCGCTGTCGTACGCCCACAGCTCGTCCCCGCTGTGGATCACGGCGAACTCTTCCGAGCCGTTCACCAACGCCACCCGCTGCCGCTCCGGGCCATCCATGGCCACCCGCAGGGTGCTGTCGCCGCTCGCCAGCCCGGCCAGCGCCTCCACCGGGCCGCCCGCGTCGCCGAGGAATCCGCTGATCATGCCGTCCAGGTTCGGCAGCTCGGGTATCCCGAGGCCCGAGCCCATGTCCACCCGCACCGTGCCCGAGAGCTGCGCCGTGTCGGAGGCGGCGACCTCGGTGAGCAGCTCCTCCGCCGTGACCTCCGGAAGGTCCGGGCTGCCGTCGCTGGCTATCGCGGGCCAGATGCCGGCGCCCACGAGGGCGATCCCCGCCACCACCGCGGTCGGCACCGCTGCCCGCCTGACGCCCTTCGGCCAAGTCCCTGACGCTGCCATCTCAGATCCCCATCCCGTCGCACTCGCGCGCTCTCACCGGCTGTCACGTTCCATTGCAACAGGCCCGGCCCCGCAAGGCATCCGACGACGGTCGTCTTCCAGGTCATACCCAGGTACTAGCGGACGGCCCGCCCAGCGGACGCGACCCGTAGGGGTTCTCCTTACGCCGCGCTTACACCGCGCCCACGCCGCGCTTACGCCACCGCCTACGCCGTGCGGTCCGCCACCGCGTCGCACAGCTCCGCCAGCGCCTGCCGCGCCGGGGTGTCCGGCAGCGGCGAGAGCGTCTCGCGCGCGGCGTAGGCGTACGACAGCGCGTCACTCCGCGCCTGCCGCAACGCCGGGTGTTCCCGCAGCCGGGCCAGCGCCTCCGCGTGCCGGGCGTCGTCGCTCAGGTCGCCGTCGAGCAGCTCCGCCAACTCCCGGTCGGCCGCCGCCCCCGGCCCGCCGCGCGCCGCCATCTCCCGCAGCCGCAGCACCGGCAGCGTCGGCACGCCCTCCCGCAGGTCGGTGCCGGGCGTCTTGCCGGACTCCGAGCCGTCGCTGGCGATGTCGAGGACGTCGTCGGCGAGTTGGAAGGCGACGCCGATGCGCTCGCCGTACTGCGACAGCACGTTGACGACCGACTCGTCGGCCCCCGACATCAGCGCGCCGAGCCGCCCGGCGACGGCGATCAGCGAGCCCGTCTTGCCCGCGACCACGTCCAGGTAGTGCGCCACCGGGTCCTGCCCCTCGCGCGGCCCGGCCGTCTCCTGGATCTGGCCGGTCACCAGGCGTTCGAACGCCTCCGCCTGGATGCGGACCGCCTCCGTGCCCAGCTCCGAGACGATGCTGGAGGCGCGGGCGAAGAGGAAGTCGCCGGTCAGCACGGCCACCGAGTTGTCCCAGCGGGCGTTCGCGCTGGGGACGCCGCGCCGCATCTCGGCCGCGTCCATGATGTCGTCGTGGTACAGGGTGGCGAGGTGGGTGAGCTCCACGGTGACGGCGGCCGGCACCACGCCGGGCGCGTAGGGGTCGCCGAAGCGGGCGGCCAGCAGCGTGAGCAGCGGCCGGAAGCGCTTGCCGCCCGCCCGCACCAGGTGCTGGGCCGCCTCCGTGATGAAGGGAACCTCGCTCTTGGTGGCCTCGACCAGCCCTTCCTCGACGGCCGCAAGACCCGCGCGGATGTCGGCCTCGAGAGCGCCGTCCCGCACACTCACCCCGAAGGGACCCACGACCGTCACGAGCGCTACTCCTGTCTCCGGCCTGTCTTTGGGTGGCTTGTCCCCCGCAGGGTAACTGGTCGGAAGTCGATCACCACCCCCCACATCCCCATCCAGGACCCGAGGCGGGGTACCGTGCGCTCGGACCGCGTTCGTCAGCACGAGGGGAAATCCATGCGTAGGTCAAGCTCAGTCAGGCTCGCCACGACGGCTGCCGCGGCGTCGGCGGTGCTGCTGCTCGGCGCGTGCGGGGGCGACAGCGAGGACGGGTCGGAGGGCGGCGGCGAGGCACAGCAGTCCGAGGGGGCCAGCTCGGGGGGCGGCGAGGACGCCGGGTCCGGAGGCTCGGACGGCGAGGACGCCGGTGCCGAGGGCGAGTTGGAGGGCACCTGGACCACCGGCCTGGAGTCGCCGTACAACATCCTGTTCTTCACCGGCGAGACGGCGACCTTCATGAACGACAGCGGCGAGGAGGTGTGCACGGGCCCGGCGGTGGGCGGCACGCTGGCGCTGGTCTGCCAGTCCGGCAACACCGAGTTCACCGCGGCCACGATCTCGCAGGAGGGCGACACGCTCAACGTCTCCTGGGAGGCGGGCTCGCCGGAGACCTACCAGCGGCTGGACGACGCGGCCATGGACCAGCTGCCGACGGACCTGCCCACCGACATGCTCGACATGCCGGGCCTGGAGGACCTGGAGGACCTGGAGGGCATCACCAACTAGCGGCGGGCCGAGGGACTACCAGGGTTCCGCGCGTGGGACGCGTAGTGACGCGTCGTGCGGAAAGCCGCAGAAAGCCGAGGGACGCTTGACCCCACGGGGCCAAACGTCCCTCGGCTTCACCGCACTTCAGCACATCACCGCACGAAGACGCCCGCGTCGCTCGCCAGGTCCAGGAAGTACTGCGGCGCGACGCCCAGCACGATCGTGACCGCCGCGGCCAGGCCCACCACCGTCGTGGTCAGCGGGCTCGGGATCACCACCGACGGCCCCTCCGGCTTCGGCTCGCTGAAGAACATCAGCACGATGACGCGCACGTAGAAGAACGCCGCCACCGCCGACGCCAGCACGCCGACGATCACAAGACCGACCGCCCCCGCGTCCGCCGCCGCCCGGAAGACCGCGAACTTCCCGGCGAAGCCGGAGGTCAGCGGGATGCCCGCGAAGGCCAGCAGGAACAGCGCGAAGACCGCCGCCAGCAGCGGCGAACGCCGCCCCAGCCCCGCCCACTTCGACAGGTGCGTGGCCTCGCCCCCGGCGTCCCGCACCAGCGTCACCACCGCGAAGGCGCCCAGCGTCACGAAGGAGTACGCCGCCAGGTAGAAGAGGACGGACGAGACGCCGTCCGGGGTCACGGCGACGACACCGGCCAGGATGAAGCCGGCGTGCGCGATCGACGAGTACGCCAGCAGCCGCTTCACGTCCGTCTGCGTGATGGCGATGACCGCGCCCGCCACCATCGACGCGATGGCCACGCCCCACAGCACCGGCTCCCAGTCCCAGCGCATGCCCGGCAGCACCACGTACAGCAGCCGCAGCATCGCGCCGAACGCCGCCACCTTGGTCGCCGCCGCCATGAAGCCGGTCACCGGCGTCGGCGCGCCCTGGTACACGTCCGGGGTCCACATGTGGAACGGCACCGCGCCGACCTTGAACAGCAGCCCCATCAGCACCATGGCGCCGCCGATCAGCAGCAGCGAGTCGTTGCCCATCGTCGAGGCGAGCCCCGGGTCCAGCATCGCCGGCTCGCCGCTGATCACGTCCGAGATCCCGGCGTACGACACCGTCCCGGCGTAGCCGTAGAGCAGCGCGATGCCGAAGACCGTGAACGCCGAGGCGAAGGCGCCGAGCAGGAAGTACTTCATCGCCGCCTCCTGCGACAGCAGCCGCCGCCTGCGCGCCAGGGCGCACAGCATGTACAGCGGCAGCGACAGCACCTCGAGCGCGATGAAGAGCATCAGCAGGTCGTTGGCGGCGGGGAAGAGCAGCATGCCGCCGACGGCGAAGAGGAGGAGGGGGAAGATCTCGGTCGTCGTGTGGCCGGCCTTCACCGCCTCCTGCTCCGCCGGACCGCCCGGCACCGCCGCGGGCTGGGCGGCGAAGGAGTCCACCGGCCGGCCGCCGTCGTCGGCGGGTTCCAGGCGCCGCTCGGCGAAGAGGAAGACCGAGACGAGCCCGACGAGCAGGATCACGCCCTGGAGGAACAGCGCGGGCCCGTCCACGGCGATCGCGCCCATGCCCGCGACCTCCGACTCGCTGGTGGCGCGGTCACCGGCGGCCAGGGCGACCACGGCGGCGAAGGCCCCGGCCATGGCCAGGCCGGTGAGCAGCGTCTGGGAGACGTAGCGGACCGAGCGGGGCGCGAACGCCTCGATCAGCACGCCGATGATGGCGGCGCCGAAGACGATCAGGCTCGGGGAGAGCGCGACCCACTCGATGTCCGGGGCCTGGAGATCATTCATTGCTGCCCGCCTCCACGGGAACCTGGGGTTCAGGATCGGTCTTGCCGACGTCGGAGAGGGTGTGCTCGACGGCCGGGTTGACGATGTCGGTCAGCGGCTTCGGATAGACGCCGAGGAAGATCAGCAGCCCGATCAGCGGTGCCACCACGGCGAGTTCACGGACGCGCAGGTCGGGGAGCTTCTCCAAGCCCGCCTTCACCGGCCCGGTCATGGTGCGCTGGTACAGGATCAGCACGTACAGCGCGGCCAGCAGTATGCCGGAGACGGCGATGATGCCGGCCACCTGGTAGCGGCTGAAGGTGCCGACCAGGACGAGGAACTCGCTGACGAACGGGCCGGTGCCGGGCAGCGAGAGCGTGGCCAGGCCGCCGACGAGGAAGGTCCCGGCCAGCACGGGCGCGGTCTTCTGCACGCCGCCGTAGTCGGCGATGAGCCGCGAGCCGCGCCGCGAGATGAGGAACCCGGCGACCAGCATCAGCGCGGCCGTCGCCACCCCGTGGTTGATCATGTAGAGGGTGGCGCCGCTCTGTCCCTGGCTGGTCATGGCGAAGACGCCCATGATGATGAAGCCGAAGTGGCTGATCGAGGCGTACGCGATCAGCCGCTTCATGTCGCGCTGCCCGATCGCCAGCAGCGCCCCGTAGACGATGCTGACCAGGGCGAGGGTGATGACCACCGGGGTCGCCCAGTCGCTGGCCTCGGGGAAGAGGCCGAGGCAGAAGCGGAGCATGGCGAAGGTGCCGACCTTGTCGACCACGGCCGTGATGAGCACCGCCACCGGCGCGGTCGACTCGCCCATGGCGTTGGGCAGCCAGGTGTGGACCGGCCACAGCGGCGCCTTGATGGCGAACGCCACGAAGAAGCCGAGGAACAGCCAGCGTTCGACGTCGGTGGCCATGTCCAGCTGGCCGGAGGCGCGGGCCTCGGTGATGGCCTGGAGCGAGAACGTCCCGGCGTCCATCTGGTCGGCGGTGACGACGTACAGGCCGATGACGGCGGCCAGCATGATCAGCCCGCCGACGAGGTTGTACAGCAGGAACTTCACGGCGGCGTACGTCCGCTGCCGCGCCTGCCCCTCCTCGTCCTGCTCCCCCGCGCGGTCCCCGAACCCGCCGATGAGGAAGTACAGCGGGATGAGCATCGCCTCGAAGAAGATGTAGAAGAGGAAGACGTCGGTGGCGGCGAAGGACATGATGACCATCGCCTCGACCATGAGGATCAGCGCGAAGAAGCCCTGGGTGGGCCGCCAGCGCCGGGTCGCCTGTGTCTCCTCCTCCTTCGGGTCGGCGTCGTTCCAGCCGGCGCCGATGAGGAAGGGGATCATCAACGCCGTGAGCGCGATCAGGGCGACGCCGATGCCGTCGACGCCCAGCTCGTAGCGGACCCCGAAGTCCTCGATCCAGGCGCGGGACTCGGTGAGCTGGTAGCGGGCGGCGCCGTCGCCGGTGTCGAAGCGCAGCAGCACGGCGGCGGCGAAGCCGGCGGTGGCGAGCGAGAACAGCAGCGCCAGCCACTTGGCGGCCTCGCGGCGCGCGGCGGGCACGGCGGCGGTGGCGATGGCGCCGATCGCGGGCGTCAGGGCCGTGGCCGTCAGCAGGGGAAACGACATGTCAGATCAGACCGCCCTCATCAGCAGGGTCGCGGCGACCAGCAGGGCCGCGCCGCCGAACATCGAGACCGCGTAGGAGCGGGCGAATCCGTTCTGGACTCGCCTCAGCCGCCCGGAGAGCCCGCCGAAGGTGGCGGCGGTGCCGTTGACCGCGCCGTCGACGAGCTTGTGATCGACGTAGACCAGGCCGCGGGTGAGGTAGGTGCCGGGCTGGACGAACGCCGCGTGGTTGAAGTCGTCCTGGAGCAGGTCGCGCCGGGCGGCGCGGACCGGGAAGCTCGCCGCGGGCGCGACGGCCGGCACCGGGCGGCGGCCGTACTGGAACCAGGCCCCGGCCACGCCGAGGATCATCACGCCGGTCGCGGCGATCGACACCTCGCCGTGGCTGACCGGCGAGTGGCCGTGGGCCAGGCTCGTGACCGGCTCCAGCCAGTGGACGAAGCGCTCGCCCGCGTCGAAGACGAAGCCCGCGGCGAGAGAGCCGACGGCCAGGACGATCATGGGGATCGTCATGACGGCCGGGGACTCGTGCGGGTGCGGCTCGTGGCCCTGGGCGTCGGGCTGCCAGCGCTTCTCGCCGAAGAAGGTCAGCAGCATGATCCGCGTCATGTAGTACGCCGTCAGCGCGGCGCCCAGCAGCATCACGCCGCCCAGCACCCAGCCCTCGGTGCCGCCCTTGGAGAACCCGGCGTAGATGATCTCGTCCTTGGAGAAGAAGCCGGACAGGTACGGGAAGCCGATGATCGCCAGGTAGGCCAGCCCGAAGGTGACGAAGGTGACCGGCATGTGCTTGCGCAGCCCGCCGTAACGCCGCATGTCGACCTCGTCGTTCATGCCGTGCATGACCGACCCGGCGCCGAGGAAGAGCCCGGCCTTGAAGAAGCCGTGGGTGACCAGGTGCATGATGGCGAAGACGTACCCGAGCGGGCCGAGGCCGGTGGCCAGCATCATGTAGCCGATCTGCGACATGGTCGAGCCGGCCAGGGCCTTCTTGATGTCGTCCTTGGCGCAACCGACGATCGCACCGAAGAGGAGCGTGACCGCGCCGACGGTGATGACGACGGTCTGCGCGTCGGGTGCGGCGTTGAAGACCGCGCCGGAGCGGGTCACGAGGTAGACGCCCGCGGTCACCATGGTGGCGGCGTGGATGAGGGCCGAGACGGGGGTCGGGCCCTCCATGGCGTCGCCGAGCCAGGACTGGAGCGGCACCTGCGCGGACTTGCCGCAGGCGGCGAGCAGCAGCATCAGCCCGATGCCGGTGAGGGTGGCCTCGCTGGTGGACGTGGCGTTCGGGAACACCTCGGCGAAGGCGAAGCTGCCGAAGGTGGTGAACATCAGGAAGATCGCGATGGCCAGCCCCGCGTCGCCGACGCGGTTGACGATGAACGCCTTCTTCGCCGCCGTCGCCGCGCTCGGCTTGTGCTGCCAGAAGCCGATCAGCAGGTAGGAGGCGAGGCCGACGCCCTCCCAGCCGACGTACAGCAGGAGGAAGTTGTCGGCCAGCACCAGCAGGAGCATGGCGGCGAGGAAGAGGTTCAGGTAGCCGAAGAAGCGGCGGCGGCGCTCGTCGTGCTCCATGTAGCCGACCGAGTAGAGGTGGATCAGCGCGCCGACGCCGGTGATCAGCAGCACGAAGGTCATCGAGAGCTGGTCCAGCTGGAACGCCACGTCCGCCTGGAAGCCCTCGACCGGCACCCAGCTGAACAGGTGCTGGTGGAGGGCGCGTTCCTCGCCGTCCCGGCCGAGCATGTCGAAGAAGAGGACGGCGCCGATGACGAACGACGCGGCGGCCATGAGGACGCCGATCCAGTGCCCCACGCGGTCCAGGCGCCGCCCGCCGGTGAGGAGCAGGGCGGCGCCGAGGAGCGGTGGCGCGAGCAGCAGTCCGATCAGTGACTCCACGGGTGTCTTTCCCCTTACAGCTTCATCAGGCTGGCGTCGTCGACCGAGGCCGAGTGGCGGGAGCGGTAGAGCATCACGATGATCGCGAGACCCACCACGACCTCGGCGGCGGCCACCACCATGACGAAGAACGCCATGATCTGGCCGTCGAGGTTGCCGTGCATGCGGGAGAACGCCACGAGTGCCAGGTTGGCGGCGTTCAGCATCAGCTCGACGCACATGAAGACGACGATGGCGTTCCGCCGCAGCAGCACGCCGCAGGCGCCGAGGGTGAAGAGCAGGGCGGCGAGGTAGACGTAGTTCGCGGGGTTCACTGGCGGGCCTCCTCCGCCTCGTTCTCGTTGCCGCCGCCGCTCTCCGCGCCGTTCACCGCCGCGCCGTTCCGGCCGGTGCCGAGGGCCTTGGGCGGGGTCTGGCCGTGGTAGCGGGCGGTGCGCTGCTCCAGGGCGGCGACGTCCCTGACTGCCTCGCGGTGGACCTCGCGGACCTGGCCGCGCTTGCGCAGCGTGGCGTTGATGGTCAGCTCGGACGGGGAGCCGTCGGGCAGCATGCCGGGGATGTCCACAGCGTTGTGCCGGGCGTACACGCCGGGCGCGGGCAGCGGCGGGACCTGCTTGCCCTCGCGGACGCGGGCCTCGGCCTGCTCGCGCTGCGTCTTGTTGCGCTCGATGCGCTCGCGGTGGGTCAGCAGCGTGGCCCCGACGGCGGCGATGGTGAGCAGGACGCCCGTCACCTCGAACGCGACCACGTACCGCGTGAAGAGCAGCGAGGCCAGGCCCTGCACGTTGCCGTCGGCGTTGGCCTCGTCCAGGCCGGTGAAGGAGCCGATGGAGGCCTGGCCGATCCCGGCGATCAGCAGGATGCCGAGTCCGAGGCCGCATCCGGCGGCCAGCCAGCGCTGCCCCTTCAGCGTCTCCTTCAGGGAGTCGGTCGCGCTGACGCCGACGAGCATCAGCACGAAGAGGAAGAGCATCATGACCGCGCCGGTGTAGACGACGATCTGCACCACGCCGAGGAAGTACGCGCCGTTGGCGAGGTAGAACAGCGCCAGCAGCACCATCGTCCCGGCCAGGCAGAGCGCGGAGTGGACCGCGCGGCGCATCAGCACGGTGCCGAGCCCGCCGGCGACGGCGAGCGGGGCGAGGATCCAGAACTGCGCGGCCTCTCCCTGGGAGGTCGAGGTCTCCGCGGCGAGGGTGGCAAGGCCGCTCATCAGGGCACCTCCGGGGTGGAGCCGGAGCCCGGGGAGGACGAACGCCCGTCGGCGCCCCGCTCGTGGGGTGCCTCGCCGTGGTGGGCGCCCGCGGGGTCGCGGAGCGAGGCCGCCGCGGCGAGGGCGTCGGTCTCGTCGACCGGCTCCCGGCCGGTGGGCCACTCCTCCCCGCGCGAGGTCGGCGTCTGGCGCACCGTGCCCGGGGCGGCGGCCGTCACCTCGCCCCGGTAGTAGGACTGCTCGTCCGTCCCCGGGTACATGGCGTGCGGCGCCTCGACCATGCCCTCCTCCAGGCCCGCCAGCAGCTGCTCCTTGGTGTAGATCAGCGACTCGCGGGTGCGGTCGGCCAGCTCGTACTCGTTGGTCATGGTCAACGCCCGCGTGGGGCACGCCTCGACGCACAGGCCGCACAGGATGCAGCGCAGGTAGTTGATCTGGTAGACGCGGCCGTAGCGCTCGCCCGGGGAGTAACGCTCCTCCTCGGTGTTGTCCGCGCCCTCCACGTAGATGGCGTCGGCCGGGCAGGCCCAGGCGCACAGCTCGCAGCCGATGCACTTCTCCAGGCCGTCCGGGTGACGGTTGAGCTGGTGGCGGCCGTGGAAGCGGGGCGCCGTCGGCTTCTTCTGCTCCGGGTACTGCTCGGTGAGCCGCCGCTTGAACATGGCGCGGAAGGTCACGCCGAACCCGGCGAGCGGATTGTGGAACTCAGGCATCGTCGACTCCTCCCCCCTTTCGGTCCTGTCCGTTCTGTCGTTCCTCGGTCGGTGCCGGCGCGCCCGCCACGACCTTCTCGGCGCGGGAGGGGCGCCTGGGCACCGGTGGCAGCGTCTGCCCGGGCAGCGGCGGCACGGGGTAGCCGCCGGCCATCGGGTCGAACGGCTTGGCCGCGGCCTCGGCGGTCTCGGCCTCCTCGCGCTGCCGCTCGGCGCGGTCGCGGAAGACGTCCACGACGAAGGAGATCAGCAGCAGCGCGAGCACGCCGCCGCTGACGTAGAGCACGATGTCGCGGAAGCCGTAGTCCTCGTTCTGCATGGCGCGGACGGCGGCCACGAGCATCAGCCAGACCAGCGCGATGGGGATGAGAACCTTCCAGCCCAGCACCATCAGCTGGTCGTAGCGCACCCGCGGCAGCGTGCCGCGGATCCACACGAAGAAGAAGATGCAGGCCACGAGCTTGGCGGTGAACCACAGCATCGGCCACCAGCCGGAGTTGGCGCCCTCCCAGAAGCTGAGCGGCGCGGGCGCGCGCCAGCCGCCGAGGAAGAGCGTCACCATCAGGGCGGAGACCGTGACGGTGTGGATGTACTCCGCCATCATGAAGAAGGCGAACTTGATCGACGAGTACTCGGTGAGGTACCCGCCGACCAGGTCGCCCTCGGACTCGGGCATGTCGAACGGGGGCCGGTGCGCCTCGCCCACCATCGTGATCATGTAGATGATGAACGAGACCGGCAGCAGGATCACGAACCACCGGTCCTCCTGCTCGGCGACGATGGCCGAGGAGGACATCGAGCCGGAGTAGAGGAAGACCGCCGCGAAGGACAGGCCCATCGCCACCTCGTAGGAGATGATCTGGGCCGTCGCCCGCACCCCGCCCAGCAGCGGGTAGGTCGAGTTGGAGGACCAGCCGGCCAGCACCGTGCCGTAGACGGCGATGGCGGAGGTCGCCAGCACGTACAGCAGCGCCACCGGCAGGTCGGTCAGCTGGAGCACGGTCTCGGTGCCGAAGATGCTGACGGGGTCGTCCGCCGGGCCGAAGGGGATCACGGCGAACGCCATGAACGCCGGGACCACCGCCAGGACGGGCGCCAGGATGTACACCGGCTTGTCGGCGCCCTTGACGATGACGTCTTCCTTCAGCATCAGCTTGATGCCGTCGGCCAGCGACTGGAGCATGCCCCAGGGGCCGTGGCGGTTGGGGCCGATGCGCAGCTGCATCCAGCCGAGCACCTTGCGCTCCATCACGATGCTGATCAGCACCGTGAGCATGATGAAGGCGAAGACGAACACCGCCTTGAGCACGATCAGCCAGAAGGGGTCCTGCCCGAACATCGACAGGTCCGCTTCCTGCGCGAGCGCCTCCGTGGGCATCACGCCTGTACCTCCTCGCTACGGGCCCGCGCCAGCGTGACCAACTGGCCCGGCACGGCCCCGAGGTCGTCGTAGACCCCGCCGCCGACGGAGTTCAGCGGCAGCCACACCACCCGGTCGGGCATCTCGCGGGTCACCGCGAGCGGCAGCCGCACCGAGCCGCCGGACGGGCCGGTGACGGCGACCTCGGCGCCGTCGGCGAACCCGTTCTCCTCGGCGGTGGCGGCCGAGACCCGGGCGACGGCGTCGCCCGCGTGCCGCGTCCCCGCAAGCGCCTCGTCGCCCTCCTGCATCACGCCCCGGTCCAGCAGCAGCCGGTGCCCGGCGAGCACGGCCTCGCCCGCGCCGGGCCGCGGCAGGGCGCCGGGGGTGGCGGTCGGGCCGAGCGGCAGCTCGCCGGTCCACTCGGCCAGGCCGTCCAGCTCGCGGCGGAGCGTGTACACGTCGGGCAGGCCGAGGTGGACGTCCATGGCGTCGGCCAGCATGTGGAGCGCCCGCGCGTCGGACTGGACGTGACGCCGCGTCACCTGGTCGGGCTTGATGGCGGCGGCGAACGGCCGGGCCCGGCCCTCCCAGTTGAGGAAGGTGCCGTCCTTCTCCGCGGCGGCGGCCACCGGCAGCACCACGTGGGCGCGCTCGGTGACCTCCGAGGGCCGCAGCTCCAGGCTGAGCAGGAAGCCGTCCCGGGCGACCGCGTCGAGGGCGGCGCGGGCGCGGGCGGGGTCGGGCAGGTCGGCGATCTCGACGCCGGCGACGACCAGCGCGGCCAGCTCGCCGCCCGCCGCGGCCTCGATGATCTCGCCGGTGTCGCGGCCGGCCCGCTCGGGCAGCGCGGCCACGCCCCAGGCGGCGGCGATCTCGCGGCGGGCCGCGGGCGAGGACTCCGGCCGCCCGCCGGGCAGCAGCCCCGGCAGCGCGCCGGCCTCCAGCGCGCCGCGCTCCCCGGCCCGGCGCGGGATCCACACCAGCCGCGCCCCGAGGGCGGTCGCGGCGGCCACGGCCGCGGTGTACGCCCCGGGCACGGCCGCGAGGCGCTCTCCGAGCAGGATCAGCGCGCCGGGCTCCCGCAGCGCCTCGGCCGCTGCGCGGCCACGCGCCTCGACCGTGGCGGCGTCCGTACCCGGCCCGGCGTCGCCGGTGCCGGGGGCCGCGACGGCCCGTGCGGCCCGGCGCTCCGCGCCTGGGCCGTGGGCCGCGGCCGACGTGCCACCGGCCACGGCACCCGGCACGGGCCCCGGGCCCGCCGCCGCGCCGCGCGACACCGCGCCGAAGGCGCCGGTGTCCGACGCGGCGGCAGCGGCCAGCGCGTCCAGCCACTGTGGCTCCGTGCCCGGCGCCGCGGGCAGCAGCGTGCCGGCGGTCTTGGCCAGGCCCCGGCTGACGTGCGTGGCCAGCGAGAAGACCTTCAGCCCCTTCTTGCGGTTGGCCTTGCGCAGCCGCAGGAAGACGCCGGGGGCCTCCTCCTCGGACTCGAAGCCGACGAGCAGCACGGCGGGCGCGGCCTCCAGCGCGGCGTACGTGACGCCGCCGCCGTCCAGGTCGACGCCCTCGCCCGCGACGTGCGAGGCGAGGAACGCCGCCTCCTCGGCGGAGTGGGCGCGCGCGCGGAAGTCGATGTCGTTCGTGCCGAGCGCGACGCGCGCGAACTTGGCGTAGGCGTAGGCGTCCTCGACCGTCAGCCGCCCGCCCGTCAGCACCGCCGCGCCCGACCCGGCCCTCGCCGCCGCCAGGCCCTCGGCCGCCGCCAGCAGCGCCTCGGGCCAGCTCGCGGGCTCCAGCTCGCCGGTGTCGGCGTTGCGCACCAGCGGCGTCGACAGCCGGTCGGGCCCCTGCGCGTAGCGGAACGCGAAGCGGCCCTTGTCGCAGATCCACTCCTCGTTGACCTCGGGGTCCTCGGCGGCCAGCCGCCGCATCACCTTGCCGCGCCGGTGGTCGGTGCGGGTGGCGCAGCCGCCGGCGCAGTGCTCGCAGACGCTGGGCGAGGAGGTGAGGTCGAAGGGCCGGGAGCGGAATCGGTACGCCGCCGAGGTCAGGGCGCCGACGGGGCAGATCTGGATGGTGTTGCCGGAGAAGTACGACTCGAAGGGGTCGCCCTCGCCGGTGCCGACCTGCTGGAGCGCGCCGCGCTCCAGCAGCTCGATCATCGGGTCGCCCGCGATCTGGTCGGAGAAGCGGGTGCAGCGCGCGCACAGCACGCACCGCTCGCGGTCCAGCAGCACCTGGGGCGAGATCGGCACCGGCTTGTCGAAGGTCCGCTTGCGGCCCTCGAAGCGGGTCTCGGGTTCGCCGGCGGACATGGCCTGGTTCTGCAGGGGGCACTCGCCGCCCTTGTCGCAGACGGGGCAGTCCAGCGGGTGGTTGATCAGCAGCAGCTCCATCACGCCGCGCTGCGCCTTCTCGGCGACGGCGGAGGTGAGCTGGGTGCGGACCACCATGCCGTCGGTGCAGGTGATGGTGCAGGAGGCCATGGGCTTGCGCTGGCCCTCGACCTCGACGATGCACTGGCGGCAGGCGCCGGCCGGGTCCAGCAGCGGGTGGTCGCAGAAGCGCGGGACCTCGATGCCGAGCTGCTCGGCGGCGCGGATCACCAGGGTGCCCTTGGGCACGGAGATCTCGATGCCGTCGATGGTCAGCGTGACCAGGTCCTCGGGCGGCACCGCCTGTCCACCCGAGGGGGTGGCCTCGGTGGTGACCGTCATGCGTTCACCTCCAGGGTGTCGGCCCACACGGTGGAGCGGGCGGGGTCGAACGGGCAGCCACGTTCGGTGATGTGCCGCTCGTACTCCTCGCGGAAGTGGGTCAGCGAGGAGGTGATGCAGGCGGCGGCGCCGTCGCCGAGGGCGCAGAACGACTTGCCGTTGACGTTGTCGGCGATGTCGGCGATCTTGTCGATGTCGCTGAGCAGGCCCTTGCCCGCCTCGATGTCGCGCAGGAGCTGGACGAGCCAGTAGGTGCCCTCGCGGCAGGGGGTGCACTTACCGCAGGACTCGTGGGCGTAGAACTCGGTCCAGCGGGTCACGGCGCGCACCACGCACGTGGTCTCGTCGAAGCACTGCAACGCCTTGGTGCCGAGCATGGATCCGGCGCCCATGAGGCCCTCGTAGTCCAGCGGCACGTCGAGGTGCTCGTCGGTGAGCATCGGGGTGGAGGAGCCGCCGGGGGTCCAGAACTTCAGGCGGTGGCCGGGCCGCATCCCGCCGGAGAGGTCGAGCAGCTCGCGGAGGGTGATGCCGAGCGGCCCCTCGTACTGGCCGGGGTTGGCGACGTGGCCGGAGAGGGAGTAGAGCGTGAAGCCGGGGGACTTCTCGCTGCCCATGGAGCGGAACCACTCCTTGCCCCGGTCGATGATGGCGGGAACCGAGGCGATGGACTCGACGTTGTTCACCACGGTGGGGCAGGCGTACAGGCCGGCGACGGCGGGGAAGGGCGGCCGCAGGCGCGGCTGGCCGCGGCGGCCCTCCAGGGAGTCGAGCAACGCCGTCTCCTCGCCGCAGATGTACGCGCCGGCGCCCGCGTGCACGGTGAGGGTGAGGTCCTTGCCGGGGCCGAGCGCGTCCTTGCCGAGGTATCCGGCGGCGTACGCCTCGGCGACGGCGGTGTGCAGGCGGCGCAGCACGGGCACGACCTCGCCGCGCAGGTAGATGAAGGCGTGGTCGGAGCGGATCGCGTGGCAGGCGATGACGATGCCCTCGATGAGGGAGTGGGGGTTGGCGAAGAGCAGCGGGATGTCCTTGCAGGTGCCCGGCTCGGACTCGTCGGCGTTGACGACGAGGTAGTGCGGCTTGTCGTCGCCCTGCGGAATGAACTGCCACTTCATGCCGGTGGGGAAGCCCGCGCCGCCGCGGCCGCGCAGGCCGGCGTCCTTGACGTACGCGATGACGTCGTCGGGCGGCATGGCCAGCGCCTTGGACAGGGCGCGGTAGCCGCCGTTGGCGCGGTAGACGTCGAGGGTCCAGGAGCGGGGGTCGTCCCAGAAGGACGACAGCACCGGCGCGAGCAGCTTCTCCGGGCTCGTCTCGTTGAGCTTGTCGTCGGTCACGGCGTCACTCACCCTCCTCGGTCCGCTCGGTGATCGGCCCGGCCGGGTGGTGCGGGTCGGAGTCCGAGCTCGGCAGCGGCGCGTCGTGGGAGCTGGGGTGTTGCGGCGGCGGCTGGTCGGTGGGGTAGCCGGCCTGCCGCCCGGCCGGCGGGCCGCCGGGGCGGTCCGTCCGGGCGTCCGCGCCGGGGCGTGCGCCGGCCTGCGCCGCGCCCTTGGCGAGCCGGAGGCCGGCCAGCGAGGCAGGGCCCGCGCTGCCGCCGGCGGCGACCGCTTCGGGGCGTTCGTCGGGGAAGCCGGCGAGGATGCGGGCGGTCTTCCTGAAGTCGCACAGCGGCGCGCCCCGGGTGGGGGCGACCTCGCGGCCGGCGCGCAGGTCGTCGACGAGCCGCCGGGCGGACTCCGGCGTGGCGTTGTCGAAGAACTCCCAGTTGACCATGACCACGGGCGCGAAGTCGCAGGCGGCGTTGCACTCGATGTGCTCCAGCGTGACCTTGCCGTCCTCGGTGGTCTCGCCGTTGCCGATGCCGAGGTGGCGCTGGAGGGCGGCGAAGATCTCGTCGCCGCCGAGGACCGCGCACAGGGTGTTGGTGCAGACCCCGACCTGGTAGTCGCCCGACGGCTTGCGCCGGTACATCGAGTAGAAGGTGGACACGGCCGTGACCTCGGCGGTGGTCAGGCCCAGCATCTCGGCGCAGAACGCCATGCCGGTGCGCGTGACGTGCCCCTCCTCGGACTGCACCAGGTGGAGCAGCGGCAGCAGGGCGGAGCGGCTGTCCGGGTAGCGCGCGATGATCTCGCGCGCGTCGGGCTCCAGCCGCTCACGCACCTCGGGCGGGTACTCGGGGGCGGGCAGCTGGGGCATGCCCAGGTGTACGCCGCTGCCGGCGCCGTTGGCGCTGTTGACGTCGCTCACCGGTCAACGCCTCCCAACACGGGATCGATCGACGCAATCGCGACGATGACGTCGGCCACCATGCCGCCCTCGCACATCGCCGCTATGGTCTGGAGGTTGGTGAAGGAGGGGTCACGGAAGTGGACCCGGTAGGGGCGGGTGCCGCCGTCGCTGACCATGTGGACGCCCAGCTCGCCCTTGGGCGACTCGACGACGGCGTAGACCTGGCCGGGCGGCACCCTGAAGCCCTCGGTCACCAGCTTGAAGTGGTGGATGAGGGCCTCCATGGAGGTGCCCATGATGTTCTTGATGTGGTCGAGCGAGTTGCCCAGGCCGTCGGGGCCGAGGGCGAGCTGCGCGGGCCAGGCGATCTTCTTGTCGGCGACCATCACCGGGCCGGGTTCGAGGCGGTCGAGGCACTGCTCGATGATGCGCACCGACTGGTGCATCTCCTCGACGCGCAGCAGGTAGCGGCCGTAGGCGTCGCAGGTGTCGGTGGTGGGCACCTCGAAGTCGTACGTCTCGTAGCCGCAGTAGGGGTCGGACTTGCGCAGGTCGTGCGGGAGTCCGGCGGCGCGGAGGATGGGGCCGGTCGCGCCGAGCGCGAGGCAGCCCGCGAGGTCGAGGTAGGCGACGTCCTGCAGGCGGCCCTTGAAGACGGGGTTGTGGGTGGCGAGCTTGTCGTACTCGGGGAGGTTCTTGCGGAACCTGGCGACGAAGTCGCGCAGCGCGTCGAGGGCGCCGGGCGGCAGGTCCTGGGAGAGGCCGCCGGGGCGGATGTAGGCGTGGTTCATGCGCAGGCCGGAGATGAGCTCGAAGAGGTCGAGGACCATCTCGCGGTCGCGGAAGCCGTAGATCATGAGCGTCGTGGCGCCCAGCTCCATGCCGCCGGTGGCGATGGCCACCAGGTGGGAGGAGATGCGGTTGAGCTCCATCAGCAGCACCCGGATGACGCTGGCCCGGTCGGGGACGTCGTCGGTGATGCCGAGCAGTTGCTCCACGCCCAGGCAGTACGCCGCCTCGTTGTGGAACGAGGTGAGGTAGTCCATGCGCGTGACGAAGGTGGTGCCCTGGGTCCAGGTGCGGTACTCCAGGCCCTTCTCGATGCCGGTGTGGAGGTACCCGATGCCGGCGCGGGCCTCGGTCACGGTCTCGCCGTCGATCTCCAGGATGAGCCGCAGCACGCCGTGGGTGGAGGGGTGCTGCGGGCCCATGTTGACGACGATCCGCTCGTCGTCGGAGGCGGCGGCGGCGCGTACGACCTCGTCCCAGTCGCCGCCGGTGACGGTGTAGACCGTGCCCTCGGTGGTCTCGCGGGTCCCCGCGGGCGGCGTGGAGTGCGTGGTGGACATCAGCTGTACGACCTCCGCTGGTCGGGAGCCGGGATCTGGGCGCCCTTGTACTCGACGGGGATGCCGCCCAGGGGGTAGTCCTTGCGCTGCGGGAAGCCCTGCCAGTCGTCCGGCATGAGGATCCGCGTCAGCGCGGGGTGGCCGTCGAAGACGAGTCCGAAGAAGTCGTAGGTCTCGCGCTCGTGCCAGTCGTTGGTGGGGTAGACGTCGACGATCGACGGGACGTGCGGGTCGGCGTCGGGGGCGCTGACCTCCAGCCGGATGACGCGGCCGTGGGTCAGCGAGCGCAGGTGGTAGACGGCGTGCAGCTCGCGGCCGGTGTCGGCGGGGTTGTGAACGCCGCTGACGCCCGTGCACAGCTCGAAGCGGAGCGCGGGGTCGTCGCGCAGCGTGCGGGCGACCCGGGGCAGGTGCTCGCGGGCGATGTGGAGGGTCATCTCGCCCCGGTCGATCACGACCTTCTCGATCGCCTGGTCGGGGTCGGTCCCCTGCTCCTCCAGGGCGCCTTCGAGCTCGTCGGCGACCTCGTCGAAGTACCCGCCGTACGGGCGCGCGCTTTGGCCGGGCATGCGGACGGTGCGCCGCAGCCCGCCGTACCCGGAGGTGTCGCCGCCGTTGTTCGCGCCGAACATGCCGCGGCGGCGCGCGATGGCCTCGCCGGCATCGCCCCGCTGGGCGGGTGTCCCGTTTGTGCTTGTGTTCCCGTTCACGGAGTCACGCTGCGCGTCGCTCACGGCAACCTCCTTCGTCCACGGTGAGCCTGCCGAACCTGGAGGCTCCGCCCGCCGCTCGGGGTCGCGCGCCCAGCGCCGGCGCACCTCATCGGAGGAGCCCCTTCATCTCGATCGTCGGAAGAGCCTTCCGCGCGGCCTCCTCCGCCTCGCGGGCGGCCTGCTCGCGGTTGATGCCGAGCTTCTCCTCGCGGATCTTCGCGTGCAGCTTGAGAATGGCGTCCATCAGCATTTCGGGGCGCGGCGGGCAGCCCGGAAGATAGATGTCGACCGGCACGACGTGGTCGACGCCCTGCACGATGGCGTAATTGTTGAACATGCCGCCGGACGAGGCGCACACGCCCATCGAGATGACCCATTTCGGATTGGGCATCTGGTCGTACACCTGCCGGAGCACCGGCGCCATCTTCTGGCTCACGCGGCCCGCGACGATCATGAGGTCGGCCTGACGGGGGGAGCCGCGGAAGACCTCCATGCCGAACCGGGCCAGGTCGTACCGGCCGGCGCCGGAGGTCATCATCTCGAAGGCGCAGCAGGCGAGGCCGAAGGTGGCCGGGAAGACCGACGACTTCCGGGCCAGCCCGGCCAGGTTTTCCACGGTGTCGAGCAGAAATCCGCTGGGAAGCTTCTCTTCGAGACCCATCAGAGTGTCCCCTCTTTCTCTGCCTCTGTCTCTGCTCTTTCTTTTTCCTTTTCCCGCGGTCTCAGTCCCATTCGAGGCCTCCCCGTCGCCAATCATAGGCGTACGCAACACCGATCAGGCCGACAAAGACGAGCATCTCCAGGAGCCCGAACATCCCGAGGGAATCAAAGTGCACGGCCCAGGGGTAGAGAAAGACGATCTCGATGTCGAAGACGATGAATAGCATCGCCGTGAGGTAGTACTTCACCGGGAAGCGCCCGCCGCCCGCGGGCTGCGGGGTCGGCTCGATGCCGCACTCGTAGGCCTCGAGCTTGGCCCGGTTGTAGCGCTTTGGGCCGATCAGGGCTGCGGCGACCAAGGAGAAGACGGCAAAGGCAAGCCCGAGGGCACCCAGCACGAGGATGGGAACGTACGTGTTCACGCACCTCGCTCCTTCCAGTCAACGGCGACTGCCGGCACGACGACCGCTTCAAGATCATCGCTATGTGAGTCAGTTCACAAGGCTGGGTGCATCCTATGCCCCTGGCCTTGTGACGTTCGACACGGGGTCCCCTTTCACGTCTGTGATCTCTCCCACCCGTTGCCGGGGGCCGCGCGGTGCCGCCTGGGCCGTGCGAACGCGACGCCGCGCACCGTGTCGGCGCGGCGACGCGGCGTCGAACGCGCCCGCCCCGCCGGACGCTCCGTCTAGCACTCCATACTGCCACCGAGCAAATTCGCACCCGAAACGCGGCGGCGCCGGACGCGGCTAGCGTGCCGTTCCGTGGCCGACATAACCATCACGACGGCGGTGCTGCTGTGCCTCGCGGCCGCCATGGCGGGCTGGATCGACGCGGTCGTGGGCGGCGGCGGGCTGCTGCTGCTCCCCGCCCTGCTCATCGGGCTCCCCGCCGACCAGCCGCCCACCTACGCCCTGGGCACCAACAAGGCCGTCGCCGTCACCGGCACCACGATGGCGGCCGTCACCTACGCCCGCACCGCGCCGCTCGACCTGCGGCGGGCGCTGCGCATCGCCGGGCTCGCGGCGGCGGCGTCGGCGGGCGGGGCGGCGTTTGCATCAGCGGTCGACAAGGAGGTGCTGCAGCCGCTGATCATGGTGCTGCTGCTCGCGGTGGCGGCGTTCGTCGTCCTCCGCCCGCGCTTCGGCACCGCCGCGGCCGGGGGTACGCCCTCCCGCCGGCGGGCGGTGGCCGCGCTGCTGGTGATCGGCGTCGGCATCGGCTTCTACGACGGCCTGCTCGGGCCGGGGACGGGCACCTTCCTCGTCATCGGCCTGGTCGCGCTGCTGCACCTGGACATGCTGACCGCCTCGGCCACGGCGAAGGTCGTGAATGTCGGCACAAACCTGGGCGCACTGGCGGTCTTCTCCCTCGCGGGCACGGTGCTGTGGCAGCTGGCTCCCCTCATGGCCGTCTTCAACATGGCGGGCGGCTGGGCGGGGGCCCGGATGGCGCTCAGGCGGGGCAGCGGTTTCGTCCGCGTGGTGCTGCTGGTGGTGGTCACGGCACTGGTCGTGCGGCTCGCCTACGACCAGTGGTGGGCGTAGGGCCGAGCGTGACGCGGGCCGTGACCTGAGCGTGATGTATCCCACTGCGCTCTCCGGTAACGAGACGGCAACATTGAACGGACGGCCGCCGGATGCTAGGCGGCGGGCCGGTGAGCGACAATCCGGACACCGTGCAGGACACAACCCCACAACGGCATGAAAGATCGACTTCGCTCGGCGACGACGCGAAGCGTCATACCAGACAAACAGCCCGTTATTTTGTCGCGTACACGCTCACTGTGGCGCATACCACACCAATTGAGTTCAACCGGGGCCTGCTGGTAGCCAGGACTCCCATGTCCCCGATTCATGACCGAGACCGAGCCGCCACCCGGGGCAGGCACCGCAAGCCGCGCCAGCCGCGTACCAACCGGCTGATCCGCGGCGGCCTGCTGTCCGGAGTCGTCGGCACCGTGGCCGTGACCGCCCAGGCCACCGGCCCCGCCGTCGCCGCCCAGCAGGGCCGTGCGGACACCGAGACCACCGCCGAACTCCCGGCGCTGAACGCGCTGAACGAGCTGAACGAGGTGCTCGACCCCAGCCGCGCCGCCGTAGCCACCCAGGACTACGCCACCGAGGCGGGGGCCCGCCAGGCCGTCGAGACCGCCCAGCAGCGGGCCATCGAGGAGGCGCAGGCCGACGCGGCCGAGCGCCGCGAGCGCGAGGAGCGCCGCGCCGCCGCGGCGGCGGCCGCCGAGGCGGCCCGCGAGGCCCAGCAGGCCGCCGAGGCGGAGGCCGAGGCCGAGGCCCGTGCCGCCGCCGACGCCGAGGCCGCGCCCGCGCCCACCGCCGCCGGCACGGGCGCCTCGGGCGTGGTCGGCTACGTGCTCGGCCAGCTCGGCGACGGCTACGCCCTCGGCTCCACCGGCCCGGACGCCTGGGACTGCTCCAGCCTGGTCCAGTCCGCGTTCGCCTCCGTCGGCGTCTCCCTGCCGCGCACCGCCGCCGAGCAGTCCGTGGCCGGGACACAGATATCGCTCGACGCGATCCAGCCCGGCGACATCCTCTACTGGGGCGGCGCGGGCAGCGCCTACCACGTCGCGATCTACACGGGCGACGGCGCCTACATCGGCGCGCAGAACTCCTCCACCGGCGTCGTCGAGCGCACCCTCGACTGGGACCCGCCCTCGGGGGCCGTGCGCGTCATGTGAGGCGAACGCCCCCCTCGCCCGGCCGTCCCGCCCCGTCCCGCAGCCGTCTCGCATCGCGAAAAGTCCCCGCCCGCACGCAGAGCGGGAGATAGGCTGATGTTTCGTTGAACTCCCACGTCGACTCGGGCGTCATGGACAAGGGAGGCGTCAGGGTTGGGGATCGAGTTCCGGCTGCTCGGTGGGATAGCGGCGCGCGTGGACGACCGCGAGGTGGACCTCGGGCCGGCGCGGCAGCGGCTCGTGCTCGCCGCGCTCCTCGTCGACGCCAACCTCCCCCTCGCCCCGGACCAGCTCGTGGACCGGGTGTGGGGGCAGAAGCCGCCGCAGGGCGCGCGGGGCACGCTGCGCAGCTACCTCTCCCGGCTGCGCGCCGCCCTGACCGCCGCGCCCGGGTGCGGCATCGAGCGCCGCCCGGGCGGGTACGCCGTCGAGCTGGACGCGGACGCCGTGGACCTGCACGCCTTCCGCCGCCTGCTGGTGCGGGCCCGCGGCGACGACGACGACGCCCGGGCCGCCGGCCTGTTCGCTCGGGCCCTCGCCCTGTGGCGCGGCGAGCCGTTCGCCGACGCCGACACCCCGTGGTTCGCCGGCACCCGGCACGCCCTCCACACCGAGCGGCACGCCGCCCGCCTGGACCTGAACGACGTGCGGCTGCGGCTCGGCGACCACGCCGCCCTGCTGCCCGAGCTCGACACGCTCGCCCGCGCCTGGCCGCTCGACGAGCGCCTGGCGGGCCAGCTCATCCTCGCCCTCTACCGCAGCGGCCGGCAGGCGGACGCGCTGGACCACTACGAACGCCTCCGTCACCGCCTGGCCGACGAGCTCGGCGCCGACCCCAGCCCGGACCTGAGGCGCCTGCACCACGACATCCTCAGCGGCACCGCCACGGCCGCCGCCGACCCCGAGCCGCCCGCCCCGCCCGGCCCGGCCGCTCCCATCGCCACGCCCGCCGCCCCGGCCGCCGAGGTCGCCGAGGCCACACGACCCCCCACGCCCGCCGCCCCGGCGGTGCCGCGCCAGCTCCCCGCCCCGCCCCCGCTCTTCACCGGCCGCGCCCGCGAGCTCGCCGCCCTTGACGCCCACCTGGCCGCCTCCCCCGGCACCGTCGTCGTCTCGGCGATCGGCGGCTCCGGCGGCATCGGCAAGACCTGGCTGGCCCTGCACTGGGCCCACCGGCGCCTTGAGGCGTTCCCCGACGGCCAGCTCTACGTCAACCTCCGCGGCTTCGACCCGACCGACGAGCCCCTCCTGCCCACCGCCGCCGTGCGCGGCTTCCTCGACGTCCTCGCCGACGACCCCGCCGCCGTCCCCACCGACCCCGACGCGCAGGCCGCGCTCTACCGCAGCCTCGTGGCGGACCGGCGGATGCTGATCCTGCTCGACAACGCCCGCGACTCCGCCCAGGTCGCGCCCCTGCTGCCGGGCGGCTCCTCCTGCGCGGTCCTGGTCACCAGCCGCCACCAGCTGCCCGCCCTCGTCGCCGCCCACGGCGCCCGCCCCCTCGCCCTGGACACCCTCACCCCCGCCGAGGGCCGCCAGCTCCTCACGCGCCATCTCGGCGCCGACCGCCTTGAGGCCGAGCCGCACGCCGCCGACGGCCTGCTGGACCACTGCGCCGGGCTGCCCCTGGCGCTGGGCATCATCGCCGCCCGCGCCGCCATGCGCCCCGGCCTGCCCCTCTCCCGGCTCGCCCAGGAGCTGCGCGAGGACGCCACCCGCCTGGACGCCCTCGACGCGGGCGAGCTGGCCGCCAACCTCCGCGCGGTCTTCTCCTGGTCCTACCGCGCCCTGAGCCCGCAGGCCGTCCGCCTCTTCCGGCTGCTGAGCATCCACCCGGGCCCCGACGTCTCCCACGATGCCGCCGCCGCGTTACTCGGCGACACCGCCACCGCCGTGCGGCCCCTGCTGGCCGAGCTGACCCGCGCCCACCTGATCACCGAGCGGGCCCCCGGCCGCTTCACCCTCCACGACCTGCTGCGGGCGTACGCCACCGAGCAGGCCCGCGCGCACGAGCCGGACGCCGGGCGGCGCGCGGCCCTCCACCGCCTGCTGGACCACTACCTCCACACCGCCCACCGGGCGGCGACGCTCTTCGACCCGGCGCGGACCCCGATCGGCGTGCCCGCGCCCGTCCCCCACGCCGGCGCCACCCGCCTCGCCGACGGCCGGCAGGCGTTGGCCTGGTTCACCGCGGAGCATCCCGCGGTGCTCGCCGCCATCCACCGCGCCGCCGCCTCCGGCTTCGACGCACACGCCTGGCAACTGGCCTGGACCCTGGCGCACTTCTTCTTCGCCCGCTACGGACACCACCACGACAACCTCGCCGCCCAGCGCATCGCCGTCGCCGCCGCCGAACGCCTGGACGACCGCCTCGGACTGGCCCACTCCCACATGGGGCTGGCCGGGGCCCTGATGTATCTGGGCCACCACGACGACGCCCGCGCCCGCTTCGAGCGCGCGCTGGCCCTGTTCACGGCGCTCGCCGACGCCCACGGCCAGGCCCGCGCGCACCAGAGCATCGGCTGGGCGCTGGACGCCCAGGGCCGCCACCGCGAGGCGCTGGTCCACGGACGCCACGCCCTGCGGCTCTACGAGACGACCGGCGACCGGGGCGGTATCGCCCGCGGGCTGAACGACCTCGCCTGGACCCTCAGCCTCCTCGGCGAGAGCCGGGAGGCCATCGACCTGTGCGAGCGGGCCCTCGGGCTGCACCGGCACATCGACGACCCGCGCGGCGAGGCCACCACCTGGGACACCCTGGCCCACGCCCACCACCAGCTGAGCAACCACGCCGAGGCCATCGCCTGCTACCGGCGCGCCCTCGCGCTGTACGACGGGACGGGCTACCGCTACGAGCCAGCCGAGATCCTCCTCGGCCTCGGCGACGCCCACCAGGAGACCGGCAACGCCCAGGCCGCCCGCCACGCCTGGCAACAGGCCCTGGACATCCTCGAAGCCCTCGACCACCCCGACGCCGACCGGGTCCGCGACCGCCTCGGCGGCTCGGCGGGCCCCTGAACCGGCCCGCCCCGCCCCGTCCCTGCCCCGGCCCGCCCCTACGACCTGGGCGCGACCTTCGCCAGCCCGTTGATGACCCGGTCCGTCGCGTCGCCGCCGGTCGGGTCCGTCAGGTTGGCCAGCAGCTTCAGCAGGAAGCGCATCAGCACCGGGTGGCTCAGCCCCCGCTCCGCCGCGAGCCTCATCACCTTCGGGTTGCCGATCAGGCGCACGAACGCCCGGCCCAGGGTGTAGTAGCCGCCGTAGGTGTCGCGCAGGATCTTCGGGTACAGGCGCAGCGCCAGCTCGCGCTGGGCCGGGGACTGGCGCGGCACGGCCTGGCCCACGACCTCGGCGGCGATGCGGCCCGACTCCATGGCGTACGCGATGCCCTCGCCGTTGAAGGGGTTCACCAGCCCGCCCGCGTCGCCGATCAGCATCAGCCCGCGCGCGTAGTGCGGCTTGCGGTTGAACGCCATGGGCAGCGCCGCGCCCCGGATCGGGCCCGTCATGTTCTCGGGCGTGAAGCCCCAGTCCTCCGGCATCCCCGCGCACCAGGTCCGCAGCACCTCGCGCCAGTCCAGGTCGCGGAAGGCGGGCGAGCTGTTGAGCACGCCGAGCCCGACGTTGGAGGTGCCGTCGCCCATGCCGAAGACCCAGCCGTACCCCGGCAGCAGCCGCTCCCGCCCGCCGCGCCGGTCCCACAGCTCCAGCCAGGACTCCAGGTAGTCGTCGTCGTGCCGCGGGGTGGTGAAGTACGTCCGCACCGCCACGCCCATCGGGCGGCCCTCGTCGCGGTGGCGGCCCATGGCGAGGGACAGGCGCGAGGAGTTGCCGTCGGCGGCGACGACGACCGGGGCGCGGAAGGTCACCTGCCGCTTCTCCTCGCCCAGCCTGGCCGTGACGCCCACGATCCGCCCGGTGCGCTCGTCCCGCACCGGCCCGCCGACGTTGCACAGCTCGTGCAGCCGCGCGCCCGCCTTCTCCGCCTGCCGGGCGAGCTGCTCGTCGAAGTCGTCGCGCTTGCGGACCAGCCCGTAGTCGGGGTACGCCGCGAGCTGCGGCCAGTCCAGTTCGAGGCGTTGCGAGCCGCTGATGATGCGCAGGCCCTTGTTGCGCAGCCAGCCCGCCTCCTCCGACACGTCGATGCCCATGGCGACGAGTTCCTTGACGGCGCGCGGGGTGAGGCCGTCGCCGCACACCTTCTCGCGGGGGAACGCGGTCTTCTCCAGCAGCAGCACGTCAAGACCCGCCTGGGCGAGGTGGTACGCGGCCGTGGACCCAGCCGGTCCGGCCCCCACGACGATCACATCGGCTGTTTCTGACGCGGCTGCTTCTGAGGAGACGGTCTCGGCCACGGTCGGCGCTCCCATCAGTGGTTCGGTGAACAGGGGGTCAGCACATGGGTCAGCAATGGGGTCAGCGTCGGCAAGTCCGCTGAGTCTACGGGGTGGTCCCGCCCGCGGCCCTGAAGCCCCGGTGCAGGGCCACGATCCCGCCGGAGAGGTTGCGCCAGCCGACGCGCCGCCAGCCCGCGCGCAGCAGCCGGGCGGCGAGCGCCGGCTGGTCGGGCCAGGCGCGGATGGACTCGGCCAGGTAGACGTAGGCGTCGGGAGCGCTGGAGACCCGGCGGGCGGCCGGGGGCAGCGCCCGCATCAGGTACTCGGTGTAGAGGGTGCGGAACGGCGGCCAGGTGGGGTGGCTGAACTCGCAGACCACCAGCCGCCCGCCCGGCCGCGTCACGCGCAGCATCTCGCGCAGCGCGGCGTCGGTGTCCTGCACGTTCCGCAGGCCGAAGGAGATGGTGACGGCGTCGAAGACGCCGTCGGCGAACGGCAGCCGCGTCGCGTCCCCGGCGGTGAACGGCAGCCACGGCACGCGCCGCTTGCCCTCCGCCAGCATGCCGAGGCTGAAGTCGCACGGCACGGTGAACGCCCCGGCCGCGGCGAACGGCCCGGACGAGGTCCCGGTCCCGGCGGCCAGGTCCAGCACCCGCTCCCCGGGCCGGGCCGCCACCGCGCGCGCGACGGCCTTGCGCCAGCGCCGGTTCTGCCCGAGGGCCAGCACGTCGTTGGTGAGGTCGTAGCGCGCGGCGACGGCGTCGAACATCGCGCGCACCTCGCTGGGCCGCTTGGACAGGCTGGCTCGGGTTGTCACGGTCACATCCCCCATTCTGCCCGCGCCCCCGGCGGGTCCTCCGTTCGGGGGACTTGCCGCCGCCCAGGGGCGATCGGTGCGTCCCCGGCAAACTACGGTCAGTGGCATGACACAGCTCTACCGATCCCTCGCGACCGTGGTCGTCGCCGCGACCGGCTCGCTCCTGGCCTCGCTGGCCTCGGCGGGCGAGGCGTCGGCCGAGGTCATCCCGGAGAACCTGGGCGCCCACACGGACGAGCTGGCGTCCGGCCTCCTCGACTCCACGGCGGCCACCCTCACCGGAGCCACGGGGTACGCCGTGGGTCCCGCGCTCGACCTCCAGCTCAACCCCCTGGCCAACAGCACCACCGACCTGCTGTCCAACTCGGCGGGCACGCAGATCGCCGACTTCCGCCCCATCGGCACCGACGTCCTCACCGGCCCCCTGGCGGACGGCGCCTCGGCCCGTGAGCTCCCCGGCGCGGTGCTGGGCCGCCTGCTGGGCTGACCGGGCCGGGTCACTCCTCGCGCTCGGCCTCCATCTCGGCCACCCCTTCCCGGTACGCCACCGTGGCGGAGTCGTGGATCTCCGCGATCAGGGCACGGGCCTCGTCCTCGTCGATGTCGCCCCCCGTGAGCTCGATCAGCCGTTCCGTCCACATATCGATCGAATCTCTGAGGTCAGTCATAGGGCCATTGCACCTCGCCCGCCCCCGGCCCGCGACCGCGCGGGCCGCGGCGCTCGGCCCGCCGCGCTCGGGCCGGCCGCGGGGCGGCGTCAGGCGGCGTCAGGCGGCGTCGAGCAGGCGCTCGGCCTCGGCGAGGACGGTGCCGTAGCGGACGCGGTCCAGGTGAGGGCGCACCGGCCCCTCCACGGGCGCCCAGCCGCACAGCGCCGTGCCGCGCAGCTCGCTCTCCGCCGCCACCAGGTGCCGCCCCGCCTCCGGCTCCCGCCCCTCCGCCCGGTCGATGAGCCCCTGACAGCTGCGGAAGGACTGGGCCAGGCTCGCGGCCTGCGCGTCGTTGTCCATGTACGCCCCGCCCCAGCCGGCCTGGATCAGCAGCACCAGCCCGCGGTAGACGAGGCCGTAGGTGATGGCGTAGGAGCTGGCGCCGTGCCCGGCGTGGCACACGGCGACCCGGTCGTGCGTGCCGTCGCCGTCGCCCCGCAGCCGCTCGAAGAGCGACGGCGCGAACGTGTACAGCTCCATCGGGCCGATCGGCTGAACGCCGGGCGCGTCCGGCGTTCCCCAGTACCACGAGCCGAGGACGGCCAGGTCAGCGCGCAGCGGCGCCGGCACGGGCGGGATGGGCAGGCCGTTCGGCCGCAGCGTGGTGATCATGTCCGCCCAGCCCTCGGACTCCGCCGCGCCGTGTTCCATCGCCTCCATCCAGCCACACTAGCGGCCGGTTCGCAGCCGTGCCGCGAGGCGGGGAAAGAGGCGCAGGGCGTTGTCGCGGTTGACGCGCCGGAGGGTGGCGGGGTCGAGGGCGGGGTCGGCGTCGAGGTCCTCGGTGATGGTGCCGACCTCGCCGGCCGGGCGGGCGGGCCAGTCGCTGCCGTACATCACACGCCCCGGGTCGGCGGCGGCCAGCAGCGTGGGCGTGGCGTAGGGCGACATCGGCAGGGCGGTGTCGTAGTGGAAACGCCGCAGCGCGCGTCGCAGCGCCGCCGGGTCCGGCCCCTCCCCCTGGCGCCCGGCGGAGGCCGCGCGCCCGGCGGCCCAGGGCAGGAAGCCGCCCGCGTGGGAGAGGATCACCGACACCTCCGGGAAGCGGTCGAGGGTGCCGGAGGCGACCAGGTTCAGCGCGGCGCGGGTGGTGTCGAGCGGGAAGTCCCCGATGGCCTCCGAGATCCCCGGCAGCTCGACGGCCCCCTCCGGGAGCGGCCCGGGGTGGACGAAGACCACGGCGCCGCGCTCGTTCAGCGCGGCGAAGAGCGGGTCGAAGTCGGGGTGGCCGAGGTAGCGGTCGCCGGTGGTGGTCATCAGGATCACGCCCTCGGCGCCCAGCTCGTCGAGCGCGTACGCCGCCTGCCGGATCGCCAGGCGGACGTGGTGGGTGGCGACGTTGGCGAAGAAGCCGAAGCGGTCCGGGTGGTCCGCGACGAGCCCGGCCAGCGACTCGTTGCAGATCCTGACGCCCTCCTCGGCCTGCCGCCGGTCGCGGAACGCCGCGGACGGCACGGGGGCGGAGGCGATGCCCGCGGCGATGGCGTTGTCCTCCATCACCTCCAGCGTGGAGTCGAGGGTCCACTCCGCCCACGACGGCCCGCCCGCCTCCGGCTCCTCCGGCAGCAGGCCCTGCTCGACGGCCCACCGCCGCATCGCGTCGGGAACGGCGTGGTGGTGGACGTCGATGCGCCCGTACGCCTCTCCGTCGGTGCCGGCGCCGGCGTCCCCCGCCCCGGCGTCCCCCGCCCCGGGGCCGAACGCGCCGGCGGCGGCCACCGCGCCCACCCCGGCGACCGCGAGGATGCCCCGCCGCGTCAGTCCGTCGCGGTTCTTGCGGGACGGGTGGTTCTGGGAGGTCTGCGAGCCCACGAGCCGCACTCCTTCTTGTCCTTGCTTCTGTCACGTGTCAAGAAAAGCTGACACGTGACCGCCCGGCGTGTCCACAACCGGCCCCACGGATAGGGGACTTCTCCGGGACATCCCCTAGCGGGACGTCCCCTGGCGGCCCCCGGCGGGACGGGTGGGGCCCTGGATGGCCCTGTGACAGCAAGATGAAAGGCCTTCACATCGCGGGCCCAGGCAGGCTCATCCCTCTTGCGAAGTTCACATGGTTCGGCCGGCGCTGGGCAGAAGCCTGGCTGTCATGACCATGCATATGGCCATGTGTGCGGCATGGCATTCCAACCTCCTGGCACGCCACGCCTGCCCCCCACACCCATCCAAGAGGAGAGGACCCCTCTGATGGCAGTTGCACATCCCCTCCGGCGAGGGCGGCTCGCGTCGGTCGTCGCCGCGACGGCGGCGACGCTGGCGCTCGGCGGCATGACCGCCCTGCCGGCCGGCGCGGCCGAGCCGCCGGAGGGCACGATCCTGTTCGCGGGCGCGTCCAACGCGGTCGACGGCAGCTACGTCGTCACGATCGACGCGAGCAGCGCCCGCGCCGCCTCGGGCGCGGGCGAGTCCCTGGCCGACGAGTACGGCGCCGAGATCACCCAGACCTACTCGGCGGCCCTCAACGGCTACGCCGTCGAGGCTTCGGAGGAGGAGGCGAGGCGGCTGGCCGCCGACCCGGCCGTGGAGTCGGTGATCCAGAACCGCAGCTTCACCATCCAGGGCACGCAGCCCAACCCGCCCTCCTGGGGCCTGGACCGGCTCGACCAGTCCACGCTGCCGCTCAACCAGAGCTACACCTACCCCGACTCCGCCGGCGAGGGCGTGACGGCGTACATCATCGACACCGGCGTCCGCGTCTCCCACTCGGACTTCGGCGGCCGGGCGGCCAACGGCTACGACGCCATCGACGGCGACAACGTCGCCCAGGACGGCAACGGCCACGGCACGCACGTCGCCGCCACGGTCGCGGGCTCGGCGCACGGCGTCGCCAAGAAAGCCGACATCGTGGCCGTCCGCGTGCTGAACAACCAGGGCTCCGGCACCACCGCGCAGGTCATCGCCGGGATCGACTGGGTGACGGAGAACGCCGTGAAGCCGGCCGTCGCCAACATGAGCCTGGGCGGCACGGTCGACCCGGCGCTGGACGAGGCCGTGCGCAACGCCATAGCCGCCGGCGTCACCTTCGCCGTGGCGGCGGGCAACGACGGCGCCGACGCCGCCGACACCTCCCCCGCGCGCGTGGAGGAGGCCATCACGGTCGGGTCGACGGACGACACCGACACCCGCTCGTACTTCTCCAACTACGGCAGCGCGCTGGACCTCTTCGCGCCGGGCTCGGACATCACCTCCGCGTGGCACACGAGCGACAGCGCGACCAACACGATCTCCGGCACGTCGATGGCGACCCCGCACGTGGCGGGCGCCGCCGCGCTCTACCTGGCGGACAACCCGGACGCCACGCCCGCCCAGGTGAGCGACGCGCTGACGAGCACCGCGATCCCCGACAACCTCGTCGACCCCGGCACCGGCTCCCCCAACCTGCTGCTGAACGTCGGCGAGGGCGGCGGCGGCAGCGACCCGCCGCCGGACGGCCCGGCGTTCGACAACACGACCCCGGTCGCCATCGAGGACCTCTTCACGGTCGAATCGACGATCGAGGTCACCGGCGTCGAGGGCAACGCGCCCGCCTCGCTCGGCGTCCCGGTGGACATCACCCACTCCTGGGTCGGCGACCTCACCATCGAGCTGATCGCCCCCGACGGCACCGCCTTCCCGCTGAAGGAGTCCGGCAGCGGCGGCAGCGCCGACAACGTGAAGACGACGTACGGGGCCGACGCCTCGGCCGTCGCGGCCAACGGCACGTGGACGCTGCGCGTCACCGACGGCGGCCTGTTCGACACCGGCACCCTCAACTCCTGGGGCCTGCGCTTCTGAAGGCCCTGACGCAGCGGAGCGCCCCGCCACGGCACGTGTGATGGCGGGGCGTTCCCGGTTCCGCGCCCCGGTTCCGCGCCCCGGCACCAAAGTCCCCGCTCCCGCCCCGGATCTCGTACTCCGGTCCCGCCGCCGTGGACCATCGGCCGACCCCCGCCCCCGTCGCCCCCGACCAGACTCGTGGCCGTCGCCAGCACGAGCGGAACGGGGAGACGGACCATGGGAAGCAGCGGAATCGGCAGCGGCATCAGCCGGAAGCGTTTTCTGGCCGGGCTGGGAGCGGGAGCGGCGGCACCGCTCCTGGCGGCCTGCCAGTCGGACTCGGAGGACGAGCCGGAGAACGAGGAATCGGCGGAATCGGGCCAAGCCTCGGCCGGCCTGCGCCACCGGGGCGTGATGTACCACGTGACGGACGGCGAACGCCCGGAGACGGGCTGGGACGCCGCCCGCATGCGCGAGGACATGCGCGCGATCCGCGACGAGCTGCACGCCAACGCGGTCGTCGTCTACGGCGACGGCGTCGAACGCCTCGCCGCCACCGCCACCGAGGCGGCCGAACGCGGCCTGCACGTCTGGCTCCAGCCGCGCCTCGCGGACCGCCCGCAGCGCGAGATCCTCGACCACCTCGCCGAGACCGGCCGCCGGGCCGAGGAGCTGCGGCGCCAGGGCGCGGGCGTACACCTCAGCGTCGGCTGCGAGTTCGTGCTGTTCACGCCCGGCATCGCGCCCGGCGACCACGCCCTGGAGCGCATCGAGAACCTCACGAACGGCGACTTCAACCCGGTACACCTCCAGCGCAGCCTCGCCGACTTCATCGGCCGGGCCGCCACCACCGGCCGCTCCGCCTTCGACGGCCGCCTGACGTACGGCGCGGCCGAGGGCGACGAGGTGGACTGGGACCTCTTCGACATCGTCAGCGTCAACTACTACGCCTACCACGGCAGCCGCCGCGCCGCGTACGCCGACGACCTGCGCCCCTACCGGCACTGGGGCAAGCCGGTGGCGATCACCGAGTTCGGCTCGTGCACGTACGAGGGCGCGCCCGAGGCGGGCGGCATGGGCTGGGACGTCGTCGACTACACGACGGTGCCGCCGACGATCGACGAGAGCCTGGTCCGCAGCGAGGAGACCCAGGCCACCTACCTCGCCGACGTGCTGCCGGTCTTCGAGACGCTGGACCTGTACGCCGCCCTGGTCTACGAGTTCGTCAGCCCCGACGCCCCCCACCGCCCCGATGACCCGCCACACGACGAGGACATGGCGAGCTACGGCCTCGTCAAGGCGATCTGGGAGACGGACGAGGCCCCGGGGGCGTGGCGCTGGGAGCCGAAGCAGGCGTTCCACGCCGTGGCCGACCACTACAGGCGCCACCGGTAGCGGTCAGGTGGCGCTGAGGGCGCCCGTGGCGAGCAGGACGAGCAGGCCGGCGCCGAGTATCACGCGGTAGTTGATGAAGAGCGTGTAGGAGTGCTTGGCGATGAACTTCAGCAGCCAGGCGACGGCGACGTAGGCGACGGCGAAGCTCGCCACCGTCGCCGTGATGGTCGCCGTCCAGCCGACGCCGTCCGTGATGGCGTCGAACTCGGTGACGAACTGGAGCCCGCCCGCCGCCGTCAGCGCCGGCACCGAGAGGAAGAACGACAGCCGGGTCACCGTGACCCGGTCGAGCCCGCGCAGCAGGCCCGCCGACATCGTCGCGCCGGAGCGGGAGACGCCAGGGATCAGGGCGAGGCACTGCACCACGCCGATGATCAGGGTGTCCCGCCAGGTCACGTCCTTCTCGGAGCGGTCCTGCGTCCCGCGCCGGTCCGCGTACCACATGGCCGCGCTCCAGAGGATGAGCGCCGACCCGACGAACCACAGGCTGCGCAGCGTCGTCTCGATCGTGTCCTTGAAGGCGAGCCCGACGATCCCGATCGGGATCGCGCCGAGGATGACGGCCCACGCGAGGGCGTAGTCGGGGTCCTTGCGCTTCTCCGCCCGCACCACGCCTCGCGCCCAGGCCGCGATGAGGCGCCGGAAGTCGCTGCGGAAGTAGAGCAGCGTGGCGAGGACCGCACCGACCTGGATGATGGCCGTGAAGGCGGTGATGTCCGGGTCGTCCGTGGAGTATCCGAGGGCGCGCTCAAGGATGGTCAGGTGACCCGTGCTCGAGATCGGCAGAAACTCGGTGAGACCTTCCACGACGCCGAGGAAGAGCGCTTCCAGTATGTTCACGGGACCTCATTCACCACACGCCACTCGTGACCCAGCACCCTACTAGGGCCGAGGGCGCGCGGTGACACCCGTCCGCCACGCACCCCTCACTGGGCGTAAACCCCATGGGGAAGGACTCCCCCGGCGCTGCCCATCGACGGGCATGGGGCCTTCGTGCACGCCGCTAACCCCGGGACGTGGCTGTGGCCCCGGGGTTCGCGGGATCAGGTCGAGGGGGACCGGTCAGAGACCGACGTGCGCGCCCCCCGCAGCGGATGCGCCGACGCCAGCGGACGCGGCCACACCAGCGGACAGGAAGGACACATCGGCAGCCAGGCCCGCCTCAACGGTGGCAGCGGCAGCGGCAGCGGCGTCGACGCCCACGCTGCCGCCGGCGCCCGCCACGCCGCCGGCGACGGCGTCCAGCTCGGTGTCGGCGATCTCACGGGTCTCAAGGTCGTTACGCAAGGTCTGTTCCTAACTTCCAGTTCTGTATCGCGGCGGCAGCGGTTCGCAGCCGCCGGTGTGCGCAGGATGAAAGCAGGCGAACGCGTGACATGACGAGTCGTGATGATGGGGCGTCAGGACCGGCAACGTATCGAGCGGCCAGTGTGCGGCTTCCTTCGCAGAACAGCCTCAATGCGCTTGCGTCATGGGCCTGCGGGCGGCCATGCCAAGTCATCACTACTCGGGCTGAACGGCTCGAATGTCCGCACATCCGATATGCCCGGTTAATCCTGGAATGCTGGGAGCAACTGTTCTGCTTGTTCGTGTGCGGTGAAGGTCTCATGGCATCGCCAGGCTCGGACAAACCACATCCGATGGAGCGGTCAGCACGCCCGAACGCCGCCCGACGCGGCGGCGGCCTGGCTCGCCTTCAGGCCGCCGCGCGCTTTGTGCTCAGAACTCCACGAGGCTCCGCAGGTCGATCTCGACCGGGAAGGGAAACTCGGTGATGAGCTTTTCCTTGTGCACGGGGTGCTCAGGGGCGGGGATATACGACTCCGTGTCGTGGTTCAGCCAGAACTCGTGGACGAACGGGAGATGGTCCTCGCTGCGCTCGATCCGCCAGAAGTACGGCACCTTGGACGCGGCCATCATCGACGGCTTCCACGATCGGTCCTTCCCCTCTGAGCCGGGAGAGACGACCTCGACAGCCAGCCTCACCTTCGCCGCTGGCACACACTCCAAAGTGAAAAAGTCGAGGTCCCGCTTGTCGAAGAGGACAACATCGGGCTTGATTACGGTGCGGTCATTCACCATCACGCATCGTTCAACATTGCCCACCAGCGGGTCACGCCGCGCGCTCTCCAGCTGAAAAAACAGCCTGTCGCGCACCATGTCGTGCCACTGTGGCGTCTGCCCGCGAACGACGATCTCTCCATCCATCAGCTCCCAGTCGAAGGGCAGCTCAAGATCCTTCACCTGGTCGAACGTCCAGCGACCCTGTGGGGGCGACCACCAGTTCTCTGGCGTCGCCCGCTCCGGCTGGCGCTCGGTCATCAGTGCTCCCATGGACGCAAGGGTGGATGAGAGTGCGGACCGTGGTCCTGCGTACGACCGTACCGTCACTCAAAGTGATGAGCGAGCGACACGCGCGCGTTGACCTCGGCGGTTAGGGGGTGGACCTAGAACGCCGCGATCGGATCGGTGGCGCGCTCGCGGCGGGACAGGGCGCGCAGCACCGGGAGGACGCCGTGGCGGGCCACGGCGATGCGGGAGAGGCAGACGGTGACCGCGTCGGCGGCCTCGGCGGGCACCGGCGGCGTTGGCGCCTCCAGGCTGACGGCCAGGTCGTCGAGGTGGACGACGAGTTCCACGAGCCGGGTGAGCAGGCACTGGTCCAGCGGGAGCACGTGGCCAAGCATGCCGACGGGCCGGTCAAGCGGCACGGTCGGCAGCACGGACGCGAGCCGGGCACGGGCGGCGTCGAACTCCTTGGCCAGCGCGGCAGGCCCATCGGCCGCCTCCTGCTCCCCCACCTCACGGATCCGGCGCGGCACCGCATCGTCCAGATCCGGCGCGGCCCGGGCACCGGCCAGGAAGTACGCGACGGCGTCGATGGGCGTCCCACCCGCTGGCGGCGGCGGCTCGGCGAGCCAGCGCTCGACGTTGAAGACCGCCCGTGCCAGATGCCCGGCCAGGCCGCTAACCCGGAATTCGGCCAGCGCGCTCGGCCGCTCCCAGCGTTCGGCCAGCGCGGGAGAGCGCAGCAGCCCGGACACGGCCTCGGCGGTGCGGAGGAAAGGGGAGATCACGCGCGGGCGAAGGTAGTGAACGCCGCCCAGGTGGCGGGGGTGAGGGTGAGGGTCGAGCCGGTGGGGTTCTTGGAGTCGCGGATGTGGACGGTGTGGGGGCATGCGGCGACCTCGACGCAGTTGCCGCCCTGGCTGCCGCTGTGGCTGGACGGGCGCCAGGCGTAGGCGACTTCGAGGCAGGCGCCGCCCTGGCTGCTGCTGTAGCTGCTCTTGAACCAGGCCAGTTCGGTGGTCATGTCTCTCCCGCCAGCTTCTCCAGCAGGCGCTTGGTGGCTTCGGGCGTGAGCGCCTGCGAGCGCAGCATGACATACATGTCGTAGAGCCTGCTCACGATTTCCGGGTCATCGATCACGATGGCCCCGCGCTGGCCCTCGCTGTAGGCCAGCCGTTCGAACTCCAGCGTCTCGATCAGAATCATCGGGCCAGCGAGACCGGCGTGGGTCTCCCGGTCGAGCGGCATGACGGAGAGCGCGAGGAAGGGCAGGTCCGCCAGGGCCCGCAGGTGGCGGATCTGGCGGCGCAGGCACTCCCGGCCGCCGATTGGCCGCATCAGCGCCGTCTCCTCGATGACGTAGCTCATCGCCGGGGGTGGGGTGCGCTGGAGGAGTTGCTGCCGTTCCATCCGGTTCCTCAGGTGGCGTTCGAACTCCTCCTCGTCGTACGGCGGATACTCGCACCCGAACACCGCGCGGGCGTACTCCTCGGTCTGGAGCAGGCGCGGCACCACGTGGTTCTCGTACCAGTGCAGGCTGCGCGCGCGTCCCTCGTTCTCGAAGAGCGCGACGGAGAACAGCGGGATGTTCTCCTGCTCCGGCATCTCGCTGATCGCCGCCGCCAGCGCGCCCGTCGTGTTGAGGACCTTGTCGATGTGCTCGGCGTCCACGATGTGCAGGGGGCGCCGCCCCTGTTCCATCGACGCGATCTTGTCGACGCTCATGCACAGCCGTTCCGCCAGCTCCGGCTGCGTCAACGCCGCACGGATGCGGAAGTGGGCCAGCAGCGCGCCCACCATGTTCATCGCATGACGGCCCCCTCGCCCGTGCGCGGGTCGAAGATCACGTACACCGGGATGCCGAGCAGCGGGTAGTCCCGCATCTTGCTCACCCAGTCGTTGTCCGGGTTCGACCGGGAGACCACTTCGATCGCGGCGAGGATCGCGCGCGGATCGAACGCACCATCCCCCTCCATGTCCGCCTCGGAGATCACCATGACGTCTGGATGACGCAGCACGCCCTCGTTGAGGTTCTCCACGTCAGGTGTGCCCGTGTGGGCCGCCAGGGTGTCCGGCATCACCTTCTCCAGGCGCCGACTGACACGCATCGCCGTGAGCTCGTGGGGGCCTACCGGGCGACACCATGTCGTGAACGATTCCTTCCTTGGTGATCTCCAGCTTGCCGGGCACGCTGTCCTGTATCCGCTCGACCATGTCTCGCATCGCCTGGTACCGGCCGGTGTCGCTCCCTGCATACTCCGGGGCGATCGTCATGACGCTCGCTCCTCTCTCTCATGCCTCGGCCACGCGGCGCAGGCCAGGGACTCGTCGAGCGTGATCGTCACCTTCTTGCTTGCCACGCAAGCACCATAGCCAGGCTCCAGTCCTCAGTCCTCAGTCCTCTCGCCAGCCCAGCTTGATCAGCAGGTTCTTCGCGTCCTCCGCGACTTCCTCGTCCGCCACCACGTCATACCGCGCCGCCACGATCCGGCTGCGGGAGGTGAAGTCGCGCTGGCCGCCCGTGGCCGCGTGGCTGACGAAGCCGAAGATGGCGCCGAAGATCGCGCCGTAGACCAGGCCGCTGAGGATCAGCAGCACCACCTCGCCGGCCTCGGCGGCGAAGATCGAGACCAGCAGGCCCACCAGCAGGCCGAACCACGCGCCGGTGCCCGCGCCGGCCGCTGCCGCGCGGCCGCGGGTCATGCGGCCGAGGATGGCCTCCACCATGCGCAGGTCGGAGCCGATGATGGCGGTGCGCTGCACCGGGAACTCGTTGTCGGACAGGAAGTCGACCGCGCGCTGCGCCTTCCGGTAGTTGGGATACGACCCGACGACCGGGCGTTCGACCACCACGCCGAGCGGGTCCTGAGCCTGAGGCTCCTGCGGCCCTCGGGCCGGCCACCACTGGGTCATGGCAGGGCTCCCTTCTCCCACCTCCTCCACCAGCGTGACCCCGGCCGGCCCACCCCGCAACGCGGGCCAACGCGGGGCCGACGCGGGCACTACCCCCGGTCGGCGTCGGGCGCCGCGGGGACCTCGCCGCCGCGCCGGAAGCGGTCGGCGGCGTAGTCGCGGCCGGTGGTGATGACGGCGCGGGTGCCCGCGGCGGTGGCGGTCGCGGCGGCGCGCAGCAGACCGCCGGTCACCGCGCCGCCCGCCGCGCGGTCGGCCAGCGAGCGGCCGGGGCCGACCAGGCTCGGGAGCGCGTTGGCCCAGAAGAGCGCGATCGCCGCCAGCCAGACCACGGCGGAGAGCGCGAAACCGCCGCTCAGCAGCAGGCAGCAGGCCAGCGAGAAGACCCCGACGTCGGCGATCGTCGTCACCGCCGCCCGGCGCGCCGCCCGCCCCCGGCCCAGCCGGCCGCCGTCGCGCGCCACGACGCGCAGGCCCAGCGACGCCTTGCCCAGCGTGGTGCCGGTGAACGCCAGCGCCAGCCACTGGTAGAGGAACGTGGCCAGCACCAGGAGGGCGAAGCCCTGCTGCACGGCCCCGATCGCGTCGTTCCACACCGCGCGGCCGAAGTCCTCACCGGCGCCCTCCAGGTCGCCGCCGGAGGTGATCACCTGCCAGGCGCCCTTCTCGACCAGCCCCGGCACGTCGGTCACCATCGCGCTGATCCGGTTGAAGGTGAAGATCCCCAGCCCCACCGCCGCCGCCAGCACGAGCGAGAAGTCCACCAGCCACGCCAGCCCGCGCCGCCACGCCGCCGGGCGCCGTGCCGCCGTCGGTGCCTCTCCGCTTTGACCCCACATCACTGCCGCCTCCCGAACGCCTCTTGTCGGAAGGTGACGTGCGACGCCTCTGGAGCGGTTCCCCAGCGGTCCACCGCTATTCCGTTCGACGGCGGGCGGCGGAGGCGTGAAGTGTTCGAGGCGGCCGGGTGCGAGCTGGTCGAGATGGTGCTGGGCGACCGGGACGAGTGGGACCGCTACGCCGCCTGGCCTGATCCGGTCATCGGCCTGAGCAGCATGTTCGGGTTGTGTCACCGTTCTGTCGCGGGGTGCGAACGCCATCCGGGCGTGGAAGAAAGAAGTAACAGGAAAAGCCCTGGTCCGACAGGGGCCAGCGCGCGGGTGCGGCGCGACACGCGCCCCGAGGGCCCCTCGCGTCACTCCTACGCTGGCCCGCGTTCCAGCAGCACAACGCAACTCACCGCGACCCGAGGGGAATTACCACTCATGTCGATACGCAAGCCCCGCTGGCCGCTCGCCGCCGCTCCCGCCGTGGTGCTCGCCGTGACGCTCACCGCCTGCGGCTCCGGCTCCGACTCCGACTCGGAGGAAAAGCCGGCGGGCGACGGGGGCAACGCGGCGGATGAGGGCAGCGGAGGGTCCTCGGGGAACCAGAACCAGGACCAGGACCAGAGCGACAACGAGAACGAGAACGAGGACCAGGCGTCGGGGGGAGGCGGGTCCGTGCACGGCCCCACCGTCGAGCTGCCGCTGGGCGAGGCCAGCGGCCCGGTGCCCTACGGCGACAGCTGGGAGTTCGACGCCACGGTGGAGCGGTTCGAGCCCGGCGCGTGGGAGGACCTGGAGGGCAGCCCGGCGTACGAGGGCGAGCACGCCTTCCTCGACCCGTACTACGTCGAGATGACGCTGACCAACGAGAGCCACACCGCCTACGAGGGCGGCCACCCCTCGACGGACATCCACGTCCGGACCGACGACGGCGGCCCGTTCGAGACGGTGGAGGCCATGGACGCGGCGAACCTGCCGGAGTGGTGCGACTACGCCTCCCCCTCCGCCTCGACCACGATCGGGCCCGGCGAGACGGTGTCGGAGTGCCAGGTGGTACTGGTGGGGCACGGCGTCGGCGTTGTCTCGCTCGACTGGGCGGCCATGGTCCCCGTGAGCTGGCAGCCCAGCTGAGGGCCGACTGACGTGTGCTGACGCGGGGACAGGTTCGGCCTCACGGGGAACCGAGCCGGGCTCCAGCGCCCAGCCCTCAGCCCTCAGCGCCTAGCGCGCCGCGCGGAGCTGGAGCAGCTCCGGCGCGAGTACGCGGATGGCCGCGCCCCGCAGCTCGATCAGGCCGTCGCGGCGCAGGCGGGCGAGGGCGCGGTTGAGCGTGACGCGCGTCGTGCCGAGGTGGTCGGCCAGCGCCTGCTGGGTGCCGCCGGGCAGCGGCACGGTGGCCGTGGTGGCGGCCTGGGCCAGCAGCCACGCGGCGAGGCGGGCCTCGGCCGGGAGAGCGGCGGTGGCCGCGAAGCGGTCCTGCGCGTGGCGGGCGGCCTCCGCCAGGACGTGGATGACGTGGGCGCGGACGGCGGCCACGTCGTCGACGAGGGCGAGGAAGCGTTCGCGGGGCAGGGCGCGGACGGCGCAGGGGGTGAGCGCGGTGAGGGTCGCGGTGTGGCCGTGGCCGTCGATGACGGCGATCTTGTCGAGCGCGCAGGGCCCGGACCACTCGCCGTGGCGGAGGGTGCGGCCCGCGGGGGTCGTGGCGGTGGCGGCGACGCGGCCGTGGAGGAGCACCAGCAGGTGGGTGGCCGGGTCGCCGGCGTTGCGCAACGCCTCACCCGCGGCGTAGCGGCCCGGCGCCGAGGCCGTCCACAGGCTGTGGAGGCGTTCCTCGGGGAGGGCGGCGAGGAGCGGGACGGCCCGCCAGCGGGGGTCGGGTGTATCGGGTGATACAGACGTGCTCACGCCCCCGACCGTAGCGTCGCCCGCATGGAGACCACGCCGACCCCGCCGACCCCGCCGACCGTGCTGATCGTCGAACTCGCCTTCGCCGACCCCGCCACCCCCGAACGCCTCGCGGCCCGCCCGGCGCACCGCGAGCGGCTGACGCGCCTCCACGCCGAGGGCCGCCTGCTGGCGGCGGGCCCGTACGCCGACGACTCGGGCGCGCTGCTCGTCTTCGACGTGGCGGGGGGCCGCCCGGAGCTGGAGCGGATCATGGCCGGGGACCCGTACTACCGCACGCCGGGCGTGGAGGTCGCCGGCGTGCGGGAGTGGACGCTCCTGGTACGGCCCGCCGTGCGTCAGCGCAACGCCGGATAGCCGCCACGCCGACGAGCAGCCGCATGCGCGGCCACTCCTGGCCCATAACGCTGCGGTAACGCCCGCTCCGCGACTCCTTGACACTCACCTTCCCAGCCGACACATTTTCGCTCACATCCGAACGCCCTTCTGTCAGGACATTTGGACATGGCTGTGGCCGGCACAGGGAGGTGCACGTGGCGACCGTTGTCCCATCCACGAGCAAGGGCAGCCAGGGCCGCTCAGGCCCGCGACGGCAAGGCCGGCAGGGGCGGCAGGGAAGCAGCCGCGAGCTGGGCGTCGCCCTCGTCTTCCTCTCCCCCGCCCTGCTCGGCTTCCTCGTCTTCTACGCCTGGCCCGCCGTGCGCGGCCTCTACCTCAGCTTCACCGACTACGACCTGCTCACCGCCCCCGAGTTCACCGGCCTGGACAACTACCGCAGGCTGCTGGAGGACGACGTCTTCTGGAACTCCCTGTGGGTCACCCTCCAATACGTCGTCATCAACATCGGCGTCCAGATGGTGCTGGCGCTGCTGATCGCCGTGCTGATCCACCGCCTCACCCGCTCCACGGTGATCCGTGGCGTCATCCTCCTCCCCTACCTCGTCTCCAACGTCGTTGTCGCCCTCGCCTGGTACTGGATGGCCGACTACAACCTCGGCATCCTCAACGAGGCGCTCGGCTGGTTCGGCATCGACCCCGTCAGCTTCTTCGGAGACGAGGCGTGGGCCATCCCGACCATCGCGCTCGTCAACGTCTGGCGGCACATGGGCTACACGGCGCTGCTGATCTTCGCGGGCCTCCAGACCATCAACCGCGACGTCTACGAGGCCGCCGCCGTGGACGGCGCCAGCGAGCGGCGGATGTTCTTCCAGATCACGCTGCCGCTCCTGCGGCCCGTCCTCGCGCTCGTCCTCGTCATCTCCGTCATCGGGTCCTGGCAGATCTTCGACACCGTGGCGGTCACCACGCAGGGCGGGCCGATCGACTCGACCCGGGTGATCCAGTACTACATCTACGAGAACGCCTTCACCCGCTTCGACTTCGGCTACGCATCGGCCATCTCGGTCGTCCTGTTCCTCATCCTCGCCGGGGTCGCGCTGGCGCAGCTCAAGATGCTGCGCGCCGGCGAGTCCGACCAGGCCTGACAGCGAGAGACGGAGGGAGACACCGTCATGACATCCGTAGCCCAGCCGCCCGCCGCCCCGGCCGCCCGGCCCGCGCCCGGCCCGAAGGCCGCCGCGGGCGCGGCCCGTCAGCGGCGCGCCACCCTCAGCCCGGGGCGGCTCGCCGCCTGGGTGGCGCTCCTCCTGATCATCGTCGCCACCCTCGCGCCCTTCCTGTGGATGCTGCGCACCGCCCTGTCCAACAACAAGAACCTCTTCACCGACCCCGGCTCGCTGCTGCCGGTCGACTTCACCTGGGGCCCCTTCGAGCGCGTGCTCGGCACCGCCTCGACGGCCGAGGCGCAGGCCGAGGGCGGCTCGGGGGCGTCCCTCGAGTTCTGGCTCTACCTGCGCAACTCGCTGATCGTCTCCACCGTCATCACCGCCGGCCAGGTCTTCTTCAGCGCGATGGCGGCCTACGCCTTCGCCCGGCTGCACTGGCCGGGCCGCGACACGGTCTTCTTCGTCTTCCTCACCGCGCTGATGGTGCCGCCGGTCTTCGTGATGCTGCCGAACTTCGTGCTGGTGAAGGAGCTCGGGCTGCTCAACACCTTCCCGGGGCTGGTCGCGCCGTACGTCTTCATGACGCCGTTCGCGGTCTTCTTCCTGCGGCAGTTCTTCCTCGGCATCAGCCGGGAGGTGGAGGACGCGGCGAAGATCGACGGGGCCGGGCACTTCCGGATCTTCTTCCGGGTCATCCTGCCGATGAGCTCGGCGCCGATCGCCACGCTGTGCGTGCTGACCTTCATCAACGCATGGAACGAGTACTTCTGGCCGCAGCTCGTGGGGCAGGAGGACGGCGTGCGGGTGCTGACGGTCGCGCTGCGGGCGTTCGACTCCTCCACGCCGCAGACCGGGCCCGACTGGGCGGGGCTGATGGCGGCGAGCCTGGTGGCGGCGGTGCCGACGATGCTGATCTTCCTCGCCTTCGGGCGCCGGATCGTCAATTCCATTCAGTTCACGGGCGTCAAGTGAGGTGAGAGTGGTGAAAGGCGTGAACACCAAGCGTGTACGCGCGGGCGCGGCGTTCGCGGGGCTTGTGCTGCTGTCGGCCTGCGGCACCGCCGACGGCGGCGGAGACGGGCGCGAGGTGGTGACGTACTGGCTGTGGGACGCCAACCAGCAGCCCGGCTACGAGCAGTGCGCCGAGGACTTCGAGGCCGCTCACCCCGGCATCGACATCCAGATCTCCCAGATCGGGTGGGACGACTACTGGACCAACCTCAACCTCGCCTTCGTCGCCGAGTCCGCGCCGGACGTCTTCACCGACCACGTCGCGAAGTACCCGGACTTCGTCACGCGCGATCTGCTGCTGCCGCTGGACGATTTCGTCGAACGCGACGACGTGCCGCTGGACATCTACGAGGAGGGCCTGGCCGATCTGTGGCTGGGCGAGGACGGCCGGCGTTACGGGCTGCCCAAGGACTGGGACACCATCGCGATCTTCTACAACAAGGACATGCTCAAGGAGGCGGGCATCTCCGAGGAGCAGATGCGCGATCTCAGCTGGAACCCGGAGGACGGCGGCACGTACGAGGACGTGATCGCCCACCTGACCGTGGACCGCAAGGGCGTGCGCGGCGACGAGCCCGGCTTCGACAAGAACCACGTCGCCACCTACGGGCTGTGGCTGGACGCCAGGGACGGCGTCGCCTCCGGCTTCGGCCAGACGCAGTGGTCGATGTACACCGGCTCGACGGGCTGGACCGACACCGACACCAACCCCTGGGGCCGTCACTTCACCTACGACGACCCGCGCTTCAAGGAGACCGTCGGCTGGTGGCGGAGCCTGATCGAGAAGGGCTACATGCCCTCGCTCGCGGAGCAGGAGGGCGTCCAGTGGAGCGACCAGCTCGCGGCCGGGACCGCCGCCATGGCCACCAGCGGCAGCTGGATGATCTCCACCGCCTTCGGCTTCGAGGGCCTCGACGTCGGCCTCGCCCCGACGCCGACCGGACCGGGCGGCGAGCGGGCCAGCATGTTCAACGGGCTCGCCGACTCGGTCAACGCCGACACCGACAGCCCGGAGGAGGCGTGGGAGTGGGTGAAGTACCTCGGGTCGATGGACTGCCAGCGGGTGGTGGCGGAGAAGGGCGTGGTCTTCCCGGCGATCACGGGGGCGTGGGAGATCAAGCAGGCCAACTACGCCGAGGAGGGCATCGACGTCAGCCCCTTCACGACGCAGGTGGAGGACGGCACCACCTTCCCGTTCCCCATCGCCGAGAACCCGGCCGACATCACCGCCGAGCTGACCCGGACGATGGAGTCGGTGCTGAACGGCGCCTCGCTCGACTCCTTCGACGGCATGAACCGGCGGATCAACGCGCTGTTCGAGGAGGAGTGACCGGGGCGGATGGCGGCGGCGCACAGGGGTTCGAGCGCTACCGCCTGGGCGTGCGGACGCGATGCCGGAAGCGAGGACGCAAATTTCAGCGAACCCTTCGCACGACCGCTTCAAGGCCCGGACGCCCCGCCCGTTTCCGTCTGCAAAGCACCCAATCCGACTAATATACCATTTCCGATTCTTCATCCTTTCCGGCGCCCCGTTTGCCGGTTTTCCGCTAGGAAATTCACTGTATCGGAGGAATTTGCCGAACTAGTGGAAGGATCGGCATATGAAGTACGTCAAGCACAAACTCGCGGCCCTCCTGATGGTGTTGGCCGCGGCCGTGGGAACGGCTCTCGTTCCCGCCGGTCAGGCGCAGGGGCAGCAGGATGGGCAGTGGGCCTGCTACAGGGCCCAGGTGCTGTGTCTCTATGAAGAGACCGACGGACACGGCTTCTACGACTTCCTGTGGCCGGACGAGGACAGGCCCGTTCTCCACCCACCGGCCAAGAGCGCGCTGAACCTGAGTGAGCAGACCTTCTGCTTCTACAGCGACTACTTCTTCCAGGGCAAAACGCGGGAAGTCTCCGGGAACAACAACGAGAAGGTGCACGACTTCGGCTGGCGCGAGGGCGCCAAGTCCGTGAAGAGCGGGCGGTGCTAGACGGCGGCACGCCGTAACGGAAGGCCAGAACGCAGGGCCGCCGCGATCCGCAGGACGCGGCGGCCCTCGCCGATCTCCTAGCTGGCGCTCGCGCTCGTGCTCGCGTCCAGGAGCTTCAGCTCGGGGTGGGCCGTGCCGCCCTCGATGGCGGTGGAGGACAGATGCGAGACCACCCGGTCGTCCACCGGGTCGCCGGCCGGGTCGTCGTGGACGACGAGGTGCTCGTACGTCGTCGCCCGCTGCGCCGGGACGCGGCCCGCGCCCCGGATGAGCTGGATCAGCTCCAGGAGATTGGACCGGTGCCTGGCCCCGGCCGACGAGACGACGTTCTCCTCCAGCATCACCGAGCCGAGGTCGTCCGCGCCGTAGTGCAGTGTGAGCTGGCCGGCGTCCTTCCCGGTCGTCAGCCACGAGCCCTGGATGTGCGCCACGTTGTCCAGGTAGAGGCGGGCGACGGCGATCATCCGCAGGTACTCGAAGAGGGTGGCCTGCGTCTGGCCCCGCAGCTTGTTGTTCTGCGGCTGGTAGGTGTAGGGGATGAACGCCCGGAAGCCGCCGGTGCGGTCCTGCACCTCGCGGATCATGCGCAGGTGCTCGATGCGCTCGGCGTTGGTCTCGCCGGTGCCCATGAGCATGGTGGTGGTGGACTCCACGCCGAGCCGGTGCGCGGTCTCCATGATCTCCAGCCACCGCTCGCCGGACTCCTTCAGCGGCGCGATCGCGGTGCGCGGGCGTTCGGGCAGCAGCTCGGCGCCCGCGCCCGCGAAGGAGTCGAGACCGGCGGCCTTCAGCCGGCCGATCGCCTCCTCGGCGGTGACGCCCGAGATCCGCGCCATGTGCTCCACCTCGGAGGCGCCGAGGGAGTGGATGACGAGCTGCGGGAACTCCCGCTTGATGGCGGCGAAGTGGCGTTCGTAGTACTCGACGCCGAAGTCGGGGTGGTGCCCGCCCTGGAACATGATCTGGGTGCCGCCCAGCTCGACCGTCTCCGCGCAGCGGCGCAGGATGTCGTCGAGTGAGCGCACCCACACGTCCTCGCTCTTGGGCGCGGCGTAGAAGGCGCAGAACTTGCAGGCCGTGACGCAGGAGTTGGTGTAGTTGATGTTCCGCTCGATGATGTAGGTCGCGATGTGCTCGGTGCCCGCGTAACGCCGGCGGCGCGCGGCGTCGGCGGCCTGCCCGAGGGCGTGCAGCGGGGCGGAACGGTACAGCTCCAGGGCCTCGTCGGCGGAGATCCTGCCCCCGGCGGCGGCGCGGTCGAGCACGGTCTGCATGAAACGTACCTCCCGGACGGGACCTGGAACGACCCGACCAGCGTACGCGGCGGCTCTCACTGCCGGTCGAGCACGCCCCGGTTGCGGCCGTCGGGGCTGTCCGTGGAGAAGTGGATGGCGTCCTCGCCCCTCGGCTCGATGGTGTAGCGGAACTCGCCCTGCGAGCAGGCGAACTCGCTGGAGCGGTCGGGGTCGACCTCGGCGTCGAAGACGATCCGCTCCTCGCCGACCTCGCTGAGCGTCAGCCGGTCCACGCAGGTGGAGAGGCCGACGATGTCCGTGGCGGTGGCGGCGCCGATCTCCTCGCCGACTCGGCCGGGCTCCAACGCGATCACCATCGTGCCCCCGGGGACGCCGGGGTCGATGGTGATGTCGCCCTTCCACTCGCCCACGTACTGCTCGGGCAGGGCGTCCGCCTCTGCCGGCGTCGGCGTCGGCGACTGCGACGGGCTGTTCCCGCCACCCGCGCGGGGCCCCTCGTCCTCGCTGTCGCCGTCGCCGTCGCCGTCGCCGTCGAGGACGAGAAACCCCCCGACTGCGGCGGCTACCACGACGACGCCCACCACCGCACCGACGACCGCCCGCCGCCGTCGGCCGCCGCCGGCCGGGGCGTCGGCCGCCGTCGAGTCCGCCGAGCCCGGCGCGCTGGGTTCGCGGCTCACGGGCCCGGCAGGCCCGGGGCCGAGATGCCCACCGTCACGGCCGCCACCCCACGCAACCGACCCCGCAGGGACCGGCCACGCCCCGCCCTGCGCACCGGGCCCCGAATCCCCGCCTGCCGCGCCTGCCGGTGCCGCACCCGCGGGGCCACCCACCCACGCGGGGCCCGGTGACGTGGGCTCCCGGCCCACCGATCCCGCAGCGGCCGGGCGACCCTGGCCGCCGCCACTCGGCGAATCAGCAGCCGGACCGGGCTCCCCGCCACCCGGGTGCGGGCCTCGCGGCCCCGCACCCGGCGTTGCCGGCGACGCAGAGCCGGGCAGGCCGCTCCCCGGCGAAGCCGGGCCCTGCGGGCCCGCGGAGATGGCCGGACCGGCCGGCCTCGGCCTTCCAGGCCCCGCGGGCGCCGCGGCCGGGCCGGCGGGACCCGGCCACGAACCGTCCGGCTCCGCCCGCCCCGTATCCACCCCCGGCGCAGCCGCGGGCGCCTCCGCCCCGTCCAGCGGCTGCGCCTCCACGTTCAGGAGTTCCACCGCCCGGCGGCTGACCGTCTCGACGACCGCTGGGGGGAGCCAGCCGGGGCGGATCAGGGTCGCGGCGCCGCCGGGGCCCGCGCAGGTGTGGGCGATGGCGGCGGGGGTGGGGCGGCGGGCGGGGTCCTTCTCCAGGCAGGCGGCTATCAGCGGGCGCAGCCCGCCCGGCACGCCGTCCAGCTCCGGCTCCTCGTGCACCACCCGGTACAGCAGCTGGGCCGCGCTGTCCCCGGGGAAGGGCGCGCGCCCGCTCGCGGCGTACGCCAGCACCGCGCCGCAGGCGAAGACGTCCCCGGCCGGGCCGACCTCCCCTCCGCCCCCCATGATCTGCTCGGGCGCCATGTAGCCGGGCGACCCGACGGCGACGCCCGTCGCGGTCAGCACCGCCGAGGCGTCGCCCGCCCGCGCGACGCCGAAGTCGATCAGGCGAGGGCCGTCGAGCGCCAGCAGCACGTTCGACGGCTTCACGTCCCGGTGGACGAGCCCGCGCGCGTGGACGGCGGCGAGCGCCTCGGCCAGGCCGGCGGCCAGCGCCCGCACGCCCTGCTCGGGCAGCGGGCCGTGGTCGGCGACCGCCTGCTGCAGGTCGGGGCCCGCCACGTACCCCGTGGCGACCCAGGGCAGTTCCGCCTCGGGGTCGGCGTCCAGCACCGGAGCCGTCCACGCGCCGCCGACCAGCCGCGCCGCGGCCACCTCGCGGGCGAAGCGGGCACGGAAGCGCTCGTCCGCAGCGAACTGCTTGTGCACGACCTTGACGGCGACCGTGCGGCCGCCCGCGCTGCGCCCCAGGTACACCCGGCCCATGCCGCCGCGCCCCAGGCGGCCCAGAAGCCGGTAGGCGCCTATCGCTGGCGGGTCGTCCGGGGTCAACGGCTCCATGGAAGAGCAGCCTACGGGCGGGGCGTTGCCGGGGGCAGCAGTTCGACCGCCGCCGGCACGGGGCCGCCGACGCGGCGGGCGAACTCCTCCACGCCCGCGAGCTGGCGCGGCCCGAGCCGGTAGTCGAGCGTCGTGAAGTACCGTTCCAGCGCCTCCGCGTCGAACGCCTCCCAGCGGGCGGCCTGCTCGGCGACCTTGCCGACCTCCGTCAGCGACAGGTCGCGGGAGGCGAGGAAGGCCCGGTGCACCTGGTGCACGGTCTCCGGCTCGCGGCGCAGGTAGTCGCGGCGTACGCCCCACACGGCGAAGACGAACGGCAGCCCGGTCCACTCCTTCCACATCGTCCCCAGGTCGTGGACGGCCAGGCCCAGGCGGGGCGCGTCGTGGAGGGAGGCGCGCAGCGCGGCGTCGCCGATGAGGACGGCGGCGTCGGCCTCCTGCATCATCACGCCGAGGTCGGTCGGGCACGTGTAGTAGTCGGGCGTGACGCCGTAGCGCTCGGCGAGGAGGAGGCGCGCGAGCCGGACGGAGGTGCGGGAGGTGGAGCCGAGGGCGACGCGGGCGCCGTCGAGGCGTTCCAGCGGGACCTGGGAGACGATCACGCAGGACATGACGGGGCCGTCGCAGCCCACCGCGATGTCGGGCAGGGCCACGAGCCGGTCGGCGTGGCGCAGGTACTCGACCAGGGGGATCGGACCGATGTCCAGGTCCCCGGCGACCAGGCGTTCGCCCAGCTTCTCGGGGGTGTCCTTGGTGAGCTCCAGGTCGAGCAGGGTGCCGGTGCGGGCCAGGCCCCAGTACAGCGGGAGGCAGTTGAGGAACTGGATGTGCCCGACACGGGGGCGGCTTGGGTGGTTAGGGCTCACCTCTGGGAGGGTACGCCTGTGATCGTGCGAGCCAGCGGGCAGGGACGGGTCCGGACGGGGACCCAGGGGTCGGAGGAGTGTGACCTCCGTCCTTCCTGTTCGTGGATGCAGCGTGCTAGGCTCGTGAGGAGTTGCAGTTTGGTTTCCCTTGCAGTACGAGCCTGCGGAGCATGTGACCGCAGGCTTTCGTCGTTTTCAGGCTTCATGCAGGATTCTTCGATTCATGCAGGTTCTGGAGCAGGGCGACCCCTTTCAGCCCAGGGAGGGCTTTAATGGCTACCGGAACCGTTAAGTGGTTCAACGCCGAAAAGGGCTTTGGCTTCATCGCCCAGGACGGCGGCGGCCCTGATGTATTCGTCCACTATTCCGCCATCAACGCCACCGGCTTCCGCTCTCTTGAGGAGAGCCAGGCGGTGACGTTCGACGTCACGCAGGGTCCGAAGGGCCCGCAGGCGGAGAACGTCAACATCGTCTGAGCCACGGTCTGACCGTCGAGACGCAGGGCCCCACCCCTCCGGGGGTGGGGCCCTGTCCTCTGCCTATTCGCCCGTGCTGCCGTCGATCGACTCCCTGAGGAGGTCGGCGTGGCCGTTGTGCCGGGCGTATTCCTCGATCATGTGGACCAGGATCCACCGCAGGCTGGGCGCCCGGCCGTCGGCCCAGGCGCGGCGGGCGGGCTGGTCCAGGCCGCCGCCGTCGGCCAGGGCCTTGTCGAGCAGGGTGCGGGAGCGGTCCACGGCGTCCTGCCAGAGCGCGTGGAGCTGCTCGGGGGTGTCGTCGGCGGCCGAGTGCCACTCCCAGTCCGGGTCGGCCTTCCAGTCGACGCCCTCCCAGGCGGGGTCCGGGTCCCGCCCGTGCAGCATCCGGGAGAACCAGTGGTCCTCGACCCAGGCCAGGTGCTTGAGCATCCCGCCGAGGGTCATCGACGAGGCGGCGGTCGTCGCCCTCAGGCCGGCGGCGTCCAGCCCCCGGCACTTCCACTCAAGCGTGGCGCGCAGGAACTCCAGGAAGCCGGTCAGGGTGGCGGCCTCGTCGGCCGCGACGGGCGGCTCCGGGCGGCCGTGCTCGTCTATGTCGGGTGTGTCCGTCATGGGCGGGCAGTCTAGGCGCTGATCGGGCGGCGGGCGGCGGTGACGGAGAGCATCAGGGAGTACAGGCCGGTCGTCGCCGCGATGAACATGCGGTTGTTCTTCGGGCCACCGAAGGTGATGTTGGCGACGGTCTCGGGGACGCGGATCCTGCCCAGCCGCGTGCCGTCGGGGTCGTAGCAGTGAACGCCGCCGGCGAGGGCGCCGGCCCAGAGGCGGCCGGCGTCGTCGAAGCGGATGTTGTCGAAGCCGGCGCCGGGTGTGGCGTCGCGGCACTCGGCGAAGATCTCGCCCTCGGAGAGCGTGCGGCCGTCGTCGCGGACGTCGAAGACGCGGACGTGGCCGGCGCGGCTGTCGGAGACGAACAGCCGGCGTTCGTCGGGCGAGAAGACGAGGCCGTTGGGGCCGTCGAAGCCGTCGGCGACGAGGGTGACGCGGGCGGTGACGGGGTCGACGCGGTAGACGTTGAGGGCGCCGATCTCGCTGTCGGCGCGGTGGCCCTCGTAGTCGCTGAGGATGCCGAAGTCGGGGTCGGAGAACCAGATGGAGCCGTCGGAGCGCACGGCCACGTCGTTCGGGCTGTTGAGGCGCTTGCCCTCGTAGCGGTCGGCGATGACGGTGATCGAGCCGTCGTGCTCGGTGCGCGTGACGCGGCGGTTGCCCTGTTCGGCGGTGACGAGGCGGCCGTGGGTGTCGAGGGTGTTGCCGTTGGGGTGGCCGGCCGGAGAGCGGAAGACGCCGACGGCGCCGGTGGTCTCCTCCCAGCGCAGCAGGCGGTCGCCCGGGATGTCGCTCCACAGCAGGTAGCGCCCGGCCGGGACGTAGAGGGGGCCCTCGGCCCAGCGGCTGCCGGCGTGCAGCCGCTCCAGGGTGCGGTCGCCCTTGTCGCAGTTGCCGGTGGCGAAGCGTTCGTCGTCGATCACGTAGAGGGATTCGGACGTCATCAGGCGGTCTCCGTCACGTCAGGGCGAAGGCGGCGGCAAGGCGGGCGGCGAGGGCCTCGGGGCTGGTGTGGCCGTCGACGTCGATGACGGAGAGGGATTCCTCGCGCGCCTGGCGGCGTACCTCGGCGTCCCACAGCTCGTCGCGGGCGAGGCGGCGGCGCAGCATCTCGGCGGGGTCGGCGTCGCCCCAGTTGGCGCGGGCGCGGCCGGGGTCGGCATAGCGGCGAGTGAGGGCCTCGCGGCGGAAGTCGGGCGTGGGCAGCAGGAAGACGGCGTACTCGGGCCTGGGCAGCAGGGGCGCGACGTGGCGCGGCAGGGTGCGGAAGTCGTCGACGAGCACGGGCCGGTGGGCGGGAAGGGTCAGCAGGTCCTCCACGACGAGGGGGAACGTCTCGCCGTGCAGGCTCGGCATCTCGGCGTAGAACTCCTCGACGGGGCGGGCGAGCCACTTCTCGGCCGGGTTCATGCGGGCGAGGGCGTGGAGGCGGGGCTGGCGTTCGGGCGTGGCGCGGTCGATGTACGCCGCCTCGCCGCGGTCGCCGTCGTAGACCCTGACGTCGTGGTGGCGGGCGAGCAGGGCGACGACGGTGCTCTTGCCCGCGCCGGTGCCGCCGCCGATCCACCGGACGTGGTCCAGCGCCGGTCTAGTGTCCATGCCTGGGGTCATACAGCCTTTCTACCTCCGCCGCGTAGTCGCGCAGCACCGCGGCGCGGCGCAGCTTCAGCGAGGGGGTGAGGTGGCCGGACTCGATGGTGAAGTCGCGGGTGAGGACGCGGAAGCGGCGGACCGACTCGGGGGTCGAGACGAGGCTGTTGGCGTCGTCGACGGCGCGCTGGATGTGGCGCAGCAGCTCGGGGTCGTCGCGCAGCCGGTCGATGGGGTCGCGGCGGCCGGTGATCTGGCGCCAGTGGGCGAGGCCGTCGGCGTCGAGGGTGATGAGGGCGGTCAGGTAGGGGCGGTCCTCGCCGATGACCAGACACTGGCTGATCAGGGGGTGGGCCCGCATGCAGTCCTCCAGCGGCGCGGGCGCGATGTTCTTGCCGGCGGAGGTGACGATGAGGTCCTTCTTGCGGCCGGTGATGAGGAGGTAGCCGTCGTCGTCGAGGGAGCCGAGGTCGCCGGTGGGCAGCCAGCCGTCGTCGTCGAGGGCGGGGACGACCTGGGCGTGGGCGGCGTCCCAGTAGCCGGCGAAGACCTGGGCGCCGCGCACGAGGACCTCGCCGTCGGGGGCGATGCGGATCGCGGTGCCGGGCAGGGGCCAGCCGACGGTGCCCATGCGCTGGGCGTTGGGCGGGGTGAGCGTGGCGGCGGCGGTGGTCTCGGTGAGGCCGTAGCCCTCGTAGACGTTGATGCCGGCGCCCTCGTAGAACGCCGCGAGGCGCCGGCCCAGCGGCGAGCCGCCGCAGATGACCTGCTTGATGTGGCCGCCGAGGGCGGCCCGCACGCGACGGTAGACGAGGGCGTCGTACAGGGCGCGGGCGGTCCGCAGCGCCACGCCGGGGCCGGGGCCCTGGCCGTGCTGCCGGGCCTCGGCGGCGGCGCCGTAGCGCTGGGCGATCTTGGCGGCGCGGTCGAAGGAGGCGGCGCGGCCCATGTTCTCGGCGGTGGCGCGGCCGGTGTTGTAGACCTTCTCCAGCAGGTAGGGGATGGCGAAGAGGAAGGTCGGCTTGAAGCCGGCGAGGTCGGCCAGCAGGTGCTCGGTGCGGATGCTGGGTGCGTGGCCGAGGCGGACGCGGGCGCGGACGCAGCCGATGGCGACGATGCGGCCCAGCACGTGGGCGAGGGGGAGGAAGAGGAGGGTGGCGGCGGGCTCGTCGGTGATCTCGCGGAAGATCGGGTAGAGCAGCTCGATGGCGTTGTCGACCTCGGCGAGGAGGTTGCCGTGGGTGATGACGCAGCCCTTGGGGGTGCCGGTGGTGCCGGAGGTGTAGATGAGGGTGGCGGCGTGCCAGGGGGCGAGGAGCGCGCGGCGTTCGGTGACGGCGGAGTCGGGGATGTCGCGGCCGACGGCGGCGATGTGGGCGATGGTGGTCTGGTCGGCACCGGCGATGGCGGTGAGCTGCCACAGGTGGCGCAGCTCGGGCAGCTCGTGGCGGAGGGTGGTGAGGGTGCGGGCCTCGTCGATTTGTTCCACGGCGCAGGCGCGGATGCCGGCGTCGCGCAGGATCCAGGCGACCTGGTGGGCGGAGGAGGTGGGGTAGATGGGGACGGTGATCAGGCCGGCGGCCCAGGCGGCGAAGTCGAGGAGGGTCCACTCGTAGCGGGTGCGGGACATGATGGCCAGGCGGTCGCCGGGGCGCAGGCCGTGGGCGATGAGGCCCTTGGCGACGGCCATCACCTCGTCGGCGAACTCGGCGCAGGTGATGTCGCGCCAGGTTCCGTCGGGCTGCTTGCGGCTGATGACGGTCTCGTCGGGCGCCTGGCGGGCGTTGAGGAAGGGGATGTCGGCCAGGCTGCCCTGCTCGGCGGGGGGCACGAGCGGGGGCACGGCCGCCTCGACGACCATGCCGTACTCCCTGCGGAGCTGGGGGCGGACGACGGGTGGGGGCGTGAAGGGGGCGTGGGTGTCGGTGGTGACGACCTGGGTGCGCGCCATGGGCCCTCCCGGAACGGCTCTGACCCGGAACGGCGGATGCCGGGGAACGCGACGGGACTGAAGTGAGAATTGCATTCTGCACGTTGAAAGGCTTTCAGCCACCCGCGTCATCAGCACCTTCACGGGACCGTCACGAGCCGTGACGCTTGGGGCTGGAATCGACCCCTGATGCTCGCCTTTCGATCTGCTTCACCAAACGGGCACAGGAGCAGCCTTGAATCATTTCAACGCACGGGTCAGGGTGCTCTCAGCGCTTCGAGCCGCGTCCCCCCGCGAAGCGCGGTGCCCTCGCCGTCGAACCGCCGCTTCCGGCGGGGCGCCGCAGTGACTCGTCGCGGCTCCAGCGCTGGAGGGCTCCGCCCTCCCTCGCCGGGACGTGGCCGACGCGCCCCCGCCCGGGCGTGCGTCGCAACGCCCCCGGACAGGGCAACGCACCTAGCGCTTGCGCGCCACCGTCACGCCGTCGCGCAGCGGCAGTATCACGGACTCCACCCGCTCGTCGCGCGCGATCGTGTCGTTGATCTCCCGGATCGCCCGGTCCGCCGGGTCCTGCGCCGCCGGATCGACGACGCGCCCCGCGCGCAGCACGTTGTCCAGCACGATCACGCCGCCGGGCCGCAGCCGCGTGACCAGCTCCTCGTAGTACAGCGGGTAGCCTTCCTTGTCGGCGTCGATGAACGCGAAGTCGATCGTCTCCTCCGCGGGCAGCGCCCGCAGTGTCTCGGCCGCCGGGGCGAGCCGCAGCTCGATGCGGCCGGCGAGGCCGGCGCGCTCCCAGTACCGCCGCGCGATGGCCGTCCACTCCTCGTTGACGTCGCACGCCAGCAGCCGCCCGTCCTTCGGGAGGGCGCGGGCGACGCAGATCGCGGAGTATCCCGTGAAGGTGCCGACCTCCACGGCCTGGCGGGCGCCGACCAGCCGCGCCAGCAGCGTGAGGAACGCGCCCTCGTCCTGCGTGATCTGCATGCCGGTGAATTGCGGCAGCGTGCGGCGCGTCTCCTCCGCGAGGTCCCGCAGCACCTCGTCGGCGGGCGGCGTGGCGTGGGCGAGCAGGTACTCCGTCAGGGCCGGGTGGGTGATCTCCATGCCCGCGACCCTACGCCGTCGGACTGACCGCGCCGCCGCAGCCACCGCGCCGCGAGGACGCCGCCGGCCAGCCCGAAGAGATGCCCCTGCCAGGAGACGTCGTCCGGGGCGGTCAGGGGCAGCGCGCCCCACAGGATCGAGCCGTAGCACAGCAGCACGACGACGCCGACCGTGATGTCCAGCGCGTTCCGCTCCACGAAGCCGCGCGTCAGCAGGTAGCCGAAGAGGCCGAAGACGACGCCCGAGGCCCCGGCGGTCAGCGAGTCGGGGGACGCCGTCAGCCACACGCCGAGACCCGAGGCGGTGATGATCACCGCGCAGACGGCGAGGAAGCGCCCGATGCCGCGCAGCGCCGCCAGGAAGCCGAAGATCAGCAGCGGCACGGCGTTCGCCGCGAGATGGTCGCCGCCGAAGTGCAGGAACGCCGCCGGGTAGACGTCCAGCAGCGAGGAGGTCTCCCGCGGCTGGATGCCGTACGCGCAGACCAGCGGCGGGTCGGGGTCGCCGCGCCAGCAGCGCGGGGCGTTCCCGTCCATGGCGGCCAGGACCCACATCACCGCGAGCCACGCCAGCATCAGCGCCCCCGCCGCCAGGGCGCGCTGCCCGCGCGTCAGGCCGTCAGTCATACCTTTTGATCTGCCCGGGATGGACCGATTCAACGCCCCGGGCGCGGCGCGCGCCGCGCGCCGCGGCGCCTCACGAGCCCGGCTGCATGGGACCGGGCAGCACGTCCCGCCCCGGCTCGGTGTCCCGCTCCTCGGCCTCCTGCTCCAGGTACAGCAGGGACAGCGTCAGGTCCTCCGGCCGCAGCACCTCGCCCGCGGGCGGCGACAGGGAGAGCGCCGAGCCGCCCGTCAGCGTCACCGACAGCGGCAGCGACGGCAGCTCGCCCCCGCCCCCGCCCCCGCCCCCGTCTCCGTCTCCGCCCCCGTCTCCGTCCCCGTCCCCGCCCTCCGTCGCGGGCCCGAACTGGGCCAGGTCGAGCGTGACGCCGCTGAGCACGCCGTTGCGGAGCGCCAGCTCGGCGGTCACCGGCTCCGACGCCGCCTCGCCCGCCGGCTCGGCGATCACCGGCGGCACCCCGAACCGCTCGGCCTGTCCGGTGAAGAGCGTCAGCAGCGGCCCCAGCGCCTGCCACGCCTCGCCCGCCGGCATCCGCAGCTCGACGATCTCCGCGCCCCGCGCCCCGCCCGCGCGCCGGTAGGTGGCGCCCTCGGCGGCGTTCTCCCCGCTCAGCGCCGCCCGCAGCCCGTCGATGAACGCCCGCTCCGCCTCGGGCGTCAGCAGCGGCCCGGCGTCGGTCAGCGCGCCCGCCACGTCCTCCGCCACGCCGGGCTCGACGACGGCCGTCTCCCCGGTGCTCAGCGCCTCGGCGTAGGCGCCGTACAGGAACGGGTCGACCGGCACCCATTCCCCCGCCAGCGCCTCGCGCGGCACGTACAGCGAGCCCGGCAGCCGCGTGGCGTCGCGCGCGAAGCGCTCGGCCTCGGAGACCTCCGCCTCGTCCCGGTGGAGCACGTCCTCGGCGATCGCCACCGGGTTCACGCGGGCGTAGGTGGCGCCGTCGATGTTCTTCAGGCCCAGCGCGTCGTTGCCGCCGAAGGAGACGGTCATCGCGGTGTAGAGCGGGTCGGCCTCGCCCAGCTCGCGCATGACGGCGTTCTCGGTCGGCGATCCGGCCGTGACGGTCAGCTCCAGGTCCGTCAGCCGCCGCGCGTCGTTGGCCGTGGGCTGGGTGCCGCTGGCGGCGCCGGCGAGCCGCAGGTACTCGTACGCCTGCTCGGTGGGTGCGGCCAGCGACGCCTCCGCCGTGACGCCCTCCCAGGCCAGCAGCTCGTCGACGGCGTCCTCCACCTCGCCCGCCAGCTTCCCGGCCTCCTCCCCGCCGCCTCCCTCGGCGGCCCGCCCCTCCGCCTGGCAGGCCACCGCCCCGGCGGCGAGGACGACGCAGGCCAGGCAGGCGCCGAACGCGGCGCGGCGGCGGTACTCGCTCATGCTGGTGTCGCTACCTCTCGACTGTCGGCTGGCTGGCAGGTTGGTCGGCTCTGCGTCAAGTGTCCATGTCGCGCCCCGCCCGCCGGCCGCCGGGGCGCGGTCTGTGGCACAGGCGTCACACAGCAGTAAGCGGCCCGTTAGCCTCGGGTTATGCCAGCAAGCCAGCCCGGAGACCGGCGCGAGCCCTGGATCGTCGGCGTATCCGGCGCGTCGGGGACGCCGTACGCCGCCGCCGTGCTGCGCGCGCTCCTGGCCGTCGGCCAGGCCGTGGACCTCGTCATCAGCCGCGCCGCCCGGCTCACGCTGCTGGACGAGACCGGCATATCCTTCCGCGACGCCCACTGGCGCGAGGACCTGCGCGCCTGGCTGGCGCGCGGCGCCGACGGCAAGCCGGACACCTTCCCCACCCCGCCCGAGTCGCTGGCGCGGGTGCGGCACTGGGCGCCGCGCGACCTGACGGCCGGCCCGTCCTCCGGCTCCTACCCGGCCCGCGGCATGCTGATCGTGCCCGCCTCCACCGACGCCGTCGCGGGGGTGGCGCTCGGCCTCTCCAAGGACCTGCTGCAACGCGCCGCCGCCGTCACGCTGAAGGAACGCCGCCCGCTGGTGGTCGTCGTCCGCGAAACGCCGCTGACCGGCCCGACCCTGCGCCACCTGGTCGCGCTCGACGAGGCGGGCGCGACCGTGCTGCCCGCCGCGCCCGCGTTCTATGCCGGGGCCACCCACATCCAGGACCTGGTGGACTTCGTCGCGGGCCGCGCGCTGGACGCCGCGGGCGCCGCACCCGGGCACGGGCTGTACCGGCGCTGGTCGGGAGAGCTGGGCTCCGCCCGCCGCCGAGGCCACCCATCGTAGGTGGCGCGGGGCGTATGCCTTAGATTCGTCTGTGCAATCTGCCAGGGGACGAGGAAGGCTCTGCGTGATGGACGCGGTGGACAGGCAGCTCATCCAGGCGCTGCGCGAGAACGGCCGGGCCTCCTATGCCGAGCTCGGCCGCCTCGTGGGCCTCTCGGGCCCCAGCGTCACCGACCGCATCAACAGACTCGAGGCCGCCGGCGTCATCACCGGCTACCGCGCCACGGTGGACGCCCGTTCCCTGGGCCTGGGCGTCACCGCGCTGATCGGCATCCAGCTCTCCGACGCCGTCGACCACCAGGAGGTCGCCTCCCGGCTGAGCGAGCTGCACGAGATCGAGGACTGCTGGTTCATCGCGGGCGAGGACTCGTACATGCTGAAGGTCCGCGCCGAGGACGTGGACGCCCTGGAGCGCACCATCCGCCGCCTGTCGGGCACCAAGGGCGTCTCGCGCACCCGTACCACGATCGTGCTCTCCACCAAGTGGGAGAACCGGGTCGGTGAGCTGCCCGGCGGCGCGGCGGCGTAGGCTCGATGCGGTCCTTGGGGTCCTTGGTGGAGGAGGCGCGCGGATGGACGCGGGGTTGAAGCGGGAGCTTGAGGAGAAGGTCAGGTCCGGGGAGCGGCTCAGCCGCGAGGACGGGATCGCGCTGTACGAGTCCGACGACCTGGCGTGGCTCGGCGGCCTGGCGCACGAGGTCCGCACGAAGCTGAACGGCGACGTCGTCTACTTCAACGTCAACCGTCACCTCAACATGACGAACGTCTGCACCGCCTCCTGCGCTTACTGCTCCTTCCAGCGCAAGCCGGGCGAAAAGGACGCCTACACGATGCGCATCGAGGAGGCGGTCCGGCTGGCCCGCGCCATGGAGGGCGACGGCCTGACGGAGCTGCACATCGTCAACGGCCTGCACCCGACGCTGCCCTGGCGCTACTACCCGCGCTCGCTGCGGGCCCTGAAGGAGGAGCTGGGCGACGGCGTCTCGCTCAAGGCGTTCACCGCGACGGAGATCCACCATTTCGAGTCGATCTCCGGGCTGCCCGCCTCCGAGATCCTCGACGAGCTGATCGACGCGGGCCTGGAGTCGCTGACGGGCGGCGGCGCGGAGATCTTCGACTGGGAGATCCGGCAGCAGATCGTCGACCACCGCACCCACTGGGAGGACTGGTCGCGCATCCACCGGCTCGCGCACGCGAAGGGCCTGAAGACGCCGTGCACCATGCTGTACGGACACATCGAGGAGCCGCGCCACCGCGTGGACCACGTGCTGCGGCTGCGCGAGCTCCAGGACGAGACCGGCGGCTTCCAGGTCTTCATCCCGCTGCGCTACCAGCACGACTTCGCGGACGTGAAGAAGGACGGCAAGGTGCGCAACACGCTCCAGGCGCGCACGCGGATGGCGACGGGCGCGGAGGCGCTGAAGACCTTCGCGGTCTCGCGGCTGCTGTTCGACAACGTGCCGCATGTGAAGGTCTTCTGGGTGATGCACGGCGTGCAGACCGCGCAGCTGGCGTTGCAGCACGGGGCCGACGACATGGACGGCTCGGTCGTCGAGTACAAGATCACGCACGACGCGGACAACTTCGGCACGCCGGACAAGCTGACCCGGGACGACCTGCTGGAGCTGATCCGCGACGCGGGGTTCCGTCCGGTGGAGCGGAACACGCGGTACGAGGTGGTGCGCGAGTACGACGGCCCGGACCCGGGGCGGCGCGAGTCTCCGCAGCCGATGCGGCTGTGAGGCGGACGCGATGACCACCACGACGCGCACGCCCAGCACCGGGCGCCGCCTGCGTTACATCCTCGACCCGCCGGTCACCCAGCAGCTCCGGGAGAGCCTCGAGGTGCTGTGGGCGGAGGTGACCAACGCCGGCGGGGCGGTCGGCTTCCTGCCGCCCGTCACGGTCGAGGACGTGCGGGGGGACCTGCGCCGCCACCTGGTCGGCGTGTCCGAGGGCACCACCCGCCCGCTGGTCGGCTTCAGCGAGAGCGGCCGGCTGGCGGCGACGGCGTTCTTCGTCCTCAACGAGCACCGGCTGATGCGGCACTGGGTGTGGCTGAAGACGGTGATGGTGCACCCGGACTGGCAGGGTCAGGGCACGGGCCGCGAGCTGATGGCGGCGGCGGCCTCGGCGGCGCGCGGCATGGAGGGCGTCGCCGGGATACGCCTCACCTGCCGGGGCGGCCTGGGGCTCGAGCGCTTCTACGCCTCCTGCGGCTACCGGGAGATCGGCCGGGCGCCCGGCGCGATACGGGTGGGCGAGGACGACTTCCGCGACGACGTCACGATGTGGCTGCCCCTGGCACCCCCGGCCTAGGCCGCCCCTGGACCGGGGCTGTCGGAGCCCTGTGCTTCACTGGGCTCATGTCCGCAATGCCCGCCACACGGCACGCGGCCCTGCGGTACACCGCGCTGCGGCTGGCCGTCTTCGCCGCCTGCTTCGTCGTGATCGCCGTGCTCGCTTACGTCGGTGTGCTGCCCGAGGGTGTCGGCGCCTCCAACCCGCTGTGGATCACGCTGCTGTCGATCGTCGTCTCGGCCCCCATCAGCTTCGTGCTGCTGCGCCGCCAGCGGGACGCGATGTCCGAGCAGATAACCGGCAGCGTCGAGCGCGCCCGCGAGCGCCTCAACGCCAACCGCACGATGGAGGACACGGACGACGATGCGGCGCGCGCGTAGCGCTTGCGGCGCCCGGGGTCGTCGCGGCCCGGGAGGGCATCCTCGAGCGCCGTCGTCGACGACGACCACGACCTGTCTCCCGCGGGCGGCCAGGTCTGGGTAGCGTGGGCGTATGCCCGAACTGCCCGAGGTCGAGGCGTTGCGATCGTTTCTGACCGATCACCTGGTCGGCCGGACCGTCACGCGCGCGATGCCGGTCGCCTTCCACGTCCTCAAGACCTACGACCCGCCGCTGTCGGCCGTGGAGGGGCGGGCGGTGAGCGGCGTGGCCCGGCACGGGAAGTTCCTCGACATCGCCACCGCCGAGGACGGCGAGGAGGGCCCGCACCTGGTGATCCACCTCGCGAGGGCCGGGTGGCTGCGCTGGCACGACGCGCTGCCGAAGGCGCCGCCGCGGCCCGGCGGCAAGGGGCCGCTGGCGCTGCGCGTCGCCCTCGACGACGACGCGGGCGGCGGCTTCGACCTCACCGAGCAGGGCACGCAGAAGCGCCTGGCGGTCTACGTCGTGCGGAGGCCCGAGGAGGTGCCGGGCATAGCGCGGCTCGGCCCGGACCCGCTCGACCCGGCGTTCACGCCGGAGGCGTTCGCCGCGCTGCTCGCCGGCGAGCGGCGCCAGATCAAGGGCGTGCTGCGCGACCAGAGCGTGCTGGCCGGCGTCGGCAACGCCTACTCCGACGAGATCCTGCACGCGGCCCGCATGTCGCCGTATCGGCTGGCGGCGCGCCTGACGCACGAGGAGGCGGCCGGGCTGTACGCGGCGATGACGGCGACGCTGCGCGAGGCGGTGGAGCGGTCGCGAGGGCTGGCCGCCGGGCGGCTGAAGGCGGAGAAGAAGAGCGGGCTGCGGGTCCACGGCCGCACCGGGCAGCCGTGCCCGGTGTGCGGGGACACCATCCGGGAGGTGTCGTTCGCCGACTCCTCCCTCCAGTACTGCCCCGCCTGCCAGACCGGCGGCAAGCCGCTCGCCGACCGCCGCATGTCGCGGCTGCTGAAGTGAGCGCTCAGGCTCCGGCCGCGACCTCGAGGCCGTGCTCCTCGACGATCTCCGCCAGCCCGCCGACGTAGCCACGGCTGACCGCCGTGAACGCCCAGCCCTCCCCGTCGTCGTCGCGGGCCAGCTCGCCCAGGGTCATACCGGCGCAGCGCGCCGGCCCGATGGGGAAGCCGTAGCACAGCAGCTCGCCGCCGCCGGATTCCAGCAGCCGGATGTGGGGCCGGCGCACCATCGCGAGGTCCTGGCCGCGCGCCTCTGCCTCGTGAATGGAGAGCGTGAACAGCACGCGGCTGGCGCGCGCCTGCGCCTCCAGCCACGGCAGCTCGATCGCGAAGCGGGCCTCCGGCTCGGCGTCCGTCAGCCGGATGCCGTGCTTGCGCCTGCCGGGGTTGTTGTAGAAGACGAAGTGGTCGTCCGACAGCAGCTGGCCTTCCCCGTCGACCACCAGCGCGCTGGCGTCCACCTCCATCTCGACGCCGTCGGGCACGCCCCAGTCGACGCCGACGGTGAAGTTCCCCACGCCCGGCAGCACGTCCTCCAGGCGCATCCGCTGCCCGGTGGCCAGCGGCAGCCGCCCGCCGCCGGGCTGCGGGCAGCTGGCGAGCAGCACCGCCCGGGGGTCGACCCGCGTCGGCTGGTACGCGCCCGAGCTGGTGAGCGAGCCGGCGGGCAGCCGGGCCGTGGCCGCCGAGGCTGCCGTGGCCGCCACGGCCGCCGAGCCCACCGTGGCCGCCGATGCCGCCGTGGTCACCGACAGCTCGCGCAGCCGCTCGGCGGTCTCCGCGGCGTTGCGGGGCCGCCGCTCCGGGCGCTTGGCGAGCAACGCCGTGATCAGCTCGTCCCAGGCGCGCGGCAGCTCGGGGCGCAGCGAGCTCGGCGGCGGCGCCTCCTGCTCCATCTGCTGGCGCAGCAGCTGGTAGAGCGAGTCGCCGTGGAAGGGGGGACGGCCGGTGGCCAGCGCGTACAGCACGCAGCCCAGCGAGTACAGGTCGCTGCGGGCCTCGACGGTGCCGCCCTCTATCTGCTCGGGCGACATGTAGGCGGGGGTGCCGACGACCACGCCGGTGGAGGTCAGGCGGGCGTGGTCGCTGGACTCGGCGAGGACGGCGGCGATGCCGAAGTCGAGGACGCGGGCCAGGCCGTCGGGCTCGACCATGACGTTGGCCGGCTTGAGGTCGCGGTGGACGACGCCGGAGGCGTGGGCCACGGCCAGGGCCCGGCAGATCTGCTCCCCCCAGCGGGCCACGTCGGCCAGCGGCGGCAGCTCGGCGGCCAGCACCTGGTCGAGCGAGCGGCCGGTGAGGCGTTCCATCACCAGGTAGAGGACGGACTGCCCGTCGAAGCGGCCCTCGCCCACGTCGTGGACGGTGACGATGTAGGGGCTGGAGAGCGCGGCCAGCAGCTTGGCCTCGCGCTCGAAGCGGTCGGCGAGCCTCGGGTCGCGCCCCATGGTGCCGGTGCCGATCCCCGCGCCGACGACCTTCACCGCCACGCGCCGCTCCAGCCGCAGGTCCAGCGCCTCCCACACGCTGCCCATGCCGCCTTCGCCCAGCAACTGTCCGATCCGGTACCGGCCGTCCAGCACCTGGTGCTGCTGCTCCCCGGACATCCCGACGAACCCCCTTCCGTCGAGCCAACTGTAAGGGGCGGGGGCGCGACACGGCACAGATCGGGGGGTCGGGGTGGGGGCCATTGTCAGACCCCCTGGTTACGGTGGACCACACCGAGGGGAGACCGAGATGAACACCACGACCACCACCACCGAGCCTCCCGTGGAGGCCGAGCTGGAGCGGCACCGCGCCGAGCTCACCGGGTTCTGCTATCGCATGCTGGGCTCGGCGTTCGAGGCGGAGGACGCCGTGCAGGAGACCATGGTCCGCGCCTGGCGGGCGTACGACCGGTTCGAGGGGCGCTCCTCGCTCCGCTCCTGGCTGTACCGCATCGCGAGCAACGTCTGCCTGACGATGCTGGACGGCAGCAAGCGCCGGGCCCGGCCGATGGACCTGTCGTCCCCGGTGTCGCCGGGCTCGGCGTCGCTGAGCCCGCCGCTGCCGGAGACGGCGTGGGTGGAGCCGATGCCGGACACCCGCGCGCTGCCGAGCGACCCGGCCGAGCGGGCCGAGACGCGCGACTCGGTGCGGCTGGCCCTCATCGCGGCGCTCCAGCACCTGCCGCCCCGGCAGCGTGCCGTGCTGATCCTGCGCGAGGTGCTGAGCTGGCGGGCGAGCGAGGTGGCGGAGCTGCTGGGCACCTCGGTGGCCTCGGTCAACAGCGCCCTGCAGCGGGCGCGCGCCACCTTGTCGGCCACCGGCCTGACGGGGGCCGCTTCCTCTGACGCGCCCGGCTCTGACGCGCCCGGCTCCGACACGCCCGGCCAGGCGGCGCTGTCACAGGACCACAAGGAGCTGCTCACCCGGTACATCGACGCCTTCGAGCGCTATGACATGGAGTCCCTGACCTCACTGCTGCACGAGGACGCCACCCAGTCCATGCCGCCATACGACCTGTGGCTGCGCGGGCCGGCCGATATCCGCGGCTGGATGCTGGGCCCCGGCATAGCCTGCCGCGGCTCCCGGCTCATACCGACGTGGGCGAACGGCTCCCCCGCCTTCGCGCAGTACCGCGTGGCGTGGGACGGCGGCGGCGGGTACATGCCGTGGGCGATGCAGGTGCTAGAGATCACCGGGGGCCGGGTCAGCGACATCACCGTCTTCCTCACACCCGAGGCCCAGAAGTTCATCGAGACCAACGAGGGACGGCTCGCCGCCGACGCCGCCGCGCCCGACACCCCGCACTTCTTCCCCCTGTTCGGCATGCCGCCCCGGCTCGACTCGTAAGAGGTGACCCAGACCGACCCACTCCATCAGATCCTTGAGGCGCCGCGGCACGTTCGTGAAACGCACGGGCCGGGGGCCCGCGGTGAGGCGTATCCGTGCCAGCAGGTCCAGCGCGGCGGCGCTAGCCGGGCCCAGCTCCTGGGCGTCCACCACGACCGTCGTCGCCTCGCCGTGACCGGCGAGCTGCTCACGCAGGCGCGCCACCACGCCGGGCACGTCCTTCCGCTCGACCGGTCCTCGCACCACGAACACGACCTCACCTCCGCCCTCGCGCGACGCCACGGCGATCACCTCCACATGTTCTGACCGTCCGTCGCCGCGGAACTCATCGGCGAGCCCCGAACGGCTAGAGCGCGTCCCGCGATCCGGCCGCGCCGCGGGAGGGGATCACCCCGGCGGCGAACGCCTTGTTGACGGCGTCGATGCGGGAGACCGCGTCCAGCTTGCCGAAGATGTTGCGCAGGTGGCGTTTGACGGTGCCCTCGGTGATGTTGAGCCGGACCGCGATCTGACGGTTGCTCAGCGCCTCGGCCACCAGCGAGATGACCTCGATCTCGCGGTCGGACATTCCCCTCTCCGGCCGGGCGTCGCCGCCGGCCTCGTCCGGCTCGGCGGGTTCGGGGATGGACACCACGATGCGGCGGTGCCCGGCCAGCACGCTGAGGATGGCGTCCACCAGCTCGTCGGAGCGGGCGGCCTTCGACACGTACCCGTGGGCGCCGTGGCGCAGCATGTGCTGGGCCAGCGGCAGCTCGCCGTACATGGTGACGATGACGACCTTCGACCTGCGCGACGCCGCCAGCACGCGGCGCAGGGTCAGCGCCGGGTCGCTCTTCGGCATGCTGATGTCGAGGAGGATCACCTCCGGCTGGAGGCGGGCCGCGAGGGTCACCACCTCCTCGCCGTCGCCCGCCTCGCCGACCACCGCGAACTGGTCGGTGGCCAGGAGCATTTCCCGCATGGTCTCGCGGATGAGGACGTGATCGTCGGCGAGGAGGATGCCGATGCGCCGGGGGTGCCGTGCGGCCCGCATCACCTCTCCCTCAGGGGTATCGACACCTGGACACGGGTCCCGTCGCCCACCGCGCTCAGCACCTCGCACGTGCCGCCGAGCAGCGCGGCCCTGTCGCGCATGGCCCGCAGGCCGTACCCGGTGGAGAAGGGCTTCGCGGCGGCGAAGCCCTTCCCGTTGTCGGCGACCTCGGCCGAGACCTCCTGGTCGAGGACCGCCACCGAGATCCGGACGCGGTCGCCGCCGGAGTGGGCCACGGCGTTGCGCAGCGCCTCGCAGATGATGAGGAAGATCTCCTTGCGGTTCGTGTCGGGCAACCGCCAGTCCTCGCCGGTCAGGGAGAAGTCGACCTCCATCGTCTCCGGCTCGATGTGCTCGGCGAACATCTTCAGCGCCTCGAAGAGGCCGATGAGCGGGTCCTGGCCGCGCAGTTCGCACAGCACGTCCTGGATGTGGCGCATGGCCTCGGTGAGGGCGCGCCGGGTCTTGAGGACCTGCTCGTCCACTCTGTCGCGGTCGTCGCGGCGCGCCATGGCGTTGTCAGCGTGGCGCATCGCGAGGGTCACGCTGTTGCCGATGTTGTCGTGGATGTCGCGGGCGAGGCGGCGTCGCTCCACCATGCGGATCTCTCCGATGGCGTCGAGCGAGTTGGAGTCGTAGAGCCGGGCGAGGAACCTGATGCGGTTGCTGACGCTGCGCGCCAGCGACGATGTTGCCGTGGTGAAAACCGCGTGCGTGCTTCCGGTGTCAAGAAGTGCCTGGCATATTTCGGAGGTCGCCTTCTCCAGAAAGATGTGAGACGCCAGCACATAGTCCATGGGATGGAGATTCATGGCCGTGAACTTGTCGACCATCTGATCCAGCTGAGGCAGATTGCCCGTGTCTAACAGCACCTGCCCGGCCTCGACACTGCGAACGCAGTCGGAGATGGCGTTACTCGCCTGCCATAGGCAGCCTCTTCGGATCTGGTCCTCCGCGATGAGCGGCGATCCGATCTGGAATAGCTCGTTCTCGTACGCGCTCAGGATCGATGGGCGACGAGATTCCACCGCCTCGGCGGCCTCGGTCGCCGACGCTACCCCGTGTACCACAGCAAGCCCCCTGCCTGTGCTGTTGTGCGTAGTTGTGCGTGGTTCTCGATGTTCCGATTACCGGACGGTCATATCCAGTAGTTAATCGGGAATCGGGGTCGCCTCACCCCCTGGTGGGAACCAGCATACACCTGAGTCCTCCTCAGTTCCTCCACACTTTGTAGCAATCCCATGACTGTGCGGAAACAAGATTGGACAACTCGATACCTCATTGGAGGCATGCGGAGAGTCGTTCGATGCGTCTGCGTTGTCCCTCCCACTCGGCGACTGCTACGCATTGAACCAGGCATCACAGCCAGGAGGGGAATCATGATCAAATTCGGCGTGCTCGGGCCGCTTGAGATCCACACCAGCAACGGCGCATACGTGCCGCGCGGCCCGAAGGTCCGCACCGTGCTGGCGCTGCTGGTGGCGCGACGCGACCAGGTTGTCGAACTCGGCACCATCGCGGAAGAGCTGTGGGGAGCCCGATTGCCGCGCAGACCCATGACCACCTTGCGAACTCACGTCTACCACCTCAGGGCCATGCTGGAACGCGACTGCCCGGTGCCGGTCGGCGCAGGGCTGCTGGCGACCATGCCCTCGGGGTACATGCTGCGCGCCCAGGCCGAGCAGATCGACGCCGAGGTCTTCGCGCGGACCGTCGATCGGGGCCGGGCCGCGCTGGGGAGGGGCCAGGCGTCCGAGGCGGCCACGCTGCTGCACGAGGCGCTGGAGATGTGGCGGGGGCCGACGCTCACGAACGTCCCCGCCGGGCCTGTGCTCTCCGGCTACCTCACCTACCTGGACGAGCTGCGGCTGCGCACGCTGGAACTCCGCATCGACGCGGACATCATGCTCGGCCGCCACCGCGAACTCGTCCCGGAGCTGCGGAACCTGGTGGCCGCTCACCCGCTCCACGAGTACTTCCACCTGCGGCTCATCGAGGCGCTGCGGGAGTCCGGCCGACGCTCGGAGGCGCTGGCCGCCTACCGCGCGCTGCGGGCGCTGCTCGTGCGCGAACTCGGCATCGACCCCTCGCCCGAGGTGGAGCGGCTGCACAGCGAGTTGCTCGCGCTCCAGCCGGCCGCGGCCGCCTGACACGCCTGTCAGCCGGGCGCGGGCCGATCGGCCCGTTCCAGCACGATGACGGGGAAACGCCGGCGGGTGCGCCGCGCGAAGTCGTCGAAGACGGGGTGCTGGTCGGCGTGCCGGCGGAAGAGGCGGTCGCGCTCGGCGGGGTCGGTGACCGGGCGGGCGATGAACTCCGCCCGCTCGGCGCCGACCTCGGCGACCACCCGGGGGGTGGCCAGGAGGTTGAAGTACCAGTCGGGGTTGCTGTCCATGCCGCCCCGCGCCGCGACGACCACGATCCGCCCATGGCCGTGGCCGCCATCGACGCCGTCGCCGCCGCCGTCGACCGTGTAGTACAGCGGCGTCAGATGGCCGCGGGCGCTGCGCGATCCCGTCGTGTGCAGCAGCAGCACGAGGTGCCCGTTGTCGATGAGCGACCCGTCGCCGATCCGGCCGCCGCCCTCGCGCAGCGCCCGCACGATCCGTTGGTTGTAGGCATGCGCGCGCTGCCGGGCGGCAGCCCGCGCGACCTCCACGTCACTGGCCATGCGACCAGCCCAGCACATCCCGGGGCGCCGCGGCAGCGCGATGCCTCCAAAGACACAACACAAGAAGAGCAAGAAGACACAGCCACCACAACGGAGTTGATCGATGACGAACGACGGCACGGGAGCTACGGGAGCTACGGGAGCGGTCATGCGGGCGGCCATCGCCGAGGGCGGCGGCGCGGACGGGGTCCGCGTGAGGGAGAGGGACCGGCCCTCGCCGTGGCTCGGCGAGGTGCTGGTGGAGGTCAGGGCCGCCGGTGTCAACCCGGCGGACCGGCGGGTGAGCGTGGGCGGCGGCCTGCCGGTGAGCTACCCCTTCCCGCTTGGCTGGGAGATGTCGGGCGTGGTGCGGGCCGTCGGCCCGATGGTGACGCGCTTCGCGCCCGGCGACGCGGTGTGCGGCCTGGTGCGCTTCCCGCACCCGGCGGGCTGCTACGCCGAGTACGTCACCAGCCCGGCCCGGCACCTGGTGGCCAAGCCCGCGGCCCTCGGCCACGCCGAGGCGGCGGCGCTGCCGCTGGCCGGGCTGACGGCCTGGCAGGCGCTGGTGGACATCGCCCGCGTCGAGCCCGGCCAGCGCGTGGTGGTGACGGCGGCGGCCGGCGGGGTCGGCCACCTGGCGGTGCAGCTCGCGGTGGCGCTGGGAGCCACGGTGACGGGCACGGCGAGCGCGGCCAAGCACGAGTTCGTGCGGAAGCTCGGCGCGGCCGAGGTCATCGACTACACCACGACCGACGTGGCCGAGTCCGAGGCCGTGTCGGGGGCCGACGTGATCCTCGACCTGCTGGGGGGCGAGGAGACGGCCCGGCTGCTGCCCGCGCTGCGACCCGGGGGCACGCTGGTGCGGGTGGCGGGCGGACCGCCGCAGCCGATCGCGGGCGCGGACGGGCGACGCGGCGTTCCCATGCTGGTGGAGCCGGACCACGCCGAGCTGGCCCGGCTGGCCGAACTCGCCGCCGGGGGCGCGCTGAAGGTGACCGTGACGCGGACGCTGCCGCTGGAGCGGGTGGCCGAGGCGTTCGAGCTGATCGCCACGGGCCACACCACCGGAAAGATCGTGCTCGAGGTGGCGTGAGGTGGCCTGAGGTGGTGTGAGCTGGCCTGGCTGTGAGCCGCTACGCCCGGCACCCGCCCGGCGGCGTCCGCCCGGCGGCGTCGGCTCACTCCAGGCGCAGCCCGTTGACCACCGCGTCCAGGGTGCGTTCGATGACGGCGGGGCGGTGTTCCCGACGCAGCGCGCTCAGCGGTCCGTCGAGCAGCAGGGTGGCGAGGCCATGGACGGTCGCCCAGGCGGCCGTCTCCCCGCCCTCCCGCAGCTCAGGGCTGAGCCGCCCGGCCGCGACGAGGGTGTCGAGCACCTCGTGCAGCAGCCGGAAGGTGTCGTACTCCCGCACGCTCTCGGCGGTGGCGTCGCCGTGGGTGTGGCAGAAGCACGAGCGGAACAGGCCGGGCTCGGCGAGGGCGAAGGTGACGTACCCGCGGGCGATGGCGCGCAGGCGGCGCACGGCGTCATCGCCCTCGTCGGGCAGCGGCTCCTGCGCCGCCAACGCCGTGACGATCGCCTCGTCGAGCGCCCGCTGGGACCGCTGCTTCACGGCGCGCAGCAGGTCGGCGTGGCTGTCGAAGTGCCGGTACGCCGCAGCCGCGGAAACGCCCACCCGCCGGGCGGCCTCGCGCAGCACGACGGCCTGCGGCCCGCCCGAGGCGGCCAGCTCGACGGCGGCGTCGGTCAGCGCGTTGTGCAGGTCGCCGTGGTGGTAGGCGCCCTTGCCCGCGCCCTTGGCGCCCCGACCGTCCTGGCTGCGCACCGCCGTCGTCACGCCCACCAGTGTACGGCCGGCCTCGGGCCCAGCCCCGGGCCCAATCTCGGACCGAATCTCGGACCCAACCTCAGGCGCAACCTCAGAAGCGGATGGCGTACTTGAGGCGCTTGCGCCGCGAGACCGGGTTGGACTCCTCCTGCTGGCGGGCCCGCTGCTCCAGCTTCTCGCGCTGCCGCTTCACCGACTCCTCGGCCATGGCCACGGCGTCCTCCAGCGGCATGACCAGCGGCAGGTCGAACAGCTCGACGATCCGCCCGACGCGCTCGGCGAGGCTGCCGCGGACCACGTGGTGCGGGATGCCGATGTCCTGGACCGTCTCCAGCAGCAGCCGGTCGGCCAGCTTGCGGAACTCCTCGGAGACCGGGCGGTGCCCGTCCTGCTTGATGTGGAGCTCGACCGGCAGGTGGATGAAGGCGTCGTAGTAGTTCCTGGCCCGGTTCTTGACGACGGTGCCCCAGGCGTCCATGGTCTGCCTGACCATCGGCTTCAGCGGGATCCCGGCGATCTCGCGGGCCATGCGGCTCCACCGGTTGGCCTGCGGGTTGATGCCGACGCGCATGCGCACGTGGCCGTAGACCCACTCGTGGATGACGGAGCCGTCGGCGACGAACGACCCGGTGCGTTCCATCGCGGCGGCCTCGTGGTGGATGCGCTCCTCCATGCGCCGGAATCCGATCACCATCAGCTCCGACGCCGACAGCTGGTCGAGGCGCCTGCCCGGCAGCAGGTCGTGCAGGATGTCGCGGGCGGTCAGCGCGTGGGTGCGGGGGATGCCGGTGGCGATCGCGATCGCCTCGGTGGTCGTCGTCTTGCCGGTCGAGTAGGTGCCGGAGACGGCGAGCCTGATCTGTCGTTCCATCGGCTGTGTCCTGTGTCCTCGTCGGTCCTTGGTCGGTCGCTCTGTCGCTCTGCTGGTCTGCTGGTCTGCTGGTCGTTCGTCAGGCGTCGTCAGGCGTCGTCAGGCGGGCAGCCTGTGGGCCATGGAGGAGCGCGCCTGCACGCTCTGGAAGTCGCCGGTCATGTCGGCCTTGCGCCACTGCCCGTCGCCGGTGTCGAGGAAGTCGCTGCGCTCGCGGTGGACCGCCAGCGGCAACGCCTCGCCGAGCGGGGCGTCCGGGCGGTCGCAGGTCATCGTCAGCCTGCGCATCCACAGCGTGTTGCTCTGGCCCCGGCTGAGGTTGTCCTCGTGGTAGATGAGGAGCTGGGCGAGCTGCGCCAGGGCGAGGAAGCAGTCCACCATGGTGCGCGAGGGCTGGTACGCGGCGCCGAAGCCCTCCCGGGAGACCCGCGCGTCCGCGATCGCGGCCACCGCCCGCACGTGGCTGCCGTCGGGCGCGAGGTCCACCTCGCGGATGTCGTGGTCGCGGGCGCGGAAGCCGTCGCCGTAGTAGCGGTCGGCGGCGTCGCCGAGGACGTCCTCGGCCGTGTCGTACCAGGCGTCGTCGAAAGCCCGGTCGCCCAGGTCGTGTTCGACCTCGCACGCGATGCGCATTCCGCCGACGCCGATGTCGAAGGTGGACACCGCGGGCCGCACGAGCCCGTGACGCGGGCGGGTCTCGCGGAGCACGGCGGTCACGGGGAAGCTGGCCAGGGACTCCTGGGGGCGGCCCCCGGAGCGCATCACGAAACGCCGCAGCCAGCAGGCGCGCCGCTGCTCGGGGGTGAGGCGGTGGGCGTGGGTCAGGTGGATCTCCGCGAGCTGAACGCCGATCACCATGGCGTCCACGGAGGACAGGTGGGGGCGCAGGTCCATCGCGGCGTTCTTGCGCGACCAGTCGGCGGGGTACGTGACGGCGGCGGTCGCGGCGACCTGGCCGGCGCCGTGTTCCCCGGGCCCCACGGCTATTCCGGTCAGCCGCTGGCTGACGCGCTTGAACCCCTGGCTGAAGTAGCGCTTTCTGCCGTCGCCCAGGAAATCGTCGATCGAGGTGAACCTCAGCGCTGTCGTCACCCTTTTTCGCCTCCGGTTCTTCGGTGACCACGTGATTCCTTTTTCTTCTGGGCTCATCCTGGCGGCGGGACATCAAACCGCCGTCAATTTCCGATGGAAGATGGACGAGGGAAGGCGGGAGACGGGAGATGGAGAGGAAACGGCCCCGGCCCGCCTTCCTGCTGGTCATACAGGAGGGCGGGCCGGGGGTCTGGGGGCGGCGACGTCGGCGACGTCGCCGACGTCGGCGGCCTCAGCTCAGCGGCGTCCGGAGGCCACGGGCCGCTTGGGCGGCCCGGCATCGCCGCTCCCCGCTGCCGGGGCCGGCGGCGGCGCGGCCTCCTCCGGTGCCTCCGACAGGCCGAGGCGGGCGTGCACCGGCTTGAGCGGGCCCGGCAGCCACCAGGCCGCCCGCCCCAGCAGCGCCAGCGAGCCCGGCACCAGCACGCCGCGGATGAGGACGGCGTCCAGCAGGATCGCGAGCCCCGCGCCGAGGCCGAACATCTGCACGAAGTTGATGGAGCTGGTGCCGAAGGCGAGGAAGCTGACGGCCAGCAGCCCGGCGGCCGTGGACACGATCCGCCCGGTCCTGGACAGCCCCTGCTCCACCGCCTCCCGGTCGCCGAGACCGGCGTCGTGCATCTCCTTGATCCGGGCGATGACGAACACCTCGTAGTCCATGGCGAGTCCGAAGACGACGCAGAAGATCAGCACCGACATGGCCGAGTCCGTCGGCTGGGGGGTGAAGCCGAGCAGCCCCGACAGGTGGCCCTCCTGGAAGACCCACACCATGGCGCCGAGCGTGGCGACCAGTCCGAGCCCGTTGAGCAGCAGGGCCCGCAGCGGCTGCACCACGCTGCCGGTGAAGAGGAAGAGCACCAGGAAGGTGATGAGCACGATCACGGCCAGGGCGAGCGCCAGCCGGGAGCCGATGGCGTCGCGGGTGTCGATGAGCTCGGCGTCGGTGCCGCCGACGAGGAGCGTCGTCGCCTCGCCGCCGCCGGGGTCGCCGGCGTTCACCTCCATCGCCCGCAGGTCGCGGACGAGGTCGGTGGCCTCGTCGGACTTGGGCGTCAGGTCGGTGGCGACGGTCAGCCACTCGGCGTCGTCGCTGCCGCGCTCCGCCGCGGGCCGCGCGCCGGGCACGGCCTGGCCCGAGGCGTAGACCCCGCCGCTGGTCTCGACCTGGACGACGCCGGGCCGCTCGGAGATCCGGGTGGCGAGGTCGGCGAGGGCCTCGTCGGACAGCCCGGTCGTGGTGACCACCTCGATGGCGCTGTCGTCGAAGCCCTCGAAGTCCTCCCGCAGGGTGGTGCTGACCTCGCGGCTGGCCACGTCGTCGCGCAGCACCCGCTCGTCGGGCGTGCCGAACTGGACGCCCAGCAGCGGCGACGCCGCGACCAGCAGCACGGCGGCGACCGGCAGCACGGCCAGCAGCGGGCGCCGCGCCACGCCGCGGGCGAGCCTGCCCCAGAACGGGGCGTCGCCGCCGCGGATGCCGGTGACCCAGGGCAGCTTGCCGGCGTTGATCCGGTGCCCGAGGAGCGCCAGCAGCGCGGGGACGACGAAGAGGGCGGCCAGGGCCGCGATGGTGACGACGCCTATGCCCGCGTAGGCGAAGGAGCGCAGGAAGTACAGCGGGAAGAGCAGCATCGTGGCGAGCGAGGCGGCGACGATGGCGGCCGAGAAGACGATGGTGCGGCCCGCCGTGCGCACGGTGTTGACCAGGGCGTCCTCGACGCTGTCGCCCGCCGTGAGCCGCTCGCGGTAGCGGGCGACGATCAGCAGGGCGTAGTCGATGCCCAGGCCGAGGCCGAGCGCGGTGGTGAGGTTGGCGGAGAAGATCGACACGTCGGTGACGCTGCCGAGGACGCTGAGCAGGCCGAAGGTGCCGACGATGGCGAGCAGGCCGATGGCCAGCGGCAGGGTGGCGGCGACGACGCTGCCGAACGCCGCGAGCAGGAGGATGAGCGTCAGCGGCACCGCGATGGCTTCGGCGATGGCGAGGCTGGTCATGACGTTCTCGAAGATGTCGCGGTTGACGCCCTGCCAGCCGCCGAAGGTCACCTCGGCCGCGCCCAGCGAGCCCTCGTACTCGTCGTGGAGGTCCTGGGTGTGCTCCAGCGCCTCGTGCTCGTCGCCGGCGACGTGGGCGGTGACGACGGCGTAGCGGTCGTCGGTGGACTTCAACGCCCGCGCGCCGGTGGACCAGTAGGAGACGACGTTGCTCAGCTCCGGCTCGGCGGCGAGCCGCTCGGTGAGCCGCTCGCCCGCCTCGCGCACGGCGGGCGAGTCCACCGAGCCGCCGCCGCTGCCCTCACCGGCGTCCTCTCCGGCGCCCTCGCCGGCGCCCTCGGTCGCCTCGACGAGGAAGACGATGTTCGCCTGCCCGCCGAACTGGGAGTCGATCAGCTCGGCGGCCTCGGTCGAGGGGGCCTCGGGGTCGAGGAACCCGCCGACCTTGAGCCGCTCCATCGCGCCGGTCGCCAGCACGCCGGCGACCGCGACCACGAGCCCGGTGATGATCAGCAGCAGCCGGGCCCGCCGGAAGGCGAGGCGGCCGAGCCAGGTGAACATGATGAGCGTCCCCCTCGGGATGCCGGAGTCGGTGTGGATGGTGTGCGTGGTGTGCGTGGTGTGCACGGACGAGATCGGTGAGCGAGCCGCCTGGTGGGCATGAGCCGCCAGGATGTGAACGCTGACAACATCCCCGCGAGCTCATCGTATCGGCGATGCTCACACTGTCAACATTGCCCCGTGGTGGGGCGGTTGTCGGAATGTCAGGGGCGTCAGGGGCAGTCAGGGGCGTCAGGAGTCGGCGGAGCGCGCCTCGCGCACCACGGCGCAGCCCACGTTCCCGTCGTGGCCGACGCTCGTGACCAGGCCGATGCGCTGTCCCCCCGGGTGATCCCCGTCCCCCCACACGGCGAGCAGGGCCGCGAGCTGCATGGCGCCGCTCGCGCTGTAGCAGTCGCCCAGCGCGTCGGCGACCCGGATCACGGCGCGGCCGCCGGCCGCCGGGAGCACGCGGGCCAGTGCGCGCTCCTCGATGCGCCGAAGCGCCACCTGGTGGCCGCTGCCCGCCGAGACCACGTCGACCCGGGCGGGGTCGACCCCGGCGCGCGCCAGGGCCCGCTCCAGGCACCGGGCCAGCCCGTCGGCGAGGCTCACGCGGTGGTTCAGCGCGCCGCCGTAGTACGCGACCTCGGCGGCCAGCACCTCGGCGAGCGCGCCGCGGGCGCGTTCCGCCGGGCGGTACGCCGAGGGCTCGACGACGAGGAACCCGCCGCCCTCGCCGAGCGCGGCGTCCGGCAGCAGGCCTCCCACCCGGTGCCTGCCCCAGGCCACGGCCGGGGTCAGCTCCTCGACGCCGCCCACCAGCAGGCGCCGCGCCCGCCCCCGCGCGAGCGCGGTGCGGGCGTACCGCAGCGCCGCGATGCTGGAGACCTGGCCGCCCGCCACCGTGGCGTTCAGGCCGCGCAGCCCGTTCCAGATCGCGATCTGGCCGGCACAGCTGTTCATGACGGTGTTGGGGAACGCCGAGGGGTCCACGAGGTACGGCTTGGGCTGCACCAGCGTGTCCCGGGCGACGGCGGTGAGGCTGCGCAGGCTGCCGGTGCTGGTGGCCAGCACCACGCCCGTCTCGTCGTCGCCGGCATCCACGGCCTCCCCGCCGTCGCCGCGCCCCTGAAGCGCCAGCCGCGCGGCGGCCAGGCCCAGCGTGCTGAAGCGGTCGAGCTTCCTGGTGCCCTTGCGCCCCAGGTAGTCGCGGATGTCGAACGCCGGCACCGGCCGCAGCGGCCGGGGCGGGAACTCGCCGACCGGGTCGGCGGCCGGCTCGGACGCCGCCGTGGCGCCGCCGTCCCTGAGCGCCGCCGCCAGCGCCGCGAGGCCGGGCCCGGCCGCGGAGAGAACCCCGCAGCCGGTGATCGTCATGGTCGTCGTCGCAGGCGCCGCCGCTGCCCTCGCCGCTGCCGTCGCCGTCGCAGTTGCCGTTGCCGTCGCCGTTGCCGTGGCTGTCATTCCGCCACCTTCCCGAAGATGGTGATCGCGTTGTTGCCGCCGAACGCGAAGCCGTGGTTCTGCGCCACCCGAGGGCTGGCCGCCCGGGCCGTGCCCGGCACGCAGTCCACGCCCGGGCCGAGCTGCGGGTCGACGGCGCGCACGTTCGCGGTCGGGGGCAGGAAGCCCTCCTGGAGCGCCTTGCAGCACATCACCGCGCCCAGGCCGCTCGCCGCGCCCATGGTGTGGCCGATCATCGACTTGATGGAGCTGATGGGCGGCAGCCGGTCGCCGAAGACCTGCCGGGCGGCGGCGATCTCGGTCGCGTCGTTGGTGGGCGTGCCGGTGCCGTGGGCGCAGATGTAGTCGATCTCCTCCGGGCCCACGCCCGCGTCGCGCTGCGCGAGCCGCATGCACTCGGCGATGCTCGCCGCGTCCGGGTTCACCATGTGCTTGGCGTCGCAGTTGACGCCGTACCCCAGCAGCTCGGCGTACGGCCGCGCGCCGCGCGCCAGCGCCGCCTCCAGGGGCTCCAGCACCAGCGCGACGCCGCCCTCCGCCGTCAGGATGCCCTCCCGCTCGGCGTCGAACGGGCGGCAGACGTCCGGGGAGAGCGCGCCGAGCTGGTAGAACCCGGCGTGCGTCGCCCGGTTCACGGCGTCCGCGCCGCCGGCGATCATGATGTCCGCCTCGCCGCCGCGCACCAGGTCATAGGCGTAGCCCAGCGCGAAGTTGCTGGCGGAGCAGGCCGTCGGCACCGTCTGCGCCTCGCCGGTCAGCAGCAGCTCGCTGTTGACGGCGTTGGCGATCTGACTGGCCGGCAGCTGCGCGATCAGGTCCGGTTCGAGGCTCTTGAGGCCGTCGTCCAGGGCCGACTCCACCAGCTCCTGGAGCACGGTGGACTCGCCGCCCGTCGTGCCCATCACCGAGCCGGCCTCGGCGCGGGAGAGCGCGTCCGGGTCGAGCCCGGCGTCGCGCACTGCCAGCCGGGCGGCGACCGCCGCGAACTGGGCGCTGCGGCCCCAGTCGCGGGCGTTGATGTTCTCCAGCCACTCGCCGGGCGCGAAGCCGCGCACCTCGCCCGCCATGGTGACCGGGAAGCCGCCCGCGTCGAAGCTGCTGATCGGCGACGTTCCGGTGCGCCCGCCACGGATCGCGGCGCTGAACGCGGCCACCCCGACGCCGACGCTGCTGACGACGCCGATGCCGGTGACCGCGACGCGGGCTCCCGCCCCGCCGCCGGATGCACCGCCGGGTGCACCGCCGGATGCGCCCACCGTCACCTCACCGCCTCGCCGTCGACGTGCGCCTCGACGACCCCGAAGGTGGCGGCGAGGTTGGTCATCTTCTTCAGCTCAGTCTTGGGGACGCGGACGCCCAGCTCCTTCTCGACCCGGCTGACGATCGTGATCAGGGAGAGCGAGTCGGCGTCGTACTCGTCCACGAAGTGGCCCTCGTCGTTGAGCTCCCCCGGCTCGACCTCCAGCTCGGCCATGACGATCTCACGTATCGCGTCGCGCATCGCGGGAATATCCACGGGGGCGTCAACGGTGGTCAGCTGTTCCGCCATGAGATGTCACTCCTCCATTGCTGCGGCTTTGTTCTTGGCGCTGCCGACGCTAACCAGCCGCTCGCCGAATTCACCAGCGGAATTCCCCTTAAGTGACACGCATTGACGCCGCATTGACCTCGCTTTGATGTGCGCCCAGCAGCGTCTGGCGGCAACGGGAATTCAGCGGCAGTGCACAGGGAGGCATTCAGTGAGCCGTTCCGTCCTCATCACCGGCGGCAGCAGGGGCATCGGCCTCGCCGTCGCCCGGGAGTTCGCCGAGGCGGGCGACAAGGTCTCGGTCACCTACCGCACCGGATCGCCGCCCGACGGGCTGTTCGGCGTTCGCTGCGATGTCACCGACCCCCGCTCCGTCGAGGCCATGTTCGACGAGGTGACCGCCCAGCACGGTCCGGTGCAGGTGCTGGTGTCGAACGCCGGCATCACCCGCGACAACCTCTTCCTCGGCATGGACCACGAGGACTTCCACGAGGTGCTCGACACCAACTTCCTCGGCGCGGTGCGGGTCGCCCGGCGCGCCCTGCTGGACATGGCCAGGGCCCGGTGGGGGCGGCTGATCTTCATGGGCTCGGCCGCCGGCATGATGGGCGCGAGCGGGGTGAGCAACTACGCCGCCTCCAAGTCGGCCATGATCGGCTTCGCGCGCTCCCTGGCGTACGAGGTGGCGCGCCGCAACGTGACCGCGAACGTCGTCGCGCCCGGCCTGATCGACACCGACCTCGTGGCCGACCTCAGCGACGGCCGCCGCGCCGACATCCTCGGCGCCACGCCCATGGGGCGGCCCGGGCGGCCCGAGGAGGTCGCGCCGCTGGTGCGCTTCCTCGCCGGCGAGCAGGCGAGCTACATCACGGGCGCGGTCATCCCCGTCAGCGGCGGCTACGGAATGGGGTACTGATGAACGCACCGACCAACGCCCCCACCGCGCCGATGAAGACCGGCTTCGCGGCGATCTCCGTCTCCCCGGCCGAGCTCGGCGGGCTCGCCGGCCGCCTGGAGGAGGCGGGCTACGACGAGCTGGTGGTCTCCGAGACCCGCCACGACCCGTTCCTGAGCCTGACCGTGGCCGCCGGCTCCACCTCGCGCATGGCGCTGCGCTCGGGCATCGCCGTCGCCTTCGCCCGCAACCCCATGTCCACGGCGATGCTGGCCAACGACCTCCAGCTCGTCTCACAGGGCCGCTTCACCCTGGGCCTCGGCACCCAGCTCAAGACGCACGTCACCAAGCGCTTCAGCATGCCGTGGGCGCGCCCCGTGGCCCAGATGCGGGAGTACGTGATGGCGCTGCGGGCGATCTGGCGCAGCTTCGAGACGGGCGAACGCCTCCGCTTCCGCGGCGAGTTCTACCGCCACACGCTGATGGCGCCGTTCTTCAACCCCGGCCCCAACCCGCACGGCTGGCCGCCCGTGGTGCTGGCCGGGGTGGGCGAGGCGATGACGGAGATGGCCGGCGAGGTGGCCGACGGCTTCGTGGTGCACAACATCAGCACCCGCCTCTTCCTTGAGGAGGTGACGCTGCCCGCGCTGCGGCGCGGCCGGGAGAAGGCCGGGAAGCCGATGGACGGCTTCGAGCTCCACTTCACGCCGATGATCGCGACGGGCCGCACCGAGGAGGAGTTCGAGCGGTCGGTGGCCAGCACCCGCGCCCAGATCGCGTTCTACACGGCCGCGCCCACCTACGAGCGCATCCTGGAGCTCCACGGCCTGGGCGGGGTGCGCGACGAGCTGCACCGGCTGGCGGCCGAGGGCAGGACGGACGAGATGCCGTCGGTCATCGACGACACGGTGCTGCGCACCTTCGCGTTCGTCGGCGAGCCGGCCCAGGTGGCCCGGGCGCTGCACGAGGAGTACGCCGGGATGGCCACCACGATGGGCTTCTACGAGCCCAACGTCACCGATCCGCAGCGCTGGCTTCCGCTGGTGAGCGAGCTGCGCCTGCTGTCGGCGCCGGCCCCTGCCCCGGCAGCGGCTTGACCCACCGGCCCCAGTGCGGCTGCCGCTCGTAGCCCCGGGCGGCCCAGGCGTGGTGGGCCTGCTCGTTGGCGTGGAGCACCATGGCGTCCGCGCGGCGCCCGCCGAGCGCGGCGAAGCGCCGCTCGGCCGCCGCCAGCAGGGCCGTGGCGACGCCCTGCCGCCGGCGTTCGGGCGCCACCGCCAGCCGGTAGAGGTGGCACCGCCAGCCGTCGAACCCCGCGATGACGGTGCCCACCAGTTCGCCGTCCCGCTCGGCCAGCAGCAGCGCCTCCGGGTCGCGCGCCACCAGCCCGCGCACGCCCTCGATGTCGTCGCTGACGCTCACTCCCTCGGCCGCGCGCTTCCAGAACGCCAGCACCGCCTCGGCGTCCCCGGCCCCGGCGGCCCGTATGTGCACATCACTCATGCCCCCCATCCCACCACGCGCCCGCGCACCTCGCCGAAGTCGAGGCCGCGGGCGGTGATGGTGACCTCGTCGCCGTCCTGAAGGAACGCCCGCTCGGCGCCGCCGGGTAGCGTCAGCGGCTCGGCGCCGTTCCACGACAGCTCGATGAGCGAGCCGCGCTCGTCCCGCCCCGGGCCGCTGACGGTGCCGGAGGCCAGCAGGTCGCCGGTGCGCAGCCAGGCGCCGTTCGCCGTCAGGTGGGCGAGCTGCTGGGCGGCCGTCCAGTACATCGCGGCGAACGGCGGCCGGGAGACCACGTGCCCGTTGAGCGCCACCTCCAGCCGGATGTCCAGGCCCCACGGCGGCTCGGCCCCGGCGTCGTCGAGGTACGGCAGCGGGCGCGGGTCGCGGGGCGGCGGCGGCACGCGGGCGCTCTCCAGCGCGGCCAGCGGCACCACCCACGGCGAGATCGAGGTGGCGAAGGACTTGCCGAGGAACGGGCCCAGCGGCACGTACTCCCACGCCTGGATGTCGCGGGCCGACCAGTCGTTGACCAGGCACACGCCGAACAGGTGCCGCCCGGCCTCGGCCAGCGGCACCGGGCGGCCCGGCGCCGAGGGCGTGCCGACGACGAAGCCGAGCTCGGCCTCGAAGTCCAGCCGCCGCGAGGGCCCGTACGCCACGCTCCCGTCGGCCGCCCGGAGCTGGCCGCACGGCCGCGTCACCGGCGTTCCCGAGACGACCACCGTGCCGGCGCGGCCGTGGTAGCCGATGGGCATGTGGCGCCAGTTCGGGGTGAGCGGGTCGGTGCCGGGGCGCAGGATGCGGCCGAGGTTGGCGGCGTGGTGCTCGCTGGCGTAGAAGTCGACGTAGTCGGCGACGGCGAACGGCAGCCGCATCCGGGCGGCGGCGCGCGGCACGAGCAGCTCGGGCGCGAGGTCGCCCCCGCCCGGCTCGACGAGCCACCCGGTCACGGCCGCGCGCACCCGCGCCCACGCCTCGGGCCCGGCGGCGAGCAGCGGGTCGAGCGTGCCGGCGGCGAAGAGCGCGGCGTGCTCGGGCAGCAGCGAGGCCGAGGCGGCGGTCAGGTCCAGCACGGTGTCGCCGCGGGCGACGCCGACGCGGGGGCGGCCGGGCTGGTCGGCCGTGGTGAAGCTGCCGTAGGGCAGCGTCGGCTCCACCGGCACTAGAAGTTGCCCCGCCGCGCCTGCTCCCGCTCGATCGCCTCGAACAGCGCCTTGAAGTTGCCGACGCCGAAGCCGAGCGAGCCGTGCCGCTCGATGAACTCGAAGAAGACCGTGGGCCGGTCGCCGAGCGGCCGGGTGAAGATCTGGAGCAGGTACCCGTCCTCGTCGCGGTCGACGAGGATGCCGCGCCCGCGCAGCTCGTCGATCGGCACCCGCACGTGCCCGATGCGGGCGCGCAGCTCGGGGTCGGAGTAGTAGGTGTCCGGCGTCGGCAGGAACTCCACGCCCCGCGCCCGCAGCGTGTCGACCGTGGCGAGGATGTCGTTGGTGGCCAGCGCCAGGTGCTGTACGCCGGGGCCGGTGTAGTAGTCGAGGTACTCGTCGATCTGCGAGCGCTTCCTGCCCCGCGCCGGCTCGTTGAGCGGGAACTTCACCCGGTGGTCGCCGTTGGCCACCACCTTGCTCATCAGGGCCGAGTACTCGGTGGCGATGTCCTCGCCGACGAACTCCGCCATGTTGGTGAAGCCCATCACCCGGTTGTAGAACGCCACCCACCGGTCCATCTGGCCCAGCTCGACGTTGCCCACCACGTGGTCGAGCGCCTGGAAGAGCCGCGCGGGCTCGCCGGTCGGCTCGCGCGCCTCGTAGCCGGGCAGGTAGGGGCCGGCGTAGCGGGAGCGCTCCACGAGGCTGTGCCGGGTCTCGCCGTACGTCGCGATCGCCGCCAGCCGCACCGTGCCGTGCTCGTCGCCCACCTCGCGCGGCTCCTCGAGGATCCGCGCCCCCCGCGCCCGCGCGTGCGCGACGCAGCGGTCCACGTCCGGCACCTCCAGCGCGATGTCGACGACGCCGTCGCCGTGCCGCCGGTGGTGGTCGAGCAGCGGACTGGCCGGGTCCACGCCGCCCTTGACGACGAAGCGGACGGCGCCCGAGCGCAGGACGTACGCGTGGTGGTCGCGGTTGCCGGTCTCGGGCCCCGAGTAGGCGACCAGCTCCATGCCGAGGACCGCCTGGTAGTACAGGGCGGCCTGGGTGGCGTTGCCGACGACCCACACCACCGCGTCCCAGCCGGAGACCGGGAACGGGTCGCCCTCGGCGTCGTGCTCCACGAGCCCGACGAGCTGCCGCAGCTGCTCGGCGTTCAGCCGCGCCGCCTTCTCCTGCCCGGTGAGTCGCATGCCTTCCGCGCCGCTCATGTGACCAGGAGAGCGCGCCCCGCCTGACTGCGCAACAATGGCGCGTCCTTCTGGTAGCGCTGTCCAGATCGCGGGCCGGATGCCCGCATCTGCTGGACAATCCGACCAGTTGCCGCCAGCTGCCGACCATGTGCCGCCAGTCGCCGCCGGTTGTTGAGGAGACCCCATGCCGCCCGTGCCCTACGCCCTCGACTCGCTCGACGTCGACCTGCTGCGCGCGCTGGCCGCCGGCGGCCGGGCCGGGATCCTGGAGCTGTCCCGGACGCTCGGCGTGGCGCGCGGCACCGTCCAGGCCCGGCTGGAACGCCTGGAGCGGGCGGGCGTGGTGACGGGCTACGGCCCGGACGTGGACGTGGCCGCCGCCGGCTTCCCGGTGCGGGCGTTCGTCACCCTGGAGATCGCGCAGGGCGCCCTGGACAGGGTGGCCGACGAGCTCGCCGCCATCCCGGCCGTGCTGGAGGCGTACGCCACGACCGGCTCCTCGGACGTGATCTGCCGCTTGGCGGCCTCCTCGCACGAGGACCTCCAGCAGATCCTGCTGAAGCTCAACCGCTCGCCCGGCATCGCCCGCTCCACCAGCGTCGTCGTGTTGTCGACGGTGGTGGCGCCGCGCACCCTGCCGCTGCTGGCCGAGCACCCGCGCTCCGGGCCGCGCCGGGCCCCGGCCTACCGGGAGGAGTGAGCGGCCGCGTGCCGGGCGGCCAGGTCGACGTAGTGCTCGGCGTTGACCCGGACGCGGTCGCGCTCCTCGGGCGCCAGCTCGCGCCGCACCTTGCCGGGCACGCCGGCGACGAGCGAGCCCGGCGGGATCTCCGCGCCCTCCAGCACCACCGCCCCGGCCGCGATCAGGGAGCCCTCCCCGACGCGGGCGCCGTTGAGCACGATCGCCCCCATGCCGACGAGCACGTCGTCGCCGATGGTGCAGCCGTGCAGCACCGCCCGGTGCCCGACGCTCACGCCCTCGCCGACGACGGTCGGGAAGCCGTAGTCGGTGTGGAGGACGCAGCCGTCCTGGATGTTGCTGCGCGCCCCGAGGGTGATGCTGTCCATGTCGGCGCGCAGCACCGCGCCGTACCAGACGCTGGCCCGCGCGGCGACGCGCGCGTTGCCGACGAGCACCACGCCCGGCGCGATCCACGCCTCGGGATCGACGCGGGGGCGGGCGCCGCCGAACTCGACGATGGCGGGCGACGCGGCGTTCGGTGCGGCGCTGTTCGGTGAGGCGTTCGGTGTGCCGTTCGGTGTGCCGTTCGATGCGGGAGTCGTCATGCGGACATCCTCCCTCGGGTGCCTCGCGCGGTGGAGATCAGTCCACCTGGGCCTCGTAGATGAGGATCTCGGTGCCGGCCGTTTCCTCGCCGTCGTCGGGCGCGGCCCACATGCGCAGCGTGCCGCCGCCGCCGGTGGTCGGCCCACCTGACGCACCGCCTGGACGACGGGCTCGTCCTGCGACTGCGGGTGCGACTGCGGGTGCGACTGCGGGTGCGAGGACGGGCCTGCCCGGCGGCGGTGGGCGCGGCCACCGCCGTGGCCAGCACGGCGGCGGCCAGCATGACGCGGGTGGCGGTTCTCGTCGGGTGTCTCCTCGGGTGGGCCGGCACGGCGTTCTCCGCCGGTTGTCTACGAGGAGCCGTTGGCCGATGCGTTACGGCGCGGCGCCAGGGCAGTGACTCCGCGCCGAACACGCGGCGCTCTACCCCACGTAGGGGTTGGCGGTGCGGGCGGCGCGGAGCGCGCTGCCCCACCAGATGAGCTGGTCGAGGAGGGACTTGGCGGCGAGGGCGCTCGCCTCGGCGTTGACCGGCTGCCCGTCGGCGTCGAACTGCCGCCAGCAGTCGGGGAAGGCGACCGTCGCGCGGACGGTCACGGCGTGCAGCTCGGCGAAGACGGCCCGCAGGTGCTCGACGGCGCGCACGCCGCCGGACAGGCCGCCGTAGGAGACGAAGCCGACGGGCTTGGCGTGCCACTCGTGGTTGTGCCAGTCGATGAAGTTCTTCAGGGACGCCGGGAAGCTGTGGTTGTACTCGGGCGTGACGACGACGATCGCGTCGGCGGCGGCGAGCCGGGGGCTGACGTCCGCGAGCGCGGCGTCGGAGCCCGGCATGGTCAGGGGCAGCGGGACGGCGGCGAGGTCCACGAGGTCGACGGTCGCGGTGTCGGCGGCGTACGCGGCGGCCTGCTCGGCGAACCACCGGCTCACGGTGGGGCCGAGCCGGCCCTCGCGGACGCTTCCGGTGATGACGGCGATGGTGAGGCGTTCGGCGTTGCTGTGCGTCGGCGTTGGCGTTGGCATACCTCGGTCCTGTCTGTTTCGGTGGGGGATCTCGTGAGTCCCAGCGTGGAACTTCAACCGAGGTTGAGGTCAAGCCGGACTCGGTCCTAGGACACAGGTACGGATCAGATCGGCCCGGGGCCCGATCCGGTCCGGGGGTGCGCCCGGACACGATGCGGGCATGACCGAGCAGTCGACGACGGCACCGTCGTCCTCCCCCGCCGCCAGCCCCCGCCCCACCACCACCGGCGCCACCACCGGCGGGGCCCGCATCTGGCCGGTGCTCCTCGCCTCCTACGTCGGCCAGTTCCTCGTCGTGCTCGACGTGTCGGTGGTCAACGTGGCGCTGCCGAGCATGCGCGAGGCCCTGACCCTCAGCCCCTCCGGCCTCCAGTGGGTCGTCAACGCCTACGCCCTCACCTTCGCCGGCTTCCTGCTGCTCGGCGGCCGGCTGTCGGACCTCTTCGGCCGCAAGCCGATCCTGCTGGCCGGGCTCGGGCTCTTCGCCGCCGCCAGCCTGGTCGGCGGCCTGGCCCAGGGCGGCGGGCTCCTCATCGCCGCCCGCGCCGCGCAGGGCGTCGGCGCCGCCATCCTCGCGCCGGTCACGCTCTCGCTCCTCACCGGAAACCTCCCGGAGGGGGCCGCCCGCACCCGCGCCATCGCGGCCTGGACGGCGGTGGGCGCGGCGGGCGGCGCCACGGGCGGCCTCGTGGGCGGGACGCTGACCGACTACGCCTCCTGGCGCTGGGTGCTGCTGATCAACGTGCCGATCGGCCTGCTCGTCGGCGCGGTCGCGCTGCTGTGGCTGCGCGAGCCGGGCGGCGAGCGGCCCGGTCGGTCCGGAGGTCTCGACCTGCCGGGCGCGGTGCTGGTGACCGGCGGCGTCGCGGCGCTGGCGTACGGCATCACCGAGACGGAGTCGAGCGGCTGGACGGCGCCCGGGGCGCTGGGCTGGGCGGTCGGCGGCCTGCTCGCGCTCGCGGCGTTCGTGGCCGTGGAGGCGCGCAGCCCGCACCCGCTGATGCCGCTGCGGCTGTTCCGCGTCCGCAGTGTCGCCGTCGGCAACCTCGTGACGCTGACCAGCATGGTCGGCGGCTTCGCGCTCTGGTACTTCCTCACCCTCTACATGCAGAACGTCCTCGGCTACAGCGCCGTGCGCACCGGCCTGTCGTTCCTGCCGCACACCGCCGCGCTGGTCGCCGCCTCGCAGCTCTCCCCCGCGCTGATGGCCCGGGTCGGCAGCCGCGCCCTGACGGTGGCGGGCGGCCTGCTGACGGCGGGCGGCTTCCTGTGGCAGAGCGCGGTCCTCGACGCCGACGGCACCTTCCTCTCCTCGATCCTCGGCCCGGGGCTGGTGATGTCCGCGGGCCTGGCGTTGCTGATGACGCCGCTGACGGACGCCGCCACGACCGGCGCCGACGCGGCCGACGCGGGCGGCATCGCGGGGCTGATCAACACCTCGCGGCAGATCGGCTCGGTGCTGGGCCTGGCGATCCTCGGCGCGGTGGCGGCCGAGTCCGGCGACGTGGTGGACGGGTACGCCGACGCCTTCCTGGCCGCGGGCCTGATCACGGGCGCCGCGATGGTGCTGGTGCCGTTCCTCCCGCGCGGGCGGGCGGCAGATCGATGACCCGCGCGGCGTCGCGTAGTGTCTCAAGGTGACGCAAGAGCCACGAGAGCCGCTGCCCACGGGGGACCTGCGTGCCGTCCTGTTCGACTCCGGCGGCGTGTTGATGCAGCCGATCGGCGGCCGGTGGAACCCGCGCGCCGACTTCGAGCCGACCGTCCTCGGCCATGTCCCCTCCATTTCTCCCGAGCGTTTCGCCGCCGCCATCGCCGCGGGCGACCGCTTCCTCGACGCGTCGGACTCGACGCCCGACTACGACGACTACCACCGCGTGCTCCTCACCCACCTCGGCATCGACCCAACGCCCCGACTCCTCGCCGAGCTGAGCCGCCCCGTCGACCCGGCCACCATCCTGGAGACCTTCCCGGACGTCACGCGCACCCTCGAGGAGCTTCGCCGCCGGGGCATACGGATGGCGGTGGTCTCGGATGCCTGGCCCGGGCTGCCCGACCTCCACGCCGCCCTCGGCATCCACGAGTTCTTCGAGGCGTACGCGATCTCCGCCGAGCTGGGCTGCAACAAGCCCGACCCGCGCATGTACCACCACGCCAGCACCGCCCTGGGCCTGGCTCCGGCCCAGTGCCTGTTCATCGACGACGACCCCGCCCTGGTCGCGGCGGCGATCGACCTCGGCTACGCGGGACGCGCGATGTGCCGGGACGCGCCCCCGGCGGCGAACGGCGGGGTGCCCTGGATCTCCTCCCTCACCGAGCTCCTCGACCTCTTCTGATCAAGCCGATCCCGCCGCCGCGCTCCCGATCACCTACGGGGGCGTCGTAGCCGAATCGGAGTGGCTGCTGCCGCGCCCGGCCTGGATAGGCATCACGCTGACGATCATCGCGGTGTACCTGGGACTCCTGAGCCGCGCGGCCAGGGCATGGCGTGAGAAGACCGGGGTGGCGCTGCGCTTCGACGTGCTGCCGAAGCGGGCGACCGTGCCGCTCATGGTCGGCCTGCCGGCGCTGGTGACGGGCGCGGCGGTGGCGTTCCGCGTCACGGGGTGGCCGGTGTGGCTGATCGCGGCCTCACTGATCAGCGCCGCCGCGTCGATCGGCTGCCACCTCGCCTTCGTGCGCCTGCACCGCAGGACCCAGCCCCGGACGGCCGCGTGAGCTTCGACACCACCATCCACGCCCCGAACCGGCTGCGCATCTGCGCCCTGCTGGACACCGCGGGCGAGGCGGAGTTCGGCCGGGTCCAGCGGCAGCTCGACGTCTCGGCCTCCGTGCTGAGCAAGCACGTCACCGTGCTGATGGACGCCGGTTACGTCGAGCAGCGCAAGGCCGTCCGCGACACCCGGCAGCGCGTGTGGCTGTGCCTGACCCGGCAGGGCCGGGAGGCATACCGCGGCCATCTCGCGGCGTTGCGCGCGATCGTGGGGCCGTCGGACCCGGCTCTCTGACGGCGGCCGCTGCCACTGCGGAGGCAGGGCAGCGGCCGGGTCACGAGGGGCCGGTGGCTCACTCGCCGATGGTCGCGGTCACCCCGTCGGTGAGGGTGCGGGCGGACAGGACGTGGCCCGCGTCGTCGAGGGCGCTGACGCGGAGGATGTCGGCGTCCTGCGGCACGGCGACCTCGGCGCCGGTTTCGAAGCCGGTCCTGTCGACGGTCGCCACCGTCTCGAAGGAGCCGCCGCCTGCCGCGTCGGCGTCCGCGTCGGCGTCGGCGTCACGGGCCTCGATGCGCCAGGCGTCGACCTCGGTGGCGCCGTTCCAGCTCATGTAGAGGTCGCGGCTGCCGTCGCCCGCCGCCTCGGTCCAGGCCACGTCGGGCGCGGTGGCCGGGGTGCCCACCCAGTCCGTGCTCCGCTCCGCCTTGTAGGTGGAGGTGCTGGCGAAGGTCGCGGTGAAGACGGGCTCGGAGCCGCTGAACTCCACGAGCCGGCCGGTGTTGCCAAAGTTCACGAGCTGGTTGCCGTTGGTCGTGGGCTGGCTGGAGCCGGTGACCTCCGCGAAGACGGGCTCCTGCGGCTGGAGGTCCAGCACGAGGTCGGCGGTCATGGCCTGCTCGTCGATCTCCCAGACGGCGCCGCGCGAGGCCTGCGGGCTGCGCCCGACGCCGTTGTCGAAGACCGCGAGCCTGCCGTCGGGCAGGCGGGTGGCGTCGTGCTGGTAGCTCGGCATGGCGGCGGGGTCGGCGAAGGTGAAGTCGCTGTTCTCGCCGCCGAAGCGCCAGATGATGTCGCCGGTGGCGATGTCGATCTTGTAGACGGCGCTGGTGTGGCGGGCGCTCATGAGGATGTTGCCGTCGCTGTCGTAAGCCAGCGAGTTGGCGTGGAGGTAGTCCACTCCCTCCTCGGTCAGCGGCTGGTTGGTCTCGTCCACCGGGATGTGGTCGAGGCCGTGCCATTCGAAGGTGACCTCGCCGGTCTGGGTGTCCACTTCCTGGACGACCGCATCGACGACCTGGGCGTCGGCGGGCCCGCCCCACGGGCTCAGGTCGTAGCTGACGGGGTTGTAGGCGGCCAGCAGCGCCCGGCTGCCGTCCTCGTTGAACGCCAGCGCGTGGAAGTCGGCGTCGTAGCCGTCCATGCCGAAGGAGGCGACCTCGGTGTAGGAGGAGTCGAGGACCACGGCCTGGCCGCCGCCGCGCAGCATGGCGAGCGCGGGCTCGCCCTGGAAGGTGATCTCCTTGAGATTGGAGTAGTTGCCCTCGCTGAACCACACGAGCTCGCCGCTGTTGTCGTAGATCGCCGCGCCGCCGTTGCTGCCCATGCCGACGCCGGGTGTGGTCAGCAGGTAGCCGGGGTCCTCCTGGCCGGTCGTGGTCGTGGTGAGGGTGGGGGCCTGCCGAAGGATCTCGGCCTGATACGGGGCGACCTCTCCGGCCGCCGCGGCTTGCGCGCCGGGCGCGCCGGACACAACAAGCGCCACCGAGCCCAGCACGGCGGCGCTTCCCGCTAACAGTCGTAAGCCTCGATTGCGTTTCACTGCGTGCGACCTCCCAGTCGAACGAGGCACAGACGCGTGTCTGCGTGAGTTGCGGCACCCCCCTCCTCACCACTACCCCCAATCGCCTCGCTGTCCTCCCCCGTTACGTGCGTGCGCCCGTCGCGACCTCGTGAACCCCGCTTGCGCAGACGCCGTTGTCAGCCGAGGGCGCTAACGTCGTGTGTGGAAGGCATAGACTCGGCGCAGCTAAGGGGGCGCGAGATGAGTTACGGCGACGACTTGGACGACCTGCGCGCCCGTCGGCTCCCCGTGCAGACCCGGACGCGGACGCGGCTTCCGGAGGAAGAGGATCCCTCGCCTCGTCAGCCCGCCTCGCCGAGACGGAGTCTCGTCACCATCCTCGGGGTGATCGTGCTGCTGCTGGGCGCCATCGTCATCGCCAACCAGACCGGGGGCGGGGGCAGTGAGGGGAGCGCGTCGGACGAGCCGGCGGGCGGTGGGCAGGCCGAGGCGACCGCGCCCAGCGGCGAGCTGCCCGTGGAGGGCGAGGTCGCGGGGATTCCCTCCGGGTTCGCGCAGACCGAGCAGGGCGCGGAGAGCGCGGCGGCGAACTACGCGGTGGCGCTCGAGGGTGAGGGCATGTTCGACGCCGAGCAGCGGCAGGCGATCGTCGGGGCCGTCTACGCCCCGGACGTCGCCGCCGAGCGGAGTGCCGACCTGGACGCGGCGTACTCCGACCCCGACTTCCTCACCCGCATAGGCCTGGAGGAGGACGGCGAGGTGCCCGCCGGCATGGACTTCGTCTCGCGCGTCGTGCCGGTCGGCACCAGCGTCGTGGAGTTCGGCGCGGACAGCGCGCGCGTGGCGGTGTGGTACTCGGCGCTCTTCGGGCTGGCGGGCGTCGAGTCGACGAACCCGGTGACGGAGAGCTGGTACACCACCACCTACGACCTGGTGTGGGCCGACGGGGACTGGAAGGTGACCGGCTCCAGCCAGGAGGATGGACCCGTTCCGGTCGCGCGCGACCAGCGCGCGTCGTCGGCGGAGGAGATGTCCGATGCGGTCGAGCGGTTCGGGGGGTTCACCTATGCGCGCTAGCGCGCCCTGGGCGCTGCCCCTGCAGGACGACGAGCCCACCGGCGACCCGTCGGCGGAACCGTCGGCGGAGCCATCGGACGACCCCTGCGACCTGATCGACGGTGCCGCGCAGGACTACTGCGAGGGCGACCCCGAGAGCGGCGGCGGGGGCAACGGCGAGGACTACGACTCGTCGCTCGACCCGCTGTCCTCGCTGGCCGACGGCTGCGCCGAGGCGGCCTCCTGGATCGTGACGGAGCTGTCGGAGCTGGTGTCGGAGACCACCACGGTCGACTTCACCAACGCCTCCTTCCTGCGGCAGTACGCCGTGGTCTTCGCCGCCTCGACCGTGCTGACGCTGATCCTGTGGCTGCTGGCCATCGTCAAGCGCGCCATCAGGGGCGTGCCGCTGACGACGGCGATCGGCGAGGCCATCGGCTTCCTGTGGCTGTGCGTCATGGCCTCGGCCTTCACGCCGCTGGCGCTGTACGTGGTGGTGGGCGCGACCGACAGCGTGACGGACGCGATCATCGCGGGCACCGGGAGCAACTCGGAGGTGTTCTTCGGGGAGTTCGCGGCGGCGCTGGAGCAGGGCGAGGACATCGGGGGCGGCCCGATCATGCTGATCGTGGTGTCGCTGGTGTCGATCCTCGCGGCGGGGGTGCTGTTCCTGGAGCTGACGATCCGGGCCGCGATGCTGTACGTGGGGGCGATGCTCGGCACGGCCGTGTACGCCGGGCTGGTGGACAAGAACCTCTGGCAGCACGTGCGCCGCTGGGCCGGGATCATGATCGCGGTGATCCTCATCAAGCCGGTGATCGCGATCGTGCTGGGGTTGGCGGGCGCCCTGACCGAGGCGGAGGAGGGCGAGCCCACGGCCACCTCGGCCATCATCTCGGGGCTGTCCATCATCCTGCTGGCGATCTTCGCCTCGGCGATGATCTACCGCTTCGTGCCCGGCTTCGGCGACGAGATCGTCAGCCAGCGGCAGATGCGGCAGGACACGGCGAGCCGGGCGGCGGGCGCCGCCGTCTCCTCCACGGCGAACACGATGAAGGCCGGCATGACCGCCCACGGGTCCCGGGGCACCCCGGCCGGGGCCAACGCCGGGGGCGGCGGCGCGTCCGGCTCGGGCGCCGCCGGGGGTGGCGGCGGGACCGCCGGCGGCATCGCGGGCGGCATCGCGGGCGGCGTCGCCGCGCACGGCAACCGCGGCGGCGCGGGCCGGGGCGGGGCCACGCCTCCGCCTCCGCCCCGGGCGGGAACGCCGGGGCCCGGCACGCCGGGCGGGCGCGGAGGGGGGAGCTAGGCCGTGACCTCACCACAGCAGACCCTGCAGGCGCGCCGCCGGACGTACCTGATCGGTCGGGCGCGGCCGCAGTCCATCGTCGGGCGCAACCGCGAGACCGGGGAGATCGCGCTGATCGTCGCGGGGGCGTTCCTCGGAATGATGAGCGGCATCCTCATCCCGGTGCTGACGATCAGGATCGTCGGCCTCGCCGGGTTTCCGATGCTGGCGCTCGCGGCAGTGTATGTGCCCTACAACGGGCGGACGTTCTACAGGTGGTTTGAAGTGACGCGATCCTTCCGGCGGCTGGTGCGCCGAGGCGCGCGGTACCGTTCCGCGGCGCCGGAGGCGGGGATCACCCTCGACGGGCGGGAGATCGAGATCGGGACCCCGCCGGGGGTCGGGCGCGTGCGGTGGCTGGCGGCGGCGTTCGGCCCCGACGAGATCGCGGTGCTGCTGCACCAGGACCGGCGCACCATCACCGCGGCCATAGAGATCGAGGGCCCCGGCGTCGGGCTGCGGGACAGCGAGGACCAGGAGGCGCTGGTCGAGCGGTTCGGCACGCTGCTGAAGCACGTGGCCAACGGCGACGGCCACGTGACGCGGCTCCAGATGCTGGCCAGGACTCTTCCGGCCGACCCCGACGCGCACGCCAACGACGTGCTGGACCGGGGCGACGAGCACTCCCCCGCGTGGATCCGCGAGAGCTACGACCAGCTGCAGTCGATGGTGTCCACCTCCAGCGAGCAGCACCGGGCGTACCTGGTGGCGTGCATGCACCACTCGCGGGAGCTGAGCCAGGAGGCGCAGACCGTGGCGAAGGCGGCCCGCGCGACGCGGGACCGGAAGCGCATGTCGCAGGACGAGGCGCTGGCGGTCATCATGGCGCGGGAGCTGACCGACATCTGCGCCCGGCTGACCGAGGCCGACATCCGGGTGCGGCAGCCGCTCGGCGAGGCGCGGCTGGCCTCGCTGATCCACTCGATGTACGACCCGGACCACCCCATCGACCACATCCAGGCCATGTCGCAGCGGAACGCCTGGCCGGCGGAGCTGGACGCGCGGCAGCCGACGTACCTCCAGGCGAAGACGAGGGAGTCGGAGACGCGGGAGCCGTGGTGCCACGCCTCGGCGTGGGTCAAGGAGTGGCCCATGACCCCGGTGGGCGTCAACTTCCTGGCCCCGCTGCTGGTGCACACCCCCGACGTGATCAGGACCGTGGCGGTGTGCATGGACCTGGAGCCGACCGAGGTGGCGATCGAGCGGATGCTGACGGAGAAGACGAACGACGAGGCGGAGGCCTCGCGGGCGGCGAAGATGAACCGCACGGTCGACCCGCGCGACGTCGCCGCGCACGGCCGCGTGGACCAGCGGGGAGACGACCTCGCCTCGGGAGCCGCGGGGGTGAATCTGGTCGGGTACCTCACGGTATCCTCACCGAACCCCGAAGCACTTGCCCGGGACAAGCGCACGATCCGCGCCTCCGCGGGTAAATCGTATTTGAAGCTTGAGTGGTGCGACCGGGAACATCACAGGGCGTTCGTGAACACGCTCCCGTTCGCGACCGGGATCCGTCGCTGAGACCGCTGAGGGAGGAGGTGCCGTCGTGCCGCCGCGAGATCCGCTCAACGCCATCACCGAGGCGTTCACCAGCCTGCTCTTCGGCCGGACCGAGACGGTGCGGCTGCCGGTGCGCACCTCCACCGGGCAGGCCCAGGCCGTCTACCTGCCCACGGCGGCGCCGGGCCTGGGCGACTCGGGCGTCATCATCGGCCGCGAGGTGTACTCGGGCAAGGGGTACATCTACGACCCGTTCCAGCTCTACGGGCAGCAACTTCCCGCGCCCCACTGGCTGGTGCTCGGCGAGTCCGGCAACGGCAAGTCCGCGCTGGAGAAGACGTACGTGCTGCGCCAGCTCCGGTTCCGCGAGCGGCAGGTGGTGGTGCTGGACGCGCAGGGCGAGGACGGCGTCGGCGAGTGGAATCTCATCGCCCAGCAGCTCGGCATCACGCCCATCCGGCTCGACCCGATGGGCTCGCTCGACGAGCTCGTCCGGCTCAACCCGCTGGACCCGGCGATCACCACGACCGGGCAGCTCGCGCTGCTGCGCACCATCATCGAGGTGGCGCTGGGGCGGTCGCTGGACGAGCGGTCCGGCTTCGCGCTGAAGGTCGCCCACGCGTACGTGAACCAGACGATCACCGACCGCCAGCCGATACTGACCGACATCGTGGAGCGGCTGCGCCACCCCCGGCCGGAGTCCGCCGACGCCATGAACGTGGACCTGGAGGACGTCAGGGCCTGGGGCCTTGACGTGGCGCTGGTGCTCGACCGGCTGGTCGACGGCGACCTGCGGGGCATGTTCGACGGCCCGACGACGGTCGGCATCGACCTCGACGCGCCGCTGATCATCTTCGACCTGTCCCACATCGACCGGAACTCGATCGCCATGCCGATCCTGATGGCGATCGTCGGCGTGTGGCTGGAGCACACCTGGATCAGGCCGGACCGCAGGAAGCGGATCTTCCTGGTCGAGGAGGCGTGGCACATCATCAACTCGCCGTCGGTGGCGCAGCTCTTCCAGCGGCTGCTGAAGTTCGGGCGGCGGCTGGGGCTGTCGTTCGTGGCGGTGGTGCACCACCTGTCGGACGTGGTCGACGGGGCGGCGGCCAAGGAGGCCGCGGCCATCCTGAAGATGGCCTCCACGAGGACGATCTACGCCCAGAAGTCCGACGAGGCGCGGGCGACGGGACAGGTGCTTGGCCTGCCGCGCTGGGCGGTGGAGATCATCCCGACGCTCACCCCGGGCATGGCGGTGTGGGACGTCAACGGGAACGTGCAGGTCGTCAAGCACCTGGTGACGGAGGCGGAACGCCCGCTGGTCTTCACCGACCGCGCCATGACCGAGTCGGCTGCGGCCCTGCAGCGCGACGAGCTCCTGGAGCTCGAACCCGGGCAGGAGCACCACCTGTTCGAGGCCGAGACGGAGGCGCGCGCGGCGGCGTTCGAAAAACGCCAGGGCCAAGGCGTGGTGTAGAGGGGCCGCGAAGTGGCGTACGAGCCGGGCGGACAGGAGCAGCGGCAGCGGCAGGGCAGGCCGGAACGGCGCGCGGGTGGCGGCGTGCCGGACGGCCTGCTGGTCGGCGGCGTGGCCCTGCTGGCCAGCCTCGCGGCCCTGACGTGGACCTCGACGGGGCTGGGGGGCGTGGTGGCGCACGGCTCCTGGCCGGAGAACGTGAGCTTCGTGCGGACGGGCACGGCCTTGCGGTCCTTCCTGACGGATCCGCGGGACGTGGCCGGGGCGTGGCCCGCCACGCCGCCGGAGCAGCTGTCGAGCGCGACGGTGCTGTGGCTGGTCTTCCTGACGCAGGTCGTGATGCTCTTCTCGACGGCGCTGCTGATCGCGATCCAGGTGGCCCGCTGGCGCGCGAAGCGCCACGCGGGGAGGGAGCACGCGGGGAGGGAGAAGCAGGCCCCGGCAGAGGGGCTCCGCCCCTCCGGCTCCGTGGAGGGGGAGGGCGCGGACGGGGGCAGGGTCGCCCTTGAGCCGGAGGTCCCCACGGGCCAGTACGAGGCGCCTTCGGTGCCCGGCTCGCCCCATGGGCCGGGCGGCGCGGGCCGGAGCCCCGCCGAGGCACACGCGGCGCCGGGTCGGGACGGCGGGCACGGTCGCGGGGCGGCCGGTCCCCATCCATCCGGCCCGGACGCCCAGCGGACCCCTGGGGCGGCCGGCACCGGCGACCCCTACGCGCCGGAGGGCGCGGGGTGGCAAGACCCGCGTACACCGGCGGCGTACGGCACGCACGGCGCGCCCGGGGACCCGGCTGCGGGTGGTCCCGGCGGGTTGGCGCCCGGCTGGGACGGCCACGACGGGGCCGACGCGGGCGCGGCGAGCGGGAGTTCCGCGCGGATGCCCGTAACGCCCGGCCGGGGCGGCCGGCAGGGCCCGGCCGCCGCGGCCCGCGATGTCGTGGGCGCCGTCGTGGGTGGGCCCGAAGGGCTCGTCGTCGTCGATCCGGATGGGCGGCTGTGGGCGAAGACCGCGCGGCAGCGCGGCAAGGTGGGGCCCGTGCACGTCTATGACCCCGGGCATGTCACGGACGCGCCCGTGCGGTTGCGGTGGGCGCCGCAGCGTGGCTGCGGGGACATGGACGTCGCGCGGCGCCGCGCGGCGGCGTTGCTCGCGGCGGTGCGGCCGACCGAGCCGATCTTCCAGCTCGACGCCGAGGCGGCCGAGACGCTGCTGCGCTGCTATCTGCACGCCGCCGCGCTCGCGGGCGAGTCGATCCAGCACGTGCTGCGCTGGGCCAACCACGGCGGCAACTCCTCCGGCCAGCCCGGCCAGGCCGGAAAGATCCTGCGCACCCACGCGCGCGCCACTCCCGGCGCCTCGATGGAGCTGGAGAGCACCCTCACGACCCACCCCGGTCGCCGTGACGCCGCGCTCGACCTGATCGCAAGGGCGCTCGGCGGCCTGGAGCAGCTGCACATACGGCAGTCCTGCTCGCCGGGGAGGGTCGACACGCTGGCGCTGGACAACGTCGCGGGCGAGGGCGGCACGCTGTACGTGGTCGGTGACCAGAAGGAGACGGCGGCGCTGCGCCACGCCCTGGTCGACGCGGTCACCGCCGACCAGCCCAGCCTCACGGTCATCGAGTAGACCCAGTAGACCGAGCAGACCGGGGAGTCAGTCCGGCCGCAGCGCCAGCTCGTAGGCGTACTGCGACGGGTCGCGCGGGTCCGGGTTCGTCCCGCCGGTGGGGCGGAAGCCGAGGGAGGCGTAGAAGCGGGCGGCGCGCGGGTTGTTCTGGTGGACGCGGAGGCGGACCTCCCGGCCGCCCGCCCAGGCGATGGCCGTGCGCATCAGCTCCGCCGCCAGGCCAGTGCCGCGGTGCTGGGGCAGCATGTAGACGCTGATGACCTCGGCGCAGCGCGGCGTCGTGACCACCGACAGCATCCCTCCCCACCGCCCGTCCTCGTCCTCGCCGACGAAGGTGACGGTGCCGTCCAGCTCCCCGGAGGCGCGGCGTTCCCAGTCCCTGCGCCCGAGCCGTGCCGCCCTCTCGTAGCTCTCGAAGAACGCCACGGGCGCCACGGGATCGCGGAGCGCGGCGAGCCGCAGCGCCTTCAGCTCCCGCCAGTCCTCGCGGCTGGCCCGCCGGATCTTGTACGCCATGGACCGATGCTTCCACCAGCTCACCGCTTAGTAAATCTTGTGAACGGGCCGAGCCGGACGGGGAATTTATTCGGTGGCGGGCGGCCGGAGCGCGGGATTAGGCTCGTCTGCTTGTGTATGGGGCCGTCGCGATCAGTGGATTCCGCCGTTACTCGACCTATCGGATGGCCACCGCGGCCGGGGTGTTCACCAACACCGTCTTCGGCTTCATCATCTGCTACGCCTTCATAGCCCTGTGGGACGAACGCCCGCACCTCGGCGGCTACGACCAGGCCCAGGCGCTGACCTTCGTGTGGATCGGCCAGGCGCTGCTGGCCCCGGTCGCGATCTTCGGGCACGGCTTCGGCCACGAGTTGCAGGAGCGGATCCGCAACGGCGACGTGGCCATCGACCTGTACCGGCCGGTCGACTTCCAGCTCTGGTGGTTCGCCTCCGACCTGGGCCGGGCGGGCTTCGAGCTGCTGGGCCGCGGGGTGGTGCCGATGGTCGCGGGGGCGCTCGCGTTCGATCTGGCGCTGCCGCGCAGCCCGTTGACGTGGCTGTGGTTCCTGTGCGCGACGGTGCTGGCGGTCGTCCTCAGCTTCTCGCTCCGGTACCTGGTCGCGCTGACGGCGTTCTGGCTGCTGGACGCCTCGGGCGTCTTCATGATCTCCATCCTGCTCAGCATGTTCTTCTCCGGCCTGTCCCTGCCTCTGAACGTCTTCCCCGGCACCTTCGGCGACGTCGTGCAGTGGCTGCCGTGGGCGGGGATGCTGCAGGTGCCGGCGGACGTGCTGGTCGGGCGGCACGCGGGCGTGGAGGTGGCCGGGGCGCTGGCGTTCCAGGCCGCGTGGGCGGTGGTGCTGCTCGCGGCGGGGCGGGCAGTGCAGGCGGCGGCGACCCGGAAGGTGGTGGTGCAGGGTGGCTGAGCGCGGAGGGCCCGGGGCGCCCGGCGAGGTGGTGCGGGCGTACGCGCTGATCGCGGCGATGTGGGTGCGCTCGACCATGACCTACCGGACGACGTTCGCGCTGCACGTGTTCGGCAACGCCGCGACCAGCGCGCTCGACTTCTTCGCCGTCCTGGTCATGTTCTCGCAGATCGACGCCCTGGGCGGCTTCTCCGTCGGCGAGGTGGCGCTGCTGTATGCCACCTCCAGCGTCTCCCTCGGCCTCGCCGACCTGGTGCTGGGCAACCTCGACGTGCTCGGCGGCCGCATCAGGGACGGCACGCTGGACACGATGCTGGTGCGGCCGGTGCCGGTGTACGCCCAGGTGACGGCCGACCGGTTCGCGCTGCGGCGCCTCGGCCGGATCGCGCAGGCGCTGGTCGTGCTGGTCTGGGCGCTGACCGAGCTCGACGGCGTGGACTGGACGGTGGCGAAGGCGGCGTGGCTGCCGGTGATGATGCTCAGCGGCGCGGCGATCTTCGGCTCGATCTGGACGCTGGGCGGGGCCTTCCAGTTCGTCGCGGAGGACGCCGCCCAGGTGCAGAGCTCCTTCACCTACGGCGGGAACGCCCTGCTGAAGTACCCGCCGTCGATCTTCGCGCGGGAGCTGGTGCGGGGGGTGACGTTCGTGATGCCGCTGGCGTTCGTCAACTGGCTGCCGGTGCTGTGGGTGCTGGGGCGGGAGGATCCGCTGGGGCTGCCGGGCTGGGTGAACTTCCTCTCGCCCGTGGTGGCGGCGGCGATGTGCGCCGTCGCGGCGCTGGCGTGGCGGGCAGGGGTGCGGAGCTATCGGAGCACGGGAAGCTGACGAGGAGCGGAGGAGGGAGGGCCCATGGACGACGATCTGAGCGAGCTGATCGAGGTCGCGGACCTGGAGAAGACCTTTCACGTGCGGGTGCGGAAGGGAAGGCTGCGGCGGCAGCGGCGGGAGGTCCGGGCGGTGGACGGGATCTCCTTCCGGGTGCCGCGCGGCGAGATGGTCGGATACATCGGCCCGAACGGCGCGGGCAAGTCGACCACGATCAAGATGCTGACCGGGATCCTGACGCCCAGCGGCGGGAGGCTGCGCGTGGCCGGGATCGACCCGGCGCGCGACCGGACGCGGCTGGCGCGGCGTATAGGCGTCGTCTTCGGGCAGCGCACCACCCTGTGGTGGGATCTGCCGCTGCGGGATTCCTACGGCCTGGTGCGGCGTATGTACCGCGTCGAGAAGCGGCGCTTCGAGGAGAACCTCGCGCGGTGCGTGGAGCTGCTCGAACTCGCCCCGCTTCTGGAGGTTCCGGTCCGGCAGCTCTCGCTGGGCCAGCGGATGCGCGGCGACATCGCGGCGGCGCTGCTGCACGATCCCGAGGTGCTGTACCTGGACGAGCCGACGATCGGCCTGGACGTCGTCAGCAAGGCGAAGGTGCGCGAGTTCCTGCGAGACCTCAACGCCGAGCGCGGCACGACGATCCTGCTGACGACCCACGACCTGACCGACATCGAGCAGCTCTGCTCGCGCGTGATGGTGATCGACCACGGGCGGCTGATGTACGACGGGCCGCTGGGCGGGCTGCACGAAGTGGGAGAGAGCGAGCGGACGCTGGTGGTGGACCTGGAGCGGGAGTTGGCGCCGATCGAGGTGGAGGGGGCGCGCACGGTTCGGGTGGAGGGGCCCCGCCAGTGGCTGTCGTTCCCGGCGACGGCGAGCGCGGCGCCGCTGGTGGCGCGCATCGCCGAGGGCTATCCGCTGCTCGACCTGTCGCTGCGCGAGCCGGACATCGAGGAGGTCATCGCCCGGATGTACGCCATGGGCAGGGAGAGCGGGGAGAGGGGCGAGAGGGGGCCGATGGGGTCTGCCGGGGGCGTGAGGGTGGGGTAATCCCCCGGCCCGATACGGAGACGCACACCATCGTGCGGCACCCCCGCTGAACGGCACCGTTGCTTGCGTACCTGACCTGACATGACAGCACCACAGGAACGACAAGCAAGGAGACTGCCGTGGCAACGGCTGTACCGATTCCTCCCCGCGTGGCCGCGGCCGTCGCCGCCCGCGCCGAGACGGTGGTCAAGGCGTACGGATCGGGCGAGACCCAGGTGATGGCGCTGGACGGGGTGAGCCTGGACATCCAGCGTGGCGCGTTCACCGCGATCATGGGGCCCTCCGGCTCGGGCAAGTCGACCCTCATGCACTGCCTGGCCGGGCTCGACACCGTGACCTCCGGCCGCATCTGGATCGGCTCGACCGAGATCACCGGCCTGCGCGACACGAGGCTCACGAGGCTGCGCCGCGACCACGTGGGCTTCGTCTTCCAGGCGTTCAACCTCCTCCCGACGCTGAACGCGCTGGAGAACATCACCCTCCCCATGGACATCGCCGGGCGGAAGCCGGACAAGGCCTGGCTGGACCGGGTCATCGCCACCGTCGGCCTCGCGGACCGGCTGCGTCACCGGCCGAACGAGCTGTCCGGCGGCCAGCAGCAGCGCGTCGCGGTCGCCCGCGCCCTCGCCGCCCGCCCCGCGATCATCTTCGGCGACGAGCCCACCGGCAACCTGGACTCGCGCGCGGGCGCCGAGATCCTGGGCTTCCTGCGCCGCAGCGTCGACGAGCTGGGCCAGACCATCGTCATGGTCACCCACGACCCGGTGGCCGCCGCCTACGCCGACCGCGTGCTCTACCTCGCCGACGGCCGCCTCGTCGACGACATGTACGCCCCCACCGCGGAACTGGTGCTGGACCGCATGCGGCGCTTCGACGTCGCCCAGTTCCAGCGGAAGGCGTGAGCGCGCCATGACCGTGATGAGGACCTCCCTGCGGAGCTTCTTCTCCCACAAGGGCCGGATGCTGCTGTCCGGCGTCGCGATCATGCTGTCGGTGGCGTTCGTCTGCGGCACGCTCGTCTTCTCCGACACCCTCAACTCCACCTTCGACAAGTTCTTCACCTCCATCAGCGCCGACGTCACCGTCGCGCCGGAGGAAGAGGAGAACGCCAACGACACCGGCCGGCCCGTGACGATGCCCGCCTCGGTGGCGGACGAGCTGGCCGGCGTCGACGGCGTCGCCGCCGCCCACGGCGTGGTCCTCACCGACGACATCGCGCTCACCGGCCCTGGCGGCGAGTCCGTGGACGCGCAGGGCCCGACCATCGGCACCGGCTGGGACGCGGTCGCGCAGCGCACCCTGGATCTGTCCGAGGGCCGGGAGCCCTCCGGCCCGGGCGAGGCGCTGATCGACGCCGACACCGCCGAGCGCGAAGGGCTCGCGGTCGGCGACGAGGTGGAGGTGACCACGGCCGGCGGCGGCTTCCCGGTGACGCTGACGGGCCTGGCGACCTTCCAGGGCACCAACCCGGGCGCCACCTACCTGCTGATGGCGCCGGACGCCGCGCGCAGCGAGCTGCTGGGCGCCGCGGACCTGGTCAGCGAGGTGCAGCTCGACGCGGCCGAGGGCGTCGGCGACGCCGAGCTGAAGCGGCGCGCCGCCGCCGCCCTGGGCGGCGGCTACGACGTCGAGACCCGCGCCGAGAGCGCCCAGTCGATGAACGAGGACGTCGGCGGCTTCCTCGACGTGATGCGCTACGCCATGCTCGGCTTCGCCGGGGTCGCGGTGCTGGTCGGGATCTTCCTCATCGTCAACACCTTCTCGATGCTGGTCGCCCAGCGCACCCGCGAGATCGGCCTGATGCGCGCGATCGGCGCCAGCCGCCGCCAGACGGGCCGCTCGGTGCTGGTGGAGGCCCTGATGCTGGGCGCCGTCGGCTCGGCGCTGGGCGTGGGCGTGGGCATCGGGCTCGCGCTGGGCCTGCTGACGCTGATGGAGTCCGCCGGGATCAACCTCGACACCTCGCAGCTCACGGTCAACGCCGCCACGCCCATCACCGGCATGGTCGTCGGCGTCGCCACGACGCTGCTGGCGGCGTGGCTGCCCTCGCGGCGGGCGGGCCGCGTCTCGCCGATGGCGGCGCTGCGCGACGCGGGCACCCCGCCCGGCGACGCGCGCCCGGGCCGGGTGCGGGCGGCGCTGGGCCTGCTGCTGACGGGCGCGGGCGCGGCGGCGCTGCTGGCCGCCGCCACGGCCGGAGAGACCGCCGACGGCGCGCCGTTCCTGGGGCTCGGCCTGCTGCTGACGCTGCTGGGCGCGATCGTCGTCGGCCCCCTGCTGGCGGCGTTCCTGGTGCGCGTGCTGAACGCCGTGGTGCTGCGCGTCTTCGGCTCGGTCGGGCGGATGGCGGGCCGCAACGCGCTGCGCAACCCGCGCCGCACCGGGGCCACGGCCGGGGCGCTGATGATCGGTCTCGCGCTGGTCGGCTCGCTGTCGGTGCTGGCGTCCTCGGTCGTGGCCTCGGCCTCCGACCAGCTCGACCGCTCGGTCGGGGCGGACTACCTCATCGAGTCCTGGGGCGACGCGCCGCTGACGCCGCAGGTCGTGGCGGCGGTCAAGGGCACGCCGGGCCTGGCGCACGTCACGGAGTACCGGGGCGTGAACCTGGTGCTGACGACGCCGGACGGCGAGCGCTCGGAGCAGGAGGTCGTCGCGGCCGACCCGACGTACGCCCAGGACCTGAGGACGCCGACGGTGGCGGGCGAGCTGGCGGCGGCGTACGAGCGGGACAGCATCTCGGTGGGCGAGTCGTTCGCCGAGGAGCACGGGCTGGCGGTCGGCGACGAGGTCACGGCGCGGTTCGTGGGGGGTGAGAAGGGGGTCACGCTGACGCTGAGGGCGATCACGTCCGAGGACATGCTCTTCGACCAGGGCGCGATGTACCTGAGCACGGCCACGGCGCGGGCGCACCTGCCCGCCGACCAGATGCCGCTGAACATCTCGGTCTTCGCCGAGGCCGCCGATGAGGGTCAGCGGGCGGCGATGCATGCCGCGCTCGAGGAGAGCCTCGCGGCCTTCCCGCAGTTCGAGGTCCGCGACCAGGAGGACTACAAGCAGCTCATGGAGGACGAGATCGGCGGCCTGCTGAACATCGTGTACGGGCTGCTGGCGCTGGCGATCATCGTGGCCATCCTCGGCGTGGTGAACACCCTCGCCCTGTCGGTGATCGAGCGGACGCGGGAGATCGGCCTGCTGCGGGCGGTCGGGCTGTCGCGGCGGCAGATGCGGCGCATGGTGCGGCTGGAGTCGGTGGTGATCGCGCTGTTCGGCGCGCTGCTGGGCCTGGGGCTTGGCATGGCGTGGGGCGTGACGGGGCAGCAGGTGCTGGCGGAGTCGGGCTTCTCGGTGCTGGAGGTGCCGTGGGGCACGATCGCGACGGTCTTCGCCGGCTCGGCGGTGGTGGGCCTCATCGCGGCGCTCGTCCCGGCGTTCCGGGCGGGCCGCATGAACGTGCTCCGCGCGATCGCGACGGAGTGACCCGGGGGCTCAAGCCCCCGCACCCCCGTTTGCCGCCACCCGGGGTGGCTGACGACGGCGCCTCACCCCCGGGTGGGGTGCTGGGGTGGGGGCGGCGATCGGGGGCCGGGGCGGAGCCCCGAAGGGCGGG